>NZ_JBLWIJ010000004.1:0-90511 GCF_051365025.1 Arthrobacter sp. R4
CCCCACCACCGCCTTATCGGTATTGCGCCCCGTTTTCAGGAATTGGGCCCGCCGCTGATAAGCTGTTCCACGAAACCTTGGCGAGGGAGAGCACCTGGTTGCCGTTCTGCGGACATCAGATTGCAGGTCTCCGTTATCGACTGGGTCTGAACCTCCCTTCTTGAAGGGCCGCCCGCGGGCCGCCCGGCGTTGAAGGTCGCAACAGACCTCCGCCCTTGCTGAACACCGTTTAGTCTTCAAGGAGAAACACATGTCTGAGCAGAAGCTCGCAGCAGAAGTACGCACTGAATTCGGCAAGGGCTTCGCCCGCCGCGCCCGCATGGCCGGCCAGATCCCGGCCGTCATCTACGGCCACGGTGCAGAGCCGATCCACATCACCCTGCCGGCAAAGGCCACCACCCTGGCCGTCCGCACCGCCAACGCCCTGCTGTCCCTGGACATCAACGGCGAAGGCCACCTGGCACTCGTCAAGGACGTCCAGCGCGACCCCATCAAGCAGATCATCGAGCACATCGACCTGCTGACCGTCCGCAAGGGCGAGAAGGTCACGGTCGACATCCCCGTCCACGTCGTAGGCGAACTTGCCCCGGGCAACGTCTACAACCAGGAACTGACCGTTATCTCCCTCGAAGCCGAGGCAACCCACCTGCCCACCGCCGTCGAGGTGAGCATCGAAGGCCGCAGCGCCGGCGAGCACATCCACGCTTCCGACCTCGTTCTTCCCAAGGGCGCTGTCCTGCTGGCCGACGCTGACGCCCTGGTTGTCAACATCTCCGAGGCCACCGAGGTCACCGAAGAAGAGGCATCCGAAGGCGCCACTGAGGCTTCCTCGGCAGCAGCCGAGTAATTTCGGACCACAGCAGCAGTGGCCGGATCCCCCACGGGATCCGGCCACTGCCGTTTTACCACCTTAGGATTGACGCATGACTGACACGTGGCTGATCGTTGGCCTCGGGAATCCCGGGACCGAGTACAAAGGCAACAGGCACAACGTAGGCCAGATGGTCCTGGATGAACTGGCCAGCCGGATCGGCGGCAGTTTCAAGACACACAAGGCCCGGGCCCAGGTACTCGAAGGCCGCCTGGGGATTGGTGGCCCCCGCGTTGTGCTGGCCAAACCCATGAGCTACATGAATGTTTCCGGCGGCCCCGTCGCAGCGCTGGCCAGTTTTTACGGCATCGGACCGGACCATGTCGTTGCAGTGCACGACGAGATCGATATCCCCTTTAACACGGTCAAACTGAAGTCCGGCGGTGGGGAAGGCGGGCACAACGGATTGCGCGACATGTCCAAGGCCCTATCAACCAAGGACTATCTGCGGGTCCGGGTTGGGGTCGGACGGCCTCCCGGGCGGATGGACACCGCCGACTACGTACTTCGCGACTTCGGCACGGCTGAGCGCAAGGAGTTGCCGTTCCTGCTGGATGAAGCGGCAGACGCCGTGGATGTGCTGGTCAGGGAAGGACTGACCGTGGCGCAGCAAAAGTTCCATCCGGCTAAGTCCCAGTTGTAGCAAAAAAAACTTAATCGCCAGTTAGCTGTCTAGTAGTCAGTACCTCGGGGTAGTCTTCTTCCTAAGCGGGGGAGCGATGGGGCTTTATCTCCGCTAGGGCGGGATCTAGGGGATAAGTTCATGTCAATCGAGCCACTCAGCTGGGGACGTGGGTCAACGCTCAACGACGTTGAGTTGCCCACGGACACGGCTGCACAGTCCGAGCACCAGAGATGGTCCGTCCCTGCCCGGAGTGCCAACCTCGAAGCCGTGCGCACAGCGCTGACGAGCAAAGATTCCTATGGCGTGATCATCACCGGTGGCAGGGGAGTGGGGAAATCCTCCCTGGCCAGGACCGCGGTTGCCGAGTTGGGCTCGGATATCTGGGCTCTCCAGCTGCGCAGCGGCCACCCAGCCTCAAAGACCCCCTACGGCTGCCTCTCCTTTTTACTGGCACGGCTTCCCCAGGCGTACATGGGTTCCCCGACTGCCATCCTCCGGGGCATCACGTCCCTGATCAGGAGTGACGCAGCAGGCCGGCCCTGCGTTATCACCCTGGACACCGCAGGGAGCATCGACGACATGAGCGCCGGTGTCCTCCTGAACATTCTCCTGACCGGCACAGCCAAAATTGTCGCCGTGGCCCCGAAGAGCAGTGACCTGCCCGCAGACTTCCATTGGCTGCTCACCGAGCGCCGCCTGACCGAAGTCAGGCTGGACAACCTGAACGAGCTTCAGACCCGCCAGGTGCTGTTGTCTTTGCTGGGCCATCGCGTTTCCGCGTCGCTGGTGAGCATCTACCACAACATGGTGGGCGGCAATCCGCTGTTGTTAAAAGCGCTGGTGACGGAGCAGCAGCTCTCCGGGAACCTGGTGCTTTCAGATTCTGTGTGGACACTGCGGGACAAGGTGGTGCTCGACGGCGCCGCAAGCCTCGACGACATTGTGCGTTCCAGATGGGCGAGGAAGACTCCTGAGACACGGGAGGTCATCGAAATGCTCTCGTGTGCCCGGAGCGTGGAATTGTCCGCCCTCACATCGATTTTCGGTGCCGGCATCGTCGCTGACATGGAGGACGCGGGCCTCCTGGATATCGATGGCTCGGACAGCCGCTGGGTATCGCTCCGCGAAAAGTACCTTGGCGACGTCGTTCGCTCCTGGCTCAGCATCGCCCGTCGCAGGGAACTCCGCACCCAGCTCCTGGGCGGCAAGGAACCGGACCCGGGCTCCATGACCGTCGAGGAGCTGATGGCGTTCGCCGCATGGACCCGGGAATGCGAGGCCGAACTCAGCCCCGCCATGGCCCTGGCTGCCGCCGAAGCGTCGATCCAGCTCTTCGATCCGCATTCCGCCCTCGCCTACGCGGAGACCCTGACCAGGGGTGACCCCCAGTGGGTGCCCGGTCAGCGGCAGAAGGCCGCAGCGTACCTCCTGTTGGACCTGCCGATCCAGGCCATGGCTGCCCTCGACGACATTACGCAGCCACAGCTGGACAACCTGGATGCGGATGAATACGCCCAGGTTGTGGCCGCTAAGGCCAAGGTCATGGTGTGGCTTCCCGAACACACCGGAAGGGTCCCGGGCCTGCTTGAGGAGGCAAGGACACGGCTGGGCGTAGGCCCGGAACTTGCCAACGGATGGCCTTCCCCCCTAGCCATTGCCGCCAACCGCATCAGCCTCAGTGAATTCGAATACAAGGCTTTCGTGGGCGACTTCGCGTCCATGGTTCCCGCGCTCGAAGCTGCCTCCGACGCCACCCGCAACCCGGACGTCTCGTTCAGGATGAATGCCTCAATCATCCTGATGACTGCGCTGTCACTGACCGGGCGGGAAATGGACGCCCTCAGCCTGATGCGGACGCTCGGTGGCCAGATTTCGGACGCTGCCCAGATCGTTGGCCTGCGCGAGGAATACACCAGCCGCGCCTACTTTGTCCTGCTGATGGCAGGGCAATGGCGGCGCTGCATCGACCTCCTGGACCCGCCGGCGGTGACGGATGCGCACCGTCTCCCGTATCGCAGCGCGGCCACTGAGTTGGCTGCCGGCATCGCCTATGTGTACAGCGGAAGGGGAGCGGCCGCTCTGGACCCGCTGCTCTCCGCTGCGGCGCAGCTGGAGCTGCGGCCCCTGCACAGCTCCCTGCGTTCCGCCTACGCCGCGGCCGCGTTGGCCTACGCCCAGATTGGGACCGCCGGCCAGTCCCGCAGGTACCTGGAGAAGCTCCAGCGTACGGCAGGTCCTTGTGACTTCATGACCGGAAGCATTATCGAATTCTGCGCCGACATGGCCGGCAGGTGGCTGGGGGAGCACGACGCCGCCGCCCGCCTCAAGGAGTCCGCTCGCCGGAACATCGAGGCGGGACGGTTCACCGTTGCCGGGATCAGTCTGCTGGGAGCAACGGTCAATGGCACCGACGCCGACTTCAGGCTCCTGGAACAAGTGGCGGGGCATCGGCAAGGACCGTTGGCGGAAATCTCCCGCCTGATTGCCGTGGGCAGCAGGACGAAGGATGCAAAGACCCTGCTGGCCGGCGGAGAACTCGCGGCAACCCTGGAACTCGACGCCGTGGAAGCACGATGCATGGCCCTTGCCGTGGACTACGCCCGGCAGGCCGGCGACTCCGTGTCGGCAAGGACTGCGCAGGCACGGCTGGATATACTGGCTGCCACGGTCGCCAACCTTCCGATCGTGCCGAGTACCGGCAGCCCCCTGCTGACAAGCCGGGAGCGCCAAATTGCACGGCTCGCCGGAAGGGGAGCGTCAAACCGGGACATTGCGCTGGAGATGGGTGTCTCGGTCCGTACCGTTGAAGGCCACCTGTACCAGGTCTTCACCAAACTCGGAGTTACTTCCAGGGGTGATCTGACTGGACTCGTCTAATGGCCACGCACCAAGATCAGGCGCATCGTCCCGACTTTTGACGGGACGGCGGGAGCCGCTGGACCGGATCTGCAACATCATCCGCAGCCGCACCAGCCAGGCCGTCTTCCTGATGGCGGGGCCCGGCATCGGCAAGTCCGCGCTGGCCGAAGCCATCACCGAGCGGCTGTCCCCGGAGATGATCGTTCTGCGCATCCACGGCAGTTCATCCCTGTCAGGGGTCCCCTTTGGGGTGCTGACCCCGTACACGGCTGAGCTGACAGCGGAAGATTCCGTCTCCCCGGTGGCTGTCCTTCGGTCCGTGTGGAAATATTTCGAAAAACTCAAGGACGGGAAGGACACTCCGCTGCTGCTGGTGGTTGACGACGCCCATCAGCTCGACGAAGCCAGTGCTGGCATCGTGGCAGATATGATCTCCGCCGGCTGGGCGAGCGTGGTAGCCGCCGGCAGGCCGCGCCCTGGCCTGCCGCAGCCGCTCGACCAGCTCTGGTACGACGGTCTGGCGGACCGGGTGGACCTGCGGCCGCTCAACCGGGAGCAGATCGAAGAAGTCCTGGCGCACGCCCTGGACGGCAGCGTTCCCGCAGGCACGGTTGACTCCATCTGGAACGCCTCAGGCGGCAACCCCCGGATCCTCGACGCCCTGCTCCACGACGCGGCAGAGCAAGGGGTCCTCGCCAAGCGGAACGGAATTTGGATGCTGCTCGGGCCGCTGCCTTCCGATGGACCCAGGCTTACGTCCGTGGTTTCCAAGGATCTCCTCCGCCGCCGGCCTGAGGAACAGGAAGCACTGAAGCTGGTCGCCCTGGCCGAGCCCGTGGGCCGCAAGGTGATCGAGGACATCTGCGGAGCCGAGCTGGTCCGTTCATTACTGGACCAGCAGACTGTTGTGGAAAGCAACGGAAGCCCTGCCGTGCTGAGGATGTGGAACGGCGTCATTGGTGACGCGGTCAGGAAAAGCGTGTCCGTCTCACGCAGCCTGCAGCTCCTTGAAAAGCTCCGCGCCCAGCAGGAGGCGCCGCCCTCCAGTCCTGAAGGCAGGCTGCGGGCCGCCGCATGGGCGCTCGAATGCGGCCTCCGTGTTCCGGACACGGAACTGCTGGAGGCGGCGGGTACGGCTATCGCAGGATACGGGAACGGGACCGCCCGGATGTTGGCCACCAGGGTTCAGGATCCAGTCCTCGCACCACACGCCCGCGCCATTCAGGCAAGGGCCCTGTTCAACGAGGCGCATTATTCCGAGGCAGCCAGCGTGCTGGACCGGTGCTGGCTGGAACTGGCAGACAGTTCCGAGGCGGCCCACGTCCTGCTACTGCGCACAGCTGCCCATCAGGCCCTTGGACAACCTGTGGCAGCCATCGCCGCCGAATCCCGGGAACTCCTGCGCCAGGCCGGGCTCCTGGAAGAGCCCTCGGCTCCCCATCCGGACGGGGCAGAATCCGGCACGTCCGTGGATTCCACTGCAGCCGCCGGCACGGGGCCCTGGCAGATTCAGATGCTGCGCCTTCTGGAACTGGGCGAAGCGGGGGACTACAACGCCCTGGGGACAGCCGTCCAGGACATCAGGAGCCGCAACCCCGCAGAGCCCGTGGACGACGCCCTCCGGGCCATCGGACTGGCGCTTTATTCCCAGGCACTGTCAGTGGCTGGGCGCGGCGTCCAGGGCCTCGATGCCGCTTTGCTGGCCGCCTCTGAACTTCCTGCCCTTCGCGACGGTGTGTTCTTTTTCAACGAGTTTGTCCTGGGTCGCATGGTCATGGGCTACTTGGCCATGGGCGAATGGGAATCCGCCGAACGGGAGCTGGCCAACTACGCGTTGGAACAGGCCGCCGGAGCCCCATGCTTCAGCGGAGCCGTCCAGCTCCTCCGGGGTTACTCGCTGCTGCGGCAGGGCCGGATTGAACGTGCCTACCAGATGCTGCTTCCGGCCGTTGAGGCACTCAGGCTCAATGATCCCCTCCAGCTGTTCCGGTTCGGCTCATCGCTGGGCTTCTACGTGGCTGCAAGGCTCGGAGATGCCGCGCAGGCCAAGCGGTTGGAGCTGGACTATAAGGACTCAACCCCAAGCTCGCCCTCCAACGAGCTCCTTGCCAAAGCCTATGCCGACGCTGCTGCCGAGTACGCCGGCCGTGACGGCAAAGGGCTGGCCTCGATCCACACCTTGGCCACTACTCCGGAAGTCTCGGCCAGGGAGGGGATGCACCTGGAGTTCCTGGCCATCTGCTGGGACCTGGGCGACCACTCCGTCATCCCGCTCGTGCTGGCCCTCGCCGGTAAAGTGGAAGGCCGGTGGGCGGCGGCCATGCTGACGCTGGCCCGGAACTGGGAATCCGCGGACGCCGACGCCCTGATGGAAACCGCCACGAACCTTGAAGCCACTGGATTCGTCAACCTGGCCCGCGAGGCCTATGCCAGGGCAAGCACGCTCCTGGAACAGTCAGGTGAGCGGCGGCGGTCCAGGCAGGCAATCGCCCTTCGGGAGAAATGCGACCACGAACTGGGCGAGCGGTTCCGCGAAGGACACTTCATCGCGGCCGCGCCGGCGGTGCATCTGACCCGGCGCGAACAGGACATCGTGGAGTTGGCGCTGCAGGGCCTCACTGACCGGGAGATCGCCCAGCGGCTGATGGTGTCAGTACGCACGGTGGAAGGCCACCTCTACCGTACCTACGTCAAGCTCGGTGTCCGCAGCCGCGACGAACTTGCCTCGGCCCTGCCAAAGTAGGCGCCGCGACCAAGCCCTGCCCGGACCGCCTTTCCCTGGGACAGCGGTGCTTTCGGCGTGTGGGTGAGTACCTAGGTGGTTTTGTTTACAAATACGCGTAGCGGCAGTGCGTAACCCGTAGTAAGGCCGCTTGAAAGTCGAGTACCCCCTACTCGTGTACTGGGCTGCCTGGCGCGATTAACTAATACAAGCAGGAAGAAGCGGACCGAAAGAAGCCGCAGACTCCGCTGAAGTACTTACTCAGGCCTCCTCGCACTATAACTTCCGGCCCGCAACAGCCGGACTGAGACGGGGCCGGCGACGTCAGAGTCTTCTGAGACCGAGGCTCTCCCCCCAGCCGTCGCCGGCCCTCCACTCTCCGGCTGAAGCCCGGAACGACTGTGGCGGCCACCTTTAGGGGGCCGCCACAGTCGTGCTGTGGGACAATTGAGTGTCATCCATTGACATCTCAAGGAGTGAGTGTTGGCCGTAGTAACAACCCCAGCAACGCTGGAACGGGCTTTGCCGGCCATGGACAACGCCGAAGTGCTTCGGATCCGGAACGACTTCCCGGTGCTTGGGCAGTTGGTGAATGGCCGTCCGCTGGTCTACCTCGATTCCGGTGCTACTTCGCAGAACCCCCTCAGTGTGATTGAGGCAGAGCAGGAATTCTACGAGCAACGGAATGCGGCAGTGCACCGCGGTGCCCACTTCCTTGCCGTTGAAGCTACAGAGGTCTTCGAAGACGCCCGCCAGACTGTGGCCGACTTTATCGGGGCCGACTACTCAGAAACAGTGTGGACGTCCAACGCCACCGAGGGACTCAACCTGGTCAGCTACGCACTGTCCAACGCTGCACTGTGGGCTGCCCAGGGACGCGGGGACGCCCGGCTCAAGGACTTAGGCATAGGGCCGGGTGACCAGATTGTGGTCACCGAAATGGAACACCACGCCAACCTCATCCCTTGGCAGGAGCTTGCCTTCCGGACCGGGGCTACGCTCCGCTATATCCCGATCAACGACGCCGGCAGCCTGCAGATGGACGAGGCTGCCGACATCCTGGGCAGCAGGACCAAAGTCCTTGCCTTCACCCATGCGTCCAATGTGCTTGGAACCATCAACCCCGTCCAGGAACTGGTGGAGCTGGGCCGCAAGGCCGGAGCGCTGGTTGTCCTGGACGCGTGCCAGTCCGCTCCACATCTGCCGCTGGACGTCAAAGCCCTGGACGTTGACTTCGCTGTCTTCTCCGGGCACAAGATGCTTGCACCCACCGGAATCGGTGTGCTGTATGGCAAGCAGGAGATCCTGGACATCCTGCCTCCGTTCCTCACCGGGGGCTCCATGATCACCACGGTGACCATGGACCGGGCGGAGTACTTGCCGGCCCCGCAACGGTTTGAAGCCGGCACTCAGCGCATTTCCCAGGCTGTTGCGTTGGCAGCAGCGGCAAATTACCTCACCGAGACGGGCTTGGAGCGCGTCCACCGCTGGGAATCTGAGCTTGGCCAGCGCATGGTGGCTGGCCTGGAAAACATTCCGGGGATACGCGTCCTTGGCCCTGCTGCGGGTCAGGAGAGGATCGGCCTCGCGGCCTTCGCCGTTGAAGGAGTGCACGCCCACGACGTCGGACAGTTCCTCGATTCGCAGGGCATCGCCGTCCGGGTGGGGCACCACTGTGCCCAGCCGCTGCACCGCCGCCTGGGACTGACCGCAACGACACGGGCCAGCGCCTATCTGTACAACACCACCGACGACGTCGACGCATTCCTGGAATCCGTGGCTGAGGTCCGGTCCTACTTCCGCGTCTAGAACGATTCCCCGAAGGTAAACGATCATGAGCCTTGACCAGTTGTACCAGCAGATCATCCTGGACCATTCCAAAGTCCGCCACGGCAGCGGCCTGGCCGGTGCGGCTGCGCCCGAGGGCTCCTCCACCGGGCAGTCACACCAGCTCAACCCCGTCTGCGGCGACGAAGTCACACTTCGGGTTGCAGTGGCAGACGGCAAGGTTGCACAGGTGTCCTGGGACGGCGAGGGCTGCTCCATCTCCATGGCCTCAGCCTCAGTCCTGAGCGAGCTGGCCGAAGGGCTGTCAGTGGCCGAACTCCACACGATCATCGATAACTTCCGCGAAGTCTTGCGGTCCCGCGGAAAGATCCACGCCGATCCTGAGATCCTTGGCGACGCCGCCGCGTTTGAGGGTGTGGCCCGTTACGCAGCCAGGGTCAAGTGCGCCATGATTTCCTGGGTAGCGGCCGAGGACGCCCTGAACCAGGCATCCTGAGCCTGATGCCACCTTCCTGAGTCCCCCGCGGCCGTGTCGGAGTGCTGGTAGCCATGGTGCTGTTCCCGGGCAGCGTCGCACACTTCGTCACGGTCTACGCTTTGGACCCCGACCACGCCATCATCGATGACGCCTCCACATGCGTGGGCCGGATAAGGTCACGGGCGGCGGTCTTCTTCGTAAACGTCCGGGACTCCGTCCCGGTCAGTGTCGACGGCCTCCTCCGCCTCTACGGCACGGTACTGACGGTTCCGGGTGCCCAGGACTGCCGCTGCTAAGAGGGCGGCAAGCAGCGATGCGGCGAGGATCCCCACCTTGGCGTGGTCATCGTGGGCGCTGCCCTGTCCGAAGCTCAGCTCGGCCACGAGCAGCGAAACTGTGAAGCCGATGCCGGCCAAAAGGGACATCCCAAATACATCAATCCACTTCAAGGACCTGTCCAAGGACGCTCTGGTGGCCTTTGTGAGGAGCCATGTGGTGCCCAGGATCCCAATCGGTTTGCCCAACACCAACGCCACGATGATGCCGATGGCTACAGGGTCAGTCAGAGCCGAGATCAGACCATCCCGGCCACCTACGGCGACACCGGCGGAGAAGAAGGCAAAGACCGGGACCGCGATGCCGGCTGAAATCGGCCGGAACCGGTGTTCGAAGATCTCAGAGAGGCCAGGTCCTGCAGCGGGGCCGCCGCTGGCCTGCGACCGGATGACAGGGATGGCGAACCCCAGCAGTACACCGGCGACGGTGGCGTGGATACCGGAGGCGTGCACCAATGCCCAGGTGATCACGCCCAAGGGAAGGAGGATCACCCACGCCGCAGCGGGTCTGGTCCCGAAGAACCGGCGGTACTTCTGGGCCAGGAAGGTGTACACCGCCAGCGGAATGAGGGCAAGCAGCAGCGGCCCGGCCTGGATGTTGCTGGAATAGAACACCGCGATGATGCTGATGGCCAGGAGGTCATCGACCACGGCCAAAGTCAGGAGGAAGATCCGTAGCGCACTGGGCAGGTGCGACCCGATGATCGCCAACACGGCCACGGCGAAGGCGATGTCCGTCGCCGTGGGGATAGCCCAGCCCCGCAGGGTCCCAGGACTGGTCAGGTTGATCAGCGCATAGATGATTGCAGGGACTGCGACGCCTCCAACGGCCGCTGCGATGGGCACCACGGATTTACTGAATTGGCGAAGGTCTCCGGCCACGAACTCACGTTTGAGTTCCAGCCCGACGAGGAAGAAGAAGATCGCCAACAATCCGTCGGCGGCCCACGCCCCCAGGCTGAGTTCCAGGTGCCACGGCTCGAAGCCGATGCGGAAGTCGCGCAAAGCGAAGTAGCTGTCGGAAGCCGGGGAGTTTGCCCAGATCAGGGCAATGACCGCTGCGGCGACCAACAAGATGCCGCCAACGGTTTCCTTCCGCAGGATCTCGCCGATGCGCAGCACTTCGGCGTAGCTTCCTCGTCCCAAAACGGAGGAGCGCTGAGGAGCAGACGGGTTTTTATTCACGAAGGTGTCCTAAACAAG
Source organism: Arthrobacter sp. R4 (assembly GCF_051365025.1). Taxonomy (NCBI): domain Bacteria; kingdom Bacillati; phylum Actinomycetota; class Actinomycetes; order Micrococcales; family Micrococcaceae; genus Arthrobacter; species Arthrobacter sp. R4. The sequence goes on from NZ_JBLWIJ010000004.1 coordinate 10,882, forward strand.
GGGTCGACAAAAATATTGCCGACCAGACTTCCCGGCGCACCTCTGACCAGTCTAGTCGACCCTTCCCTCGCGGCGGGTCAGGGCATGGCCTCATTCAAGTAGCTGCCCCGGATCCACCTGAGTACAAACAGGTAGCCGCCAGTAGTCAAGACAGGTAGCAATTACGGGTGCACCCCATGTGCCAAGGGGCTTGACTTGTACTAATTCCAGGAACCCACCCAGAAGAGGTCTCAGGATGAGCCAGGTCAGGGTATTCGTCGTCCCTAAAAGCGAACACTACCGAAATGCGGGCATTGTTTCGAGCAACAGAACGCCGCGCCTTTTGGCTCACCAACCTGGCTCGTGCGAACTCACACCACTTATTACTCCTGCATCAGGGAGCGCCGGCTCCGCCTACCCTCCGGTCAGAGCCGAAGTCTTGGAACCTCCTGAGACTAAGCCCTCCCACACACCGCTGGCTTAGCCGGCCAAGAAACTGGAAGGAGGCATGGCGTGGGCCTAAGAATCGGCTATGCAGCCGGCGCGTTTGACCTGTTTCACATAGGTCACCTCAATATCCTCAAGCACGCCAAGGCGCAATGCGACTATCTGATCGCCGGCGTCGTCTCCGACGAGATTCTCGAAAGGGCCAAGGGCCACCTCCCGGTGGTGCCGCTTGCCGAGCGGTTGGAGATCGTCAAAAACATCACGTATGTCGACAAGGTGTATGCGGAGCTGATTCCGGACAAGCTCCAGGTGTGGGAAGAACTGAGGTTCACTGTGTTCTTCAAGGGTGATGACTGGCGTGGTACGCCCGAAGGTAAGCGGCTGGAGCGGGCGTTCGGCGAGGTTGGCGTCGAAGTTGTCTACTTCCCCTATACCGTGCACACGTCAAGCTCGGTCCTGCGCACTGCCCTTGAACTTATCAATCACCCGGTCGGCCCGGAAGGCCGGATCCACGAGGTACAGCGATGAATGGACTGAGAATCGCGATGGTGGGGACGCGTGGCGTCCCCGCCCATTACGGCGGATTCGAGACAGCCATCGAAGAGATTGGACAGAGACTGTGCGCCCGGGGACACAAGGTGACGGTTTACTGCCGTGACCTTGATGGCAGCGCGGCGCGTGAATCGACGTACCTCGGCATGGACCTGGTCTACTTGCCGGCGATGCATAAGCGAGCACTGGAGACGTTGAGCCATACCGGCCTTTCAGTAATGCACTTGCTGCGTCACCGGCCCGACGCGGCCATTGTCTTCAACGCGGCCAACGCCCCGTACCTTCCCCTCTTCAGGGCTGCCGGCATACCGGTGGCAACGCATGTGGACGGCCTTGAATGGAAACGGGCCAAATGGGGCCGGGGCGGGCAGCGGTACTACCGAAGCGTGGAGGCTTTGGCTGTCCGTTGGTCCGATGCGCTGATCGCGGACGCTGCGGGCATCCAGAACTACTACCGGGACAAGTTCGCCGCCGAAACCGTCTATTTGGCGTATGGTGCGCCAATATTGGACAACGCCCCATCGCACAGGCTGGCAGAACTCGGGGTTGAGCCCCGCAGCTATCATCTGGTCGTAGCGCGCTTCGAGCCTGAAAACCACGTCGACCTGATCGTGGAAGGCTACGTCCGCAGCCAGGCGAAGGCGCCGTTAATAGTGGTGGGCTCGGCACCGTATTCGGATGAATACACACGCCTGGTTCACCATCTCGGCGACGAACGCGTGCGGTTTGTCGGTGGCGTCTGGGACCAGGAATTACTGGACCAGCTCTACGCCCACTGCCTCGTCTACTGGCACGGCCATTCGGTAGGTGGCACCAACCCCTCTCTTCTCCGTGCGATCGGCTCCGCGGCGGCGACAAATGCGTTCGACGTCGACTTCAACCGCGAGGTACTTTCGGACTCCGGCCGGTATTTCGTTGGTCCCGACGACGTCACGGCGCTTGCAGAGGAGGCTGAGGTGCAGCTGCCCGCATTGCGGGAGAGGGGCGCGCTGGGGCAGCAGCTCGCCCGGAGGTTCGACTGGGACATGGTCGCGGCGGGATATGAACAGCTGTGCGGGGACCTCGTCCTGGCACACCAGCCTGCTCGTGCCCTGGCACGGCCGGACCGCCAGCGGAGTCCCAAGCACGCCCTCAAGCGGCGTAACACCGTAGGAGCACGCTGATGTCCGGGCAACATGCGAAGGTGGCCGCCGCCGCAGAGCTCATGCCCTACGCAGGCTACCGCGACGCCGTCTCCCGGCTTTCAGGCGCGCAAAAGACGGCGGCGCGGGGTGCGCCGGCCTACTCGAGGTTCGTGAACCGGCGGCTGGGACGGTATTTGGCGGCAGCCGCATTTGGATTGGGACTGACGCCCAATGCTGTGACGGCGATCAGCGCAGTCTTCACCTTCTCCGGCATCGGTCTGCTCGTGGCATTCCCGCCGTCGTGGGGGCTGGGCATCGCGGTCTCGCTGTGCCTGGTTGTGGGGTACGCCCTGGATTCGGCGGACGGACAGCTCGCACGACTTACAGGCAAGGGATCGCCTGCCGGTGAGTGGCTGGACCACATGGTGGACTCCGTCAAGACGTCGGTTCTGCCTCTGGCGTTGCTCGTTGCCCTCTACCGTTTCGAAGCAGTGGACCAAAATTGGCTGCTTGTTCCGCTGGGGTCCGCCGTCGTGGCAGCAGTGTTGTTCTTCAGCATGATTCTCACCGAGCAACTGCGCAGGCAACGCGGAGTGGTTTCGCTGGCCAACGATGCGTCAGGACCCTCGTGGCTTCGTTCTGTCCTTGTGGTCCCCATGGACTACGGCGTCCTGTGCCTGAGCTTCTTCGTTTACGGCGCCACCCCACTGTTCATGGCCATTTACACCGCAATTTTCGCCGCAACCGCAGCCTTCCTTGCGATGGCCTCGGTGAAGTGGTTCCGGGAGTTGCAAATCCTCTATGGCACGCCGTCCACTACGCCTCCTGAACGGAACCAGGCCGGAAGCGGCGTAGCGACACTATCTGATCTTGGGGCATAGGACATGAACGAGCCGGGGAACAGCGCAGGAGACCATGGACGAATGAGTCCACGGTGGGTTGGCTTCGCCTTGGTGCTGGCCCTGTTGGCAGCGGCCGGAGCAATCTGGACCTTCACTCAATGGGGGGCATCCGAAATGTCCGCACAAAGCCCGGGTTCGGTGCAGAGCCCGGATTCAGTTGGGCCCTCCGCGAGTCCGACCGAATCGGCAACGCAGACGGCCGGACCTTCCGCCAGTCCTACGACGACCCCTGACCCCGGCAGTTCCTCACCACAGCCGGAGACCACTGGCCCGGCCACGGCGACGGCTGTTCCGCAGCCCGGCGATCCGGCTCCCGTGGACCGTTCGAACAAGAGCGACGAAGAACTGGCAACCATCGACCAACCCGTGGCACCACCCGTACCGCTGGTCGCCACGAAGGTTGTCAAGTCAGGCGTGTCCGCGACGATTAGCGAACTTGTTGCCGTGGAAGGGGAAGCCATCGGCATCGGCGAGATCGCCGGCCCCGCTATCCGGTTCAAGGTGACCGTGCAGAACGATACTGGCGCCGAGATTTCCTTGGACCCGGCTGTCATCAACGTCAGTTACGGACAAGACGACTCTCCAGCAAGCACGCTGAGCGGCCCCGGTACCGTGCCGTTCCCCGCCAGCGTCGCCCCAGGCACGAGCGCTTCGGGGGTCTTTGTCTTCGGAGTTCCGAAGGATGCCCGGAACCTTGTGAAGATCTACCTTAATCTTGACGCCGCCACCCCGATAGCCGCTTTTGAAGGGCAGGCACCGGCATGAGCGCTCATCCCGTGGCACGGTACGCCGTCAGACGTGCCCGAAAAATGTTCAAGCGGATCCGTGCCTATGGCGGCCTGCTGATTCTTCGGTGCCGAAACCTGCTGGTGCGTGAACCGGTCACGGGCACGGCCGACGTCGTCGTGTCCATGACAAGCTACGGCGCCCGGCTGCGGACGGTGGACATCGCCCTTGAGTCGATTGCGAGGGGGACAGTCAAGCCGAAGCGGATGATCCTCTGGTTGGACGATCCGGCGGCATTCGAGCGGCAGACGCCCGCTTTGCTGCGTCTTCAGCGGCGTGGCCTGGAAACCAAGCTGACCAAAAACTTTGGTCCGCACACAAAATACTTTCCGTACGTTGACTCTTCGGCAGTGTTCGACTGCCCGCTCGCTACAGCAGACGACGACATCATCTATCCCTCCCGTTGGCTACAGATGCTCGTCGAGGCCAACGAAGAGAACCCAGACGTGGTCCACGGACACTGGGTGCGCACGATTGGCCTCAATGGGGGCAGCATCACAGGCTATGGGGACTGGACGCAACGCCGGGACACTGGGCCCGGCTTCAATAACTTCGCGCTGGGCGTCTCGGGAGTCATCTACCCGCCAGGAATGCTGCGCGAACTCCGGATGCATGGCGACCACTTCATGGACGTCTGCCCTGGAGCCGACGACATCTGGCTCCACTGGGTAGCGCTGAGGGCGGGCTTCCAGACGGGGCAGGTGGGCGCTGTGGCCCGTCATTTCCCGATGATTCCGGGTAGCCAGAGCACAGCGCGCAGTGATGCGAACGTCGGTCACAACCTAAATGACCAGTGGATACGGGCGCTCTATTCACAGTCGGACGTAATGGCGCTCACGACCTCCGGAAAAACCGGAATCCTCAGGGATGGAGAAGGCAATGCGAGTTAACGGACAGCCTGGGGGCGAAAATCGCATCGTGCCCCTGGAAACAGCGTTTCGGCCAGTGGCCACAAAACTGCGGCTCCTGAGGTCCATTCTGGCCGTCCTCCTCAGCGCGGCGCTCGCAGTTTCCCTTGGCGTCGTGGGAGCAGCCGCTCCGGCAGCGGCGGATACAGCCCCCGCCACCGGAGTTCCGGCCACGGTCTCGGCGGACGGCCTGCCAACAGTGCAGCACAACGGCGTCGCCTGGGCACAAGTCGTCATCGGCAACAAGGTCTATGTTGGAGGCACCTTCAGCCAGGCACGGCCAGCAGGAGCGGCACTTGGAACGCAGGAGGTCGCACGAGGAAACATTCTCGCTTATGACATCAGGACAGGCGTTCTGGATACAGCGTTTGCCCCCAGCATCAACGGCGAGGTCGCGGCGCTCGCTGCCTCCCCCGACGGCACTCGCCTCTACGTGGGCGGTTCGTTCACGGCGATCAATGGGGCAACCGTATGGCGCGTCGCCGCATTGAACCCAAACAACGGAAGCGTTATCACGAGCTTCCTGCCTAGAATGTCCGCATCGGTCCGGGCAATCGTGGCCACAACAGACACTGTTTATATGGGAGGACTTTTCAACGCTGTAGGTTCGGTAAGCCGAGACCGCCTGGCTGCTGCCGCCGCATCCAATGGAGCCCTTTTGCCTTGGAATCCCCTTGCCGTCGGTGGCCGTGTAAACGCCATGGCGTTGTCCCCTGACCGAACCAGCATGGTGGTCGGGGGCGCGTTCACCACCTTGAATGGCTCGGCCAATCCAGGTTTCGGTCTGGGTAAAGTGGACACAAACCTGGGCGCGAATCTCCCGTTCCAAATCAACAACGTGGTCCGCAACGGCGGAACAAACGGCTCCATAACGACGTTGGCCTCCGACGGCGTTAACGTCTACGGAGGCGGTTACACGTTCGGCCGGACGAGCACCCTTGAAGGCGTGTTTTCCGTCAACTGGTCCGACGACTCCACGAAGTGGATTCAGGACTGCCACGGTGATACTTACTCGGTCTATCCCATGGACGACGTGGTCTACGCGGCGGGTCACGCCCACTACTGCGGGAACGTAGGCGGGTTCCCCCAGGCAGAACCATGGGAGTTCCAGCGCGGCCTGGCATTCAGCAAGGCAGCCACCGGCGTCCTGACGCAGGAAACCCACGGTTACACGAATTACGCGGGCACGCCGGCACCATCTCTTCAGAACTGGTTCCCGTACATGAATGCGGGCAGTTTTACCGGTCAGGACCAGGGGCCATGGACTATCGCAGGCAATTCGGACTACTTAGTCATGGCTGGCGAATTCACCATCGTCAACAACCAGCAACAGCAAGGCATGGTCCGCTACGCCAAGAGCAACATTGCGCCTAACCAACGAGGGCCTCGTGTTACCGGGTTGAACTTCAACCCGTCACTCTCAACTCCGGCTGCCGGCGAAGTGCGTGTGCGCTGGCAGGCAAACTGGGACCAGGATAACGAAAATCTGGTGTATGAAGTGCGGCGCGACGGTAACGTGATCGCTACGATCGACCAGGCTTCAAGGTTCTGGAACCGCCCTGGCATGACTTTTGTGGACCGGGGTCGGGTCCCGGGGCAGAGCTATGGCTACCGTGTAGTGGCGCGGGACGCTTTTGGCAACGAAGCCCTTAGCGACATTCTGAGGATCACAGCGGCCGGCTCAGTCACCCCGCCCGGGTCCTACGCCCAAAGCGTCCTGGCGGACGAGCCGAACAACTACTGGCGGCTCGGGGACGCAAGCGGAACCGCCGGCGTCGATCTCGCGGGCAAGGATGACCTGCTGTACCGTCCCGGCGTGACCCTGGGTGCGCCGGGCGCGATCGGCGGGGAAACCGATACGGCTGCAACCTTCAACGGAACGGCAGACGGAATCGCCGTCGACCGGACGCTGGACTTCCGGCCGCAGGTCTTCAGCCAGGAGGCCTGGTTCAAGACCGGATCCATCACTGGCGGCCAGATCTTCGGATATGGCAACACCCAGACCACGGTGTCCACCGATTTCGATCGGGTGCTCTACATGTCCAACCTCGGCAGGCTGTTCTTTGGAGTCCGGCCAAACGGAGTCACACGCCAAACAGTGAGCTCTGTGGCCAGCTACAACGACAACCAATGGCACCACGTGGTGGCCACCCTGGGCAGCAACGGCATGCAGTTGTTCGTCGACGGCGTCCTGGTGGGAAGCCGTACGGACATCACCTCCGCCTGGCAGTTCGACGGCTTCTGGAGGATAGGCGGGGACAACCTCGGCAGCTGGACCAACCGGCCCACCAACCGGTACTTCAACGGCCAGCTGGACGACGTCGCCATCTACCCTGCGGTCCTGCCGCTGTCCCGGGTCCAGGCGCACTACGTTGCGTCAGGCCGGAACGTCAACGCTCCTCCGGCACCCCCAGTAGCAGCGTTCACGTCGACAACTGAAGGCTTGACGGCCTCTGTTGACGGCTCAACGTCCTCCGACGCGAACGGGCCGATCACCGACTACGCCTGGAACTTCGGCGACGGCGGGACGGGCACGGGTGTCACTGCCCAGCACGTATACGCCGCGGGCGGGACGTACAACGTCACACTCACCGTTACTGACAACACGGGCCTCACCAATTCGGTGACCCATCCCGTGACGGTGACGGCTCCTCCGCCCAACCAGGTGCCAGTGGCTGACTTCAGCTTCTCTGCCAGCAACCTTGCGGTGGCCTTCAATGGTTCTGCTTCCGGGGACGCCGACGGCACCATCGCCGGCTACGCCTGGGATTTCGGCGACTCCACCAGCGGAACGGGCGCGACGGCGAACCACACCTACGCGACCGAAGGCACCTACGCGGTGAAGCTCACGGTGACGGACGACGACGGTGCCACCGGATCGGTGATTAAGAACGTCACAGTGACCGCACCGCCTGCAAACACGGTTCTCGCAGCGGATGCCTTCGGGCGCACCGTTGCGGGAGGCTGGGGCAACGCCGACACCGGCGGTGCCTGGGCCTTATCCGGCGGTAACACCAACTTCGCAGTCAACAACGGCAGCGGAGCGATGACCATTGGCACGCCAGGACAGAGCCGAGTTGCCCTCCTGAATTCGGTGTCCACCGCCGCAAACGATTCCCGCGTCACAGTTACGGCAGACAAGCCAGCTACGGGAGGCGGATGGTTCTCATCCCTCCTTGGACGCACGGCTGCAAATAATACTGATTACCGGGCCAAGATCAAGGTAGTCAGCAATGGCGCGGTCACGCTCTACCTGACGCGGACGGTCAGTGGAGCAGAGACCAATCTCGCCCAGATCAATATCGGTGGACTCACGCTCACTTCCAACGATCCGGTTGTACTCAGACTACGGCTTGAGGGTACGTCCCCGACGTCGCTCAGCGCCAAAGTTTGGCGGGCAAACAACGCAGAGCCTTCCGGCTGGCAGCTAACCGCAAGCGACGGTACCGCGGCGTTGCAGGCGGCAGGCGGCAGCGGCCTCGTGACCTATCTATCCGGCAGTGCTACCAATGCTCCGGTGGTCTTCCGGTACGACAACCTGAACGTTACAGCGGGCGGGGCGCCGGCTCCAAACGCTGCGCCCGTTGCCGCCTTTACCTCCAGCACCAGCGGGCTGACCGCGAACCTGAACGCGGGGGCGTCCTCCGACAGCGACGGGACCATCACCAACTACACCTGGAACTTCGGTGACGGCACCACGGGCAGTGGTGCGACGCCGTCGCACGCCTATGCAGCAGCCAACACCTACCAGGTGACGCTCACGGTTACTGATGACGACGGCGCCACGAACGCCGTGACGCAGCCGGTCACCGTCTCGAGCCCGCCGCCGCCCGGCGTCCTGGCTGCCGATGCGTTCGGCCGGACCGTCGCCGCGGGCTGGGGGACCGCCGATACCGGCGGCGCTTGGACCGTAGGGGGCGGTACCTACAGCGTGGCCGACGGCGTGGGCACAATGTCGACGGCGGCAGGCACCAGCCGAACAACCACCTTGGCGGGGGTAACCGCCACGGATACGGACGTTCGCGTCAAGGTATCGCCGGACAGGATCGGTAACGGGACCGCCATGCTCCTCGGCGTCGTAGGAAGGAAGGTGGGCAACGACGAATACCGGGCCAAGCTGCGTGTCGCCACCAACGGGACTACCAGCCTGTACATCACCAGGGTTTCCGGCGGTGTCGAGACCACCCTGCAGAGTGCGCCGATCGCGGGACTGACTCTCGTCGCCAACGACCGGGTCCAGCTGCGGATGCAAGTGACCGGAACCGGGACCACCACGATCCAGGCCAAGGCTTGGAGGGACGGCACCACTGAACCGGCAACGTGGCAGACGAGCGCAATAGACACCACCGCCTCGCTTCAGGCAGCTGGATCCACCGGCCTGATGTCCTACCTGTGGGGCAACGCAACCAATGGGCCGGTGGCCGTCCGCTTCGACGACTACTCAGTCACCACACCGTGAGTGGGCGAACTCTCTGACTGGTTCGCAGCTGCCCACGGCTGATCTGATGAAGATTTGGACGTCAGCGTGCTGTCCTGGCTACCGGGTGTGGCACGCCTAGCGGGCAAGGAGCATTATGAACCACGCATTGAAAGCCCACGTCTCACGAAAAGGCGGCGGCAAGCCGGTCGCCGCCGTCGCAGCAGGTTTGGCACTGCTTGCCGCCTCTTTCCTCGCCGTGCCTTATGGTTTTGCCGATACGGCACCGACGAATCCGAACGATCCCAAGACGCCGGTGACTGTGTCGGCGGATGCCCTGCCTACTGTTCAGATAGACGGGGTTGTGTGGTCGCAGACGATTATCGGGAACACCGTCTATGCTGTGGGCAAATTCAGCACTGCCCGTCCGGCCGGTGCAGTACCAGGATCACAAACTGTGCCACGACAGAACATCCTGGCCTACAGCCTGACCACGGGCGCGCTGATTTCGTCCTTTGCCCCGACCCTCAATGCCCAAGGCCTCACGATCACCACTTCACCGGACAAATCCCGGCTCTATGTCGGTGGTGATTTCACGTCGGTCAGTGGCCAGATCAGAAACAGGGTGGTAGCGCTCAACCCAACAACGGGTGCGGTGCTGAGCGGCTTCGCGCCTAGGGTGAACGGCTCGGTCCGGGCGGTCGTCGCTTCTGCAGACACAGTGTGGGTGGGCGGCCTCTTCACCACAGTCGGCACCGTGGCCCGCAACAGACTGGCGGCGTTCCGGTCCTCAGATGGATTCATGCTGGCGTGGAACCCCAATGCAAGCGGTGGCCGGGTCAATGCCCTCACAGCCTCTCCCGACTACAAGCGCGTGGTTGCCGGAGGGGCTTTCACCACGCTGAACGGTTCCTCGAGGCCCGGGTATGGTCTTGCAGCAACGGATGCGGTAACTGGCGGCATCATTGCGACGCCAGCCAATGATGTGGTTCGCAATGCAGGCAGCGGTGCGGCAATTACGTCACTGTCTACGGATGGCACCAACTGGTACGGCACGGCTTACGACTTCGCCGGCACGGGCCTTTTGGAGGGTGCTTTCTCGGCCAACTGGTCGAATTTGGGACTCAAGTGGCTGGAGGATTGCCACGGAGACTCCTACAGCCTGTTCGCGAATAACACGGCTGCCTATGTCGCAGGGCATCCCCACTACTGCGGAAATCTCGGTGGTTTCCCGGAGACGAGTCCAAGGTCATGGCATCGGGCGATCGCGTTCAGCAAAGCAGCTACCAGGACTTTGACGGCAGATACCCAGGGGTACAAGAGCTATACGGGCCAGCCGGCGCCAGAACTGCTGACCTGGTTCCCGGACATGGATACGGGCACGGCCACGGGCCAGAACCAAGGTCCTTGGCATGTGACGGGCAACAGCCAGTACATCCTGATGGGCGGGGAATTCAAGACGGTGAACTTCAAAGGCCAGCAAGGTCTTGTGCGTTTTGCCGTTTCTTCGTTTGCACCCAATAAGGAAGGTCCGAGGTCGTCGGCGGACACCACGAACCCGGCCCTGAGCTCGCCCGCCAAGGGCCAGATCAAGGTCCGCTGGCAGTCCAACTGGGACCGGGACAACAGCAACCTCACTTATCAGGTGTATCGGGACGGCGTTGTGGTCAACACCCAGGCGAAAGCGACGACATTTTGGAACAGGCCTACTTTGGAGTACTTGGACACGGTGGCCTCCGGTTCTGCGCACAGTTACAGGATTGTGGTCAAGGATCCCTTCGGGAATTCAAAGCCCTCCACAACCGTCAGCTTCACGGCGAAGTGAAGCATGGGAGCTATGTTGTGGGAGTTACCGGCGTGAAGGCCAGCAATGACAATCCTCGCGGAGAAACTCGAAATAAGTCCAACGAAAGCGCTAACCTATATATGACGGAAATCACAGGCGGAAGAATTCCCACCGCCCGAGTTTCCCGTCGTGTCGCAGCGGGGACGATCTCCAGTTGCCAATAAAAGTGGGCGGCTCAGCGCCCAGGAAACGCACCTGCAATGGTGCGCTTCGATGACTAAAGCGTGACTTCCACTGGATGATCCGCTAAAGGCGAGCTTCGAGCTGAAAGGCCACTGAGATGTCATGGCAACCACGAAAGCATGGGCGTCATTGGGCGACTGAGCCGGCGCGGCCCGATACTGTCGAATCGAGGCCCCTGCCCCCGGGGGATGGTTCCCCGGGGAGTGCGCCGAAGGGACAGGTCCGGGACGTCCGGGTCCATCTGTATCTTCGGATGCTCTGTACGGTGGCCGCCTGGGTCCTGGCTCTGTCGGGGGCAGTGCTTGGTACGCCTGCGCTCGCTGACTCGGCCCCTGTGAATCCGAACGACCCCAAAACACCCGTCACGGTAACGGCGGACAGCCTTCCCACGGCCCAGCACGATGGAGTGGCTTGGCAGGCGGTCACGATCGGTAACACTGTCTACGTGGCCGGAAGGTTCAACAACGCACGACCTTTTGGTGCAGCACCGGGAACGCAACTGGTTTCACGGCGTAATATTCTCGCCTTCGACCTCGTGACCGGCCAACTCAGGACCAACTTCGCCCCGGTCCTGAACGGCCAGGCCCTGGCCATTACGGCCTCGCCTGACGGCAGCAGGATCTACGTCGGCGGTGACTTCACGACAGTTAATGGAGTCACACGAAACCGAATTGCCGCTTTGGACCCGAACACTGGGGCGCTGATCAGCGGCTTCGCTCCCAACGTCGGCGCAACCGTCCGTGCCGTGGTCGCCAGTAACTCGACGGTGTGGTTCGGCGGTCTGTTCACGAACGTCGGTTCGGCGTCACGCAACCGGCTCGCGTCGGTCAATGCAAGCAACGGGGCCCTGCTGTCCTGGGCACCCAATGCCGCGAACGGCCGCGTCAACGCTTTGGCGCTTTCTCCAGAGGAAGGACGCGTGGTCATCGGCGGCGCCTTCACCACGCTCAATGGTTCAAACCGGCCCGGCTATGGACTCGGAATGGTCAACGCGACCACCGGCGCAACGCTTGCCATCCAGGCAAACGACATCGTGCGCGATGCCGGCACCGACTCGGCCATCCTGTCCCTCTCCACCGACGGGACCACATTCTACGGAGTGGGCTACATCTTTGGCACAGGTGGAAACCTTGAGGGGGCCTTCGCGGCGAACTGGTCGGACGCGCACATCAAATGGATCGAGGACTGCCACGGCGATTCCTATGGGGTTTTTGCCACCAACACGGCTGTTTATGTTGCTGGACACCCGCATTACTGCGGTAATCTTGGTGGCTTCCCTGAAACCAGTCCGAGGACGTGGCACCGTGCCGTGTCCTTCAGCAAGGCGGCAACGGGGTTCCTTACCAGGGACATCCATGGCTATCCGTCCTTCACCGGCCAGCCCGCACCCTCAATGTTGAACTGGTTTCCGGACATGGACACCGGGACGGCCAGCGGACAAAGCCAGGGCCCGTGGGCGGTCACAGGCAATAACAGCTTTGTGGTGATGGTGGGCGAATTCAGAAACGTCAACCAGCGTCCGCAGCAGGGTCTGTCCCGCTTCGCGGTGAAAGAAATAGCCCCCAACGACCAGGGGCCGCGGGTGTCGGGTTCCAACTTCGTGCCATCGCTGAGCAGCCCGGGCGCGGGGCAGGTGCGGGTTCAATGGCAGTCGAACTGGGACCGCGACAACTCCAACCTCACGTACACGGTTCTCCGGGACGGGTTGCCAGCCTATACCGTCTCACAACTCTCCACCTTCTGGCAGCGGCCCACTTTGACATTCAATGACAGTGGGCTGACCGGCGGGACGCACAGCTATCGGATCAGGGTGACAGACCCACTGGGCAACACGGTCACGGGGGACAGCAGGACGATATCAATCGCAGGAACCAGCAACCAACCGCCCGTGGCCAGCTTCTCTGAGTCCACCAGCGGACTCACGGTCAGCGTCAACGGCTCAGCCTCCTCTGATCCCGACGGCAGCATCAGCTCCTACACCTGGGCATTTGGAGACGGGGCCACCGCTACGGGTGCCACCGCCAGCCACACGTATGCTGCTTCCGGAACTTTCACCATTAGCCTGACGGTCCGTGACAACAGCGGAGCGAGCAGCAGCACCTCCCGGAGCGTGACGGTCAGTTCTGGTGGAAACCAATCGCCGTCGGCGGTTTTCTCCACCTCGATTAACCAATTAGTCCTGGGCGTCAACGCCTCGGCCTCCAGCGACCCCGACGGCTCCATCACGACGTACGCTTGGAACTTCGGCGACGGCGGCACCGGATCCGGTGTCACAGCGCAGCACAGCTACGCGGCGGCTGGAACCTACACCGTTACACTGACCGTCACGGATAACGCCGGGGCAACTGATTCGGCCACGAGCCAAGTGACGGTAGGCCAGGAACCAGGAGCGCCACTCGCCCAGGATTCCTTCGGACGAACCTTGGCGTCGGGCTGGGGGAACGCCGATACTGGAGGCGCTTGGAGCCTTAGCGGCTCAGCGAGCTACTTCTCTGTTGGCAATGGAAGCGGATTTATGAACCTCGACGCCGGTCGTGGACCGTCCGCCTATCTGGGAGGGGTCAGCTCCACAGCCACGGATTCCACGGTCACCGTCAGCCTGGACAAGATTGGAAATGCAGGAGTAGGTACGTTCCTCGGTGCCATCGCACGCAGGGTCGGCTCTTCCGAGTATCGGGGTAAGGCCAAGGTCGCCCCCGATGGCAGCGTCACACTCCAGCTGACGCGTCTTTCGGGAGGCACTGAAACAACCATCAGCCAGGTGGCCGCTGGAATCACGTTGACTGCGGGCCAACAGCTGCGGCTGAGGGTCGAAGCAGTCGGAACGTCGCCCACAACCCTTCGGGCAAAGGTGTGGCGTGCTGGAACTACCGAACCAGCGTCCTGGTTGCTGAGTACTACTGACAATACGGCCGGCCTGCAATCCTCGGGCTCAACAGGCCTGGTTTCCTACCTGTCGGGTTCGGCCACCAACGCCCCGGTCCGCGCGATCGTCGACGATTACATCGTCAGGCCTTCGTAGTGGCGTGAAGAGAAACCTGCGAAAAATATCCGGAACCGCACCCATGCCCCGGGCGCCTTGGGCGCGCGGGACGAAGGAGCCACAGGCCATTGACCGCGGATCTAGGGGTCGGGCGCTTGGGAAGCTCGTGAAAAGAATCACCTGCGCCGGTATTCATGATAAATGTAACCGACCGCCCCGGTGGCCATGCCCAAGCCCCTAGCCGCCGTCCGCAAGCCCCGTGCCCGATGAGCTTGGGAGCGTGCCACTACCCCTGCCAATAATTGGATAACTCCGCCCGCGACACGGACGACGCCGGACGCCAACGACCAGCCTCGGGCTGCAAGCCGGCGGCCCGCCTTCCGTTCCAGTTCCAGCCTGACCCGGGCGGCTGAGTTTCCGCTGCGCAGCGCCCTGCGGAGGACCCAGTCCCTCGTGAGTCGTCCGGCAGGCACCCGGTCCACCACAACGGCCTCGTCGCACCAAAGCATCGCGCCGCCCCTCTTCACGAGTTGGCGCGTGAACAAGGTGTCCGAGCCACCGCTCAGGCCGAAACGTTCGTCGAATTCCAGGGACATATCCCTGATCTGCGGCAGATGGAGCAGAAGATTATTGGTTGCTGCCACTGTCAGGGGAGTCCCCGTCGCCAGACGCCGGCGCTGGAAGAAACGGCCTGCACTGATCCAAGGTTCGGGCGCGTGTTCGTATTCGCTGATGACCGGTCCCACCACCGCCGCGGCTCCACTTGTGCGTTGCAGGTCCAGCAGTTGGGAGAGCCAGTGCTCGGACGGTATCTCGTCGTCGTCAATGAACACGAGCAGATCCTTGGATGACGATTCGGTAAGGGCCCTGTTGCGGGCAGCGGCAATCCCGGGCTTCGGCTCGTGGACATAGGTGAGGAGTCCGGACGGCAGAGTGCGGGCGAACTCCTCCACGGTGGTCAGGGCGCTGGCGGCGGGATCGTTGTCAACGACGAGGACTGTGACCGGAAGCAGGTCTCGGCCTTCGACGGTGTTAATGGACTGAGCCTGTGCTGCGAGCCGGGGGAGGACCAGCTTCAGGTCTTCCCCCCGGCGGTATGTCAGGACCGCGATCACAGTCCCGCCCGGACCTGACCTGTCTTTTCCGTCATGCTCGGTCATGCAATCCTCCTACTGGTTTGGATGCGGCCGGCTTCTTCCTGCCCACGAGCGAGGCGGCGTCACTCAGGTACGCCTTCAGCATCCGGCGGTGGAAAAGCCAAAGGATGGTCAACGCCGAAATGAGAAACACCCCAAGGCCTCCGAATAGCATTCCTGCATCCCCCATGTCCGTCAGCGAGAGCAAGCCGTACCCCGCAGCACCCCACGCAGCAGCGTGGGCTCCGGGAAAGATGGTGCCAAGCTGCGACCTCGCAGTTACCCCCGTCAGCGACTTTTGGATGCGCAGCAGGACCGGTGTCAGGACAAAGCCGGCAGCCGCGTAGCCCACCGCAACCCCCAAGAGCCCAAACTGAAGTCCTATGACTATGCCGCCAACCTGAACCACGGCGGCCAGGATCTCGTAGCGGATGATGAGCCGCCCCTGGCCTAGCCCCTTCATGAGGGAAGGCGTGATGTAAAAAACCGTTTCACGTGCTCCGCCGATCGCCAGCACGCTAACCAACGCGGCCGCAGGCATCCAGTCCGGCCCCAACACGAGGTTCACCAGGACGGGGGCAGCGCATGCCACATAGGCCATGAGTGGGATTGCGGAAATCGCCAGGATGCGCGTCGCAGCCACCAGCTTCTCCGCTACGAGTGCGGGCTCATGCGCGGCGCGCGCGAAGGCGGGGAACATTACCCGGTTCACGGTCTGTCCGATGAGCTGTACGGGCATGACCAGGATGCGGTAGGCCATTCCATACATTGACAGGGCAGCAACGCCCAAGAACCTGCCCACCAAAATGTTGTCGAGGTTGCGGGAAAAATAGGCGAGGCAGTCTGTGGCGAAAACACTGGAGCTGAACTTCAGCAGCGGCACCACAGCGCGGAAGCCGAAATTCGGCGGCGGACCCTTGCTGGCAACAATCAGCGCCACGGCGCACACGACGTCAGTCGCCGCAACCTGGTAAACCATCGACCATGGTCCGGCGCCGGCAAAGGCCGCACTGATGCCGGCGGCACTTCCGGCAGCCGCTGCCGCAATGTCTGAAGCGCCCACGCGGTGAAGCTGGAGGTCACGGGACAGCATGGCCCTCGGTGTGATGGCAAGGGCCTTGATGGGGATGGCGAACGCGAGCACCTGCAGGATGGGTTCCAACTCGGACACGCTGAAAAACCCGGAGACCAACGGCGCCGCGAACCACGTTCCGGCACCGAGTAAGCCCGCGATCAGGAGGTTCAGGGTGACAGTGGCCCCGGCCAACCGCCGGGTGACCTCGGGCCTTTGGATCAATGCTGCGGACAGCCCCTGATCCAGGACCAAGGCAACCAGGCTGATGAAGACGGTGGCGCTGGCGATCACGCCGTAACTTTGGGGTCCCAGGATTCGGGCCAGGATTACGGCCGAGAGGATCTGGAATCCCTGTCGGGCAACCACAGCGCCGAAACTCCACCGGACGCTTCGCGCTGTCTTCCGGGCACCGTTGTCCGGTTCTGATTCTGTTGACGCCGGTGCAGCAGGTCCCTCTGCCTGTGCATCCGGCCTTTTCCCTGTCATGCCGGTCTGCCAGAGGCCCGGGCAAGATAACTGGCCATTACTGCACCGAACCGCTCCGGGCTGTGGCGGGTGGCGGCTTCCCGGGCGTCGGCGATCGCGGCGGCGCGGAAGTCGGGCCA
The DNA here is from genome assembly GCF_051365025.1 of Arthrobacter sp. R4. Classification (NCBI taxonomy): domain Bacteria; kingdom Bacillati; phylum Actinomycetota; class Actinomycetes; order Micrococcales; family Micrococcaceae; genus Arthrobacter; species Arthrobacter sp. R4. The sequence continues at coordinate 27,825 of NZ_JBLWIJ010000004.1, forward strand.
GCCCAGCGAAACTGACTTAAGGGCCGCCGCGAGGTCGGCAGATTCCCCGGCGGCCACAAATTGAGCCGATTTGTAGCCAGCCGCCGCCTCCCGAAGCCCGGACGTGTTGCTGACCACCACGGGGCGGGAGGCGAGAACCGCTTCAACCGCTGTGTTCCCAAAGGGTTCATCCAGCCGGGAAGGGACCACGACGACGTCGGAATCGGCAAAGAAGGGCCACACATCATCCTGGAAGCCGTGGAAAGTCACGTGTTCCGAGGCACCCGCTGCCTGGACCTTTTCTCGGAGCCCGGCTTCATACGCCTCGTTGCCGTGGAATACCGCCCCTACGATGGACAGGTGCGCCGGCACCCCCTGCTGCAGGAGCTGGAGCAGTGCGTCGACGGCGACGTCCACTCCTTTGCGATGGGAGAGCCGCCCGACATACAGGATCCGCAGTCCGCCGGAGAGCCCGGTCCGGGGCGGGCGGTCCGATGGTGGCCCGGGCACCCCATTGTTCAAGACGGTGGAACGGCCACGCAGGATGCCCAGTGAGCTGTCCAAGGTTTCGGTGCTGAACCTGCTGTTGGTCAGGATCCCGCTCGAGAAGATCAGGGGGAAAGCCAAGGCGGCACGTATGGCGCGGGGGGCGTTGGCCTCGGCCTCATGGACGTGGGTGACCACAGGGATGCCGCACAGCCGGCCGACTGCCGTCCACAACGGAACAGTGATGGTGTTTGCCAGGATGACATCTGGTTGGACACCGCGGATGACCCCGATGCTGCGGAAGAGGCCGTGGACCACGGCTCCGCTGACATTCAGCAGCCCGAGGGGGGAAAGCATGCTCTTGCGCAGGACAGGAGTGGGACAGAGGATGACACGGGCTCCGCGCCGTACAAGCTCAGGAACGAGCAGGCCCGACGACGGCAGGGTCACCACTACCCGCGCGCCCGAGCGCTCCAAGCCCTCGATCGTTTCCAGGAGCACCCGGTCCGAGCCGTAGAGGTCCGCGCTGGGATGCGCCACCAGGACTTTAAGCGATCGCACTGCTTCATTCATTCGCGCCCCAGGGTACGTGGACGGGCCGGGAACAGCCCGGTCTCGAAAGGGGCCTCGGGACCTTCCGCATAGCGCCTCTGCCCACCTCCGATGAAGCCGCGTTGCCCCGGATTAGGGACAGACTACGGCTGTGCCGACCGTTTGGCTAGGCGCCCGGGGCCCTGACCGGGGACGGTATTGGCGAAACTGGAAAATCCCGCCCCCCAGAAAGCTTCCTACGGGGTGCATTGCGTTCAATAATGGAGCGATAGTCAGGGGACTGACTATACGTACCGTGTTGGTGTGGCACGGCATGGAAGCCGCAGATGGGGGTTCCTTTGGATCTGGGAGAGTACGTGCGGGCTATAGCCCGGGGCTGGTGGATAGTCCTGGTATGCGTCGCTGCGGGGTTCGGAGGGGCCACGTATGTCACCTCCAACGCCACGCCGATGTACCAGGGGATGGTCCGCTTCTTCGTGGTGAGCCCGGCTGTCACCGGCCAGTCCGCCCTCCAGTCCTTGGAATTGTCCCGCGGCAAGATGGCCTCCTATGCCAGCCTGGTCAAGAGCGATTCATTCATCGACAAGGTAGTCCAAGCCAGCGGTAACGGGCTGACTGCCGAGCAGACCGCTGGCAGCATGAGCGCCACCGCAGACAGTGAAACCCTGATGCTTACCGTGACTGTAACCCAGCCGGATATCGATAAGGCGAGGGCAACCGTGACCGCCGTTGCCGAAAACTTCGGTGCTGCCGTGAATGAGCTGGAAGCCGGCCGGACCCTTCCGGGCGGCGCCACCGTTCTGAATGTCGTTTCGGGCCCGGACGTTCTCCCTGACCCGGTCTCCCCGCGGGTCCCGCTCAACCTCGGACTCGGCGTTCTGCTGGGCTTGGCCGCCGGAATTGTGATCGCTGTTTCGCGTCGGCTGCTGGACAAGTCCCTGAAAACGCCAGAAGAGGTTGAAGTGGCCTCCGGGCTGCCGCTGCTCGCGAGGTTGCCGTACAGCCACGCCACCTCAGGCCGGGCCGCCCTGCTTCTGGGGAAAGTGGCAGGTTCCCTCCTCGACGAGGCAGCGCGGAGGCTGCGGACCAACATTGACCATCTGGCCGCCCTTCCTTCAGCCGAGGTCATCGCTATCACGTCGGCCCGATCAGGCGAGGGAAAAACCACCGTTGCGCTGATGCTGGCCAAAGCATGGGCGGAAGCCGGAGAGCGGGTACTCCTCGTCGAAGCACACCTCCGCCAGCCGGGACTGGCCGCCGACATCGGCCTGGGAAAAAGCATTGGCTTGTCCGATGTCCTTGCCGGACACCTGCACGTCAGTAACGCCATCCAGCACACGTCGGTAGACGGACTTCACGCCCTCGCGGCCGGCACAATACCTGCCAACCCCACAGAACTGCTCAGGGGCCCTGCGCTTTATGAGGTGCTTGAAGAAATGCGCACCCAGTACACGCGGGTCATTGTGGACGCACCAGCCCTGCGGCCGTTCAGCGATGCTGCACTGATCGGAGCCGTGGTTGATGGCACCCTGTTGGTGGTCCGTCATGGCCGTGTGTCGGCCGAATTGCTCAAAGCCGCCCTCAAAAACCTAGAGGCTGTCAACACGCAGGCAACTGGTGTTGTGCTCAACGCGCTGCCCGGCCGGCTTGCGGAGGAACGTCGCAGGTTCATGGGGAGGTTCGTGCGCGGAATGAGAGTACGCCGCTCACGGCGGCGGTCCCGGGCGGCGCAGTGGATGCCGGTCAGCCTGTCCGCGGGGGAGCCTGTCAAGCCTGTGACCCGCCGGAGGTAAACGGTGCAGTTGGCGCTTTGGATTGGACTGTGCGTGGCTGCATCCGTCCTCCTGCGTTCCCGGCCGCGGGTGCTGCTGGCGGCGGTGCTCACGCTTTGGTTTCTGGTCCCGGCGGTGGGAAATTACGTGGTTACCGGTGAAGCCGGCGGTGCATTGGGCTTCCATGCAGCGTCTTGGCTGATTGTCGCGGTTCTGGCCGGGCAACTGCTGCACGATCCTTGGAGCATCAAGGACGCCTTGGCCCGCCACTTTTTCGTCTTCCTGGTCCTTGCCTTGGTGATCGTGGCAGCGTTTCTTGCCTCCAGGACCTCGTCAGAGGGCGGAGGCATGCTGCTGCTGGTCGACCAGATCGTGGCCCCGGTACTGTTTTTCCTTCTCCTCATTGCCAACAGCATCCGCCATCCCGGACTGATAAAGATGCTGCGATCACTCCTGCTTTTCCTGGTGGCTGTAGTCTGCATCATCGCGGTGGCGCAATGGCTCAACGGTGAGGCCCTGTTCTATGGCCCCGGGTTCCGGACACAGTACTGGTTCAATCCTGAAACCCAGCGCTGGATGGGTACCCTGGACCAGCCCCTCGCCCTCTCGCTGGTGATTTGCGTAGCCGCACCCCTGGTTGCCGGGCTGAAACGCAATTCCGTCCAGGCGGTCCTCCTGGTGCTGATGATTGTCGGGGTCCTGATCACTCAATCGAGGGTGGGTCTGGCCGTAGTGGGGGTGTCCGTCGTCCTTGTAGTGTTCTTCGCTGACCGCAAGGTGTGGGTAAAAGCCATCATGCTGGCGTTCCTTGGAGGTGTTGCCACGGTCGTCATGTCGTCGCCGCTGGTGGTAGGCGTGTCCGAAAGGCTGGTCGATGACACCGGGTCTGCCCAGGCGCGAGCCTTGGCGCTGGAATACTTCCTCACCCGGTGGGCTGACTACGCCGTGGCAGGCCACGGTATCGGGTCCAGCCACCGCGTCGCCGTCCAGGCAGGCCTGGAGACAAGTTTTGAGAATCCGATCCTGATGTACAGCATCGACTTTGGCATCTTCTTCGCCGTCCTTTACTTCGGCCTCATGCTGGTGTTGCTGGTGCGGAACTCTGCGTGGCATGACTACCGGGGCCTGACCTTAGCAGGGCTCCTCGCAGTGGTGATTCCGCAGACCTACAGCTCGCTCGCCACACGGTCCGTTGCAGGGATTGTCGTCTGGACCATCCTGGCAATGGTGGTCATTGTGGGCGATGAAAACCGGGCAATGCGGCGCACAAAACGGGCGGAATTGGCTGCGGCCGCTGTAGGCCAGGCCAGGGCGCCAGCCGTTCCCACGGGCCGCTGATGAGCGGCCGGCCGGTCAATGAATCCGGGGAAAAGATCGGACGCCGTGGCTTCTTGGGCCTGGTGGCCGCGGCGGCGGTGCTGAACGGCAGCGGCTGCGGCGAAACCTGTCCCCAGTCCCCTCCCGGGCACGCGGCGAGGCCCGTGCCCAACTCCGTGCCGGCGTCGGAAGCTTCTGCATCGTTTATCGAGGAGGGTGCCTTAGCAGCCGCGGGCGACGTCGGACCGTTCGCCATAGCCGGGCTGCTCGCTGCTCCGACCTTCTTCGTGGCGCACAGGGGATCAGGGGACAACTGGCCCGAGCACACCATGCATGCCTACACGAAGTCGGCAGAGGCCGGTTTGAAGGCGTTGGAAGTATCGGTGTCATCAACAGCGGATGGGGTTTTGGTGTGCCATCACGACCTCAACACCGGGCGGCTGACCGGGACGGACCTCACCATAGCCCGGGCCAGCTATGCGGCGCTGGAATCATTGCGCAACGATGCCCGTGCCTGGTTGGGCCCGGCAGCACCGCTGGAACCGATACCGCGGCTGGAGGATGTCCTCCGGACTTTCCTTCCTTCCAGGGTCATTTTCCTCGAAGACAAGCAGGGCACCAATGCCGACGAGCTCCTGGAGCTCCTGGAGACGTATCCCGGGGCCCGGGAACGCGTTGTCTGGAAGCAGCCGGCTTCGTCACCGGGGCACGCCCTTGCCAGGTCCCGTGGCTACACCACGTGGGGATATGTGACGGCGCAGGACTACGACAACCTCGCTGCCTTGATTCCCCGGGTGGATCTTCTGGGTGTTCACAATTGGGCCCCCGCCGCCGTGGTGCGTGAACTCGTGGCCTCAGGTAAGCCGGTGGCTGCGTGGGAAGTCCGACGCCGCAGCGACCATGCACGGCTCAAAGCGCTGGGCGTCCGTGGTTTCGTCTGTTCGAACGTGCTCCACGTCCTCCAACTTGAGGAACGGCGACCTGAGGATGGCTTTGACACCGGGCTGCGGTACGCCGGGGACCTGCCCCAGCAGGCGGAAGGCGACTGGCAAGGACAGTCGGCACTTCAGCAGGCTGCTGTCCGAATCGCAAGCAAGGAGCCGGCGTCGTACTTGATGGGGTCGATGGGCGGGCTGTCGGGCCCGCGACGTGAGCTCGCCTTCGAACTGCGCTGGCCGGAGGGCCTTCCCGCAGGGACGGGCAGCGCCGGGGTGGCCTTTGGCCAGGACGATGATGCGCCGTACCGCCCGGACGCTGCGGTTTCAGGCTACGAGCTGGAATTCGGCGCGGACGGCAGGCTGATCCTCAGCCGGAAGGATAAGGGGGCGGGGCCGGTAGTGCTGGCCGAAGCCAAGGGCGCGCCACCGAGTGCTGGGGAATGGACGCGACTGGTGCTGTCTGTGACACCGTATAAGGTCAGCGCACGGCGGCCCAACGCAGCAGGCAGCCAGGCCGCGGATTCGGCGGACACAACGTACGGAGGAGGATGGTTTTCGTTGCTGAAGAACTACGACGGCGGACCCCCAGTCGAGTTCCGGAATGTTACTTTTCGGGAGTCCGCTGCAGCGGACGCCTGCGAGCCACGTTGACGGGCTTAGGGCCTACCCAATCCCCGGTATGTCCAGCCCGCAGCCCGCCACTTCGCCGGATCCAAAACGTTACGGCCGTCAAGGATGCGGGGGACTCTAACCAAGGCCCTGGTGGCGTGCGGATCCAGCTCCCGGTACTGTTTCCACTCCGTCAGCAGGAGGACGGCGTCCGCACGGTCCAGCGCAGCATCGAGCTCGGGCTCCAGGGGGAGCTCCGGGAAACGCTTTGCGGCATTATCGAGCGCCTGCGGATCAGTGACTGTGACAACGGCGCCCTGGAGTTGGAGCTGCGCAGCGGCACTCAGCGCCGGGGAATCCCGGACGTCGTCGCTCTCGGGCTTGAAGGCAGCGCCAAGCACGGCGACCCGCTGGCCCAACAAGCTCCCACCACACAGTTCCCGGGCGAGCTCCACCACACGGGTCCTTCGCCGCATATTGATGGCGTCAACCTCCCGCAAGAAAGTCAGCGCCTGGTCCGCGCCGAGTTCACCGGCCCGTGCCATGAAGGCCCGGATGTCCTTAGGCAGGCAACCGCCACCGAACCCGATTCCGGCGTTGAGGAACTTGCGGCCAATCCGGTCATCCATGCCGATTGCGTCGGCGAGGCGGCTGACGTCCGCCCCGGTGGCTTCGCACACCTCGGCCATGGCGTTGATAAAGGAAATCTTGGTGGCCAGGAACGAATTGGCCGCGGTCTTAACCAGCTCCGCCGTTGCATACCCCATGACCAGCCTTGGGGTTCCAGTGGACAGCGCGGCATCGTAGACCTGGTCCAGGACTGCCACTGCGGGGTGGTCTTCATTTCCGTCAGGAACGCCATAGACAAACCGGTCAGGCCGCAGTGTGTCTGATATGGCATGTCCCTCCCGCAGGAATTCCGGATTCCACAGGAGTGTTGCCCCCGGCTGGGTCTCGGCGATGAGTTCGGCGAGACGCTCTGCGGTGCCCACCGGGACGGTTGATTTCCCGGCAACCACGTCGCCAGGGGACAAATATCCAGCCAGCCCGGCGACCGCTGCGTCCACGAATCGCAGGTCCGCGGCATTTTCCCCGCGTTTTTGTGGTGTACCCACGCAGACGAAGTGGACTTCACAGCCTGCTGCCGCCGCCATGTCCGTTGTGAACCGCAAACGGCCGGAGGCTTCCAGCTCCGTGAGGAGGGCATCGAGCTCGGGTTCGTAGAACGGTGCCCTCGCCCCGGAGAGCTGCGCGACTTTCTGGCTGTCAACATCGATGCCCACCACGTCATGCCCCAGCTTGGCCATGCACGCAGCATGGACAGCCCCCAAGTAGCCACAACCTATGACCGAGATCCGCACAGCTCCACCTTCCCTGTCCCTCTGGTGTTCACAGGGTACGCGCAGGAAGCCGGATCGGAACAGAGACCGTAGCCTCGGCCCGGGCGGGAAAGGGGCTAGCCGAACAGCCCCATGATCCCGATGATGGCCGTGGCAGCCCCCAGCACCATAGAGATGCTGACGAGCACCAGATGGACGTTGAGGAACTTCGTGGCCTTGCCTGCGGCGTCCCGCGCCCGGGGATCCTTCATCACCCGGCGCAGGAACTGCGGCCAGACCACCAGTGACCAGACGCCGGAGATGACCAGCAGGACGGCCGCGAAGATAGGGAGTTGCATTACCTTAGTGGCTTTCCAGCCAGGCCTGGGCCTGCTGCGACTGGATGTTGAGGGCCTTGGCCACCATCGGCTCGGCCGCATCGGCGATCTTCCCGCCCAGGAACGGAACGGACGAGGTCACGTTGCCTTCCAGTTCCACGCGGGTGCTGCCGCCCTCAGCAACGAGACGCTGGACCGCTGTCACGTCAAGGGGTGCGCCTGCGATCTTCAAGGTGATGTTGCTCTGGCGGGAACCGTCTGCCGCCGGGGCGTCCCAGTTTTCCACCTGCGTAACCGTGAGCTTGTCACCAACGAACTTGCGGGCGATCTCCGGCAGGCGGGTAGTGGGCAGGGTGCGGACCGAGGTGGTGCTGAAAGCTCCGGCCGTGTCGCCGTCCACCGCAAACGACTCCAGTGTGCCGCCAACGTATTCACTCGTGTGCCGCTGGAAGTCCTCGTTGATGAAAACAGCAGCGACGGTGTCGACGGCGTGCGGAAGGGTGGTGGATGCACTCAGTGCCATGGGTCCTCCAGTATTGGGGTCAGAACGCTTTTTGCTCCCCACATCCTACGGGGAGCGCGGGGCGTTCCTCGAACCGGCCTCCGCACTGGCAAGTTTCTGGGCGGCGGCTGTGATATTGCGCGACATCGCCGGAAAGATGAGGCTGTGGAAGGGCAGCACGGCCAGCCAGTAGAGCCTTCCGCTCAGCCCCTTCGGGAAGAAAATGGCACGTTGACGGTAGCGGCTGCCCGCGCCGTCGGGCTCAACGGACAGTTCAAGCCAGGCGCGTCCGGGGGCACGCATCTCCGCCCTGAGCCGTAACATTTTTCCGCGGTCGATCCGTTCCACCCGCCACCAGTCCACTACTTCGCCTGATGCGAGGTTGCCGGGGTGCCGGCGTCCGCGCAGGAGCCCCGCGCCGCCGGTGAGCTTGTCCAGCCAGCCCCGCACCTGCCACGCGAGCGGCAGCGAATACCAGCCGTTCCGGCCCCCGATTCCCTCGATGATGGTCCACACATGGGCAGGATCGACGTCCCCATGGAAAGTCCGCTCGTCGACGAACACCGTGTGGCCCGCCCAGTCCGGATCGCTGGGCAGGGGATCGGCGTCGGCCCCTGCATTGGCCCAGGTTGTCTCCACCTGGCCGTCGCGCTCCTTGCCGAGGGCCAGGGCCACCGCACGCCGGTACGGAGTCAGGCCGCCCTCCGGGACGGGAATAAAGGAATCAATATCGTGCTCCCGGGACACTGCGTCGTGCTGCAGCGACTGGACGAGTGGCAGCGACATGGACAGCGGGATGGGGGTGGTCAGGGCCACCCACATGCCGGCGAGCTTGGGAGCGGGAATGGGCAGGGCCAGCACCACTCGGTGCGGCAGGCCGGTTTCGGCGGCGTATTCCTTCATCATGCCCGCGTAGCTCAGTACCTGCCTGCAGCCGATATCGAACGTGCGGTTGGTCGTCCCCTGCAGGGATGCGGCGGCCACGAGGTAGTACAGCACGTCCCGGACGGCGATGGCTTCGATCCTGTTGCGGACCCAGCTGGGGGCCGGCATCAGCGGGAGGGCGTCGGACAGGTGCCGGATCATCTCGAACGAGGCGGATCCAGAACCAATCACCACGCCGGCCTGGAAGACTACTGCATCCACGGGGCTGTCCAGGAACACCTTCCCCACGGCTTCCCGGGAACGCATATGCGTGGACAGCTCCACATTGGACGGGTGCAGGCCGCCCAAGTAAACGATCCGGCTGACCCCTGCCTCAGCGGCCGCGTGCGCGGCGGTCTCAGCCATGGCCTTTTCCTTGGGCTCAAAGTCAGCGCCGGCAGCCATTGAGTGGACGAGGTAGTACAGCACGTCGACGCCGCCCAGCGCCGCCCGTAACGCACCGCCGTCGTCAAGGCTGCTTTGGACCACCTCCACTTCATCCAGCCACGGGACGCCGGCGATCTTGGCCGGCGTCCGGACCAGCACCTTCACGGTGTGGCCCGCTTCAAGAAGCCGCGGGACCAGGCGGCCCCCGATATAGCCTGTGGCGCCCGTTACCAGGACCGTGCGGGTTTCGGTGGGCTGTGATGGATCGATAGTGCCCGTCATGCAGACTCCTTCTTCTCACCAAACCATTCGGAACGGCAGGCTGTCCGGACGGCCGTGGGTCCTGAAAGCTTAGTGTGGTTCACGGGGGTAGGCTGGAACTACCCGGGATTCGAAGCGAATTTCGGGTTTTCGCGTTGCCTGCGATCCCCTTGAACACCACAGGAGTTTCTGCCATGAGCCCGAGCGCCTCCCGCACTGGTACCTCCCATCCCGGTCCGTCGCTTGATGGACTGCGCCGTGTCCTGGCCGAAGACCAGACCTTCGCCCGGGTCAGGGCCGAGGCTGCAAGGGGATTTGAGGTACGTGGCCAGGACTACCAGATCAGCGCACCGGCGGGCCTGCGTGCGGTCCTGCTGGCAGAAATGGCAGACGGCCTGGCCGTCGCGGGCACGGCAGAAGAAACGTCCGACGGCGGGCTCCCGGCCGTGGTGTTGGCAGTCACCGCGACGGGACGCGAAGCCGAGGATCTGACAGCGGCCCTGCGCGCGTACCTCCCCGCCGATTCGGTGGCTGAGTTCCCCAGCTGGGAAACCCTGCCACACGAGCGGCTCTCGCCCCGTTCAGACACCGTGGGCCGGCGGCTCTCCGTCCTGCGCAGGCTGGCGCACCCGGAAACTTCGACGGCGGGACCCCTGCGTGTCGTGGTGGCACCGGTCCGCGCGGTGGTTCAGCCCATCGTGGCCGGATTGGGTGACCTGGTTCCGGTCACCTTGGAGGTGGGCCAGGAAAGGCCGTTCTCCGATGTGGTGCGGAGCCTCGCCGACGCCGCGTACGCCCGCGTGGACATGGTCACGCACCGTGGCGAGTTCGCCGTCCGCGGCGGCATCATCGACGTTTTCCCGCCCACGGAGGACCACCCCATCAGGGTGGAGTTCTTCGGCGACGAGGTGGACCAGATGCGCTGGTTCGCCGTCGCAGACCAGCGCTCGCTGTCCTCGCCCGGCCTGCACCACCCCACCGCCCTGCACGCCCCGCCCTGCCGCGAAATCCTCATCACGCCCTCGGTGATGTCGCGGGCGGCCACCCTCAAGCAGCAACTGCCGGCCGCCGCTGACATGCTGGAGAAAATTGCCGGCGGGATCACGGTCGAGGGCATGGAATCCCTGGCTCCGGTGCTCGTGGACGCGATGGTCCCCTTTGTGGAGCAGTTGCCTGCCGGTTCCATCTCCGTGGTGATCGAGCCGGAAAAGGTCCGCACCCGTGCGCATGATCTTGCCGCCACCAACGAGGAGTTCCTCGAAGCCGCCTGGTCCACGGCGTCCGATGGAGGCACGGCGCCCCTGGATTTGAGCTCACAGGCGTCAGCAGCCCTGCACTCCGCCAGCTTCCGCTCCCTGACGGACACCCGCAGCTCCGCCCTGGACCACGAGGTCTCCTGGTGGTCCATCACATCCCTTGCCACAGACGAAGAACTGCTGCCGGAAATCGACGTCCTGAACCTCCACGCACGCGAACCCCGCGGGTACCAGGGCGACGTTGCGGAGATGATGGACTTCATCGGCTCGCACGTCCGGGACCAGTGGCGCATTGTGGTGGCCACCGAAGGACCCGGACCTGCCCAGCGCCTTGCGGAACTGTTCCACGACGCCGACATCCCCTGTGCCAGGGTGGACACCCTTGACCAGGAACCCCAGGCGGGCATCATCGAGGTGACCACGGCCGCCGTCGGACGCGGTTTTGTCCTGGACAGCCTCAAGCTGGGCCTGCTGACCGAGGCCGACCTGCTGGGACGCACCTCCGCCGGCTCCACCAAGGACATGCGGCGCATGCCGTCCAAACGCCGGAACGCCGTGGACCCGCTGCAGCTGTTGGGCGGCGACCACGTGGTGCACGAACAGCACGGGATCGGCCGTTTTGTGGAGCTGATCCAGCGCAAGGTTGCGGGCGGCGGAGACGGGGTACGCGAGTACCTGGTCCTGGAATACGCCCCGTCCAAGCGCGGCGCTCCCGGGGACCGGCTGTTTGTGCCCACCGACCAGCTGGACCAGGTGACCCGCTATGTCGGCGGCGATACCCCTGTGCTGAGCAAGATGGGTGGCTCGGACTGGGCCAGCACCAAGTCCAAGGCCCGTAAAGCGGTCAAGGAGATCGCCGGCGAGCTGATCCGGCTGTACTCCGCGCGGATGGCCTCCCGCGGCCACGCCTTCGGGCCGGACACGCCCTGGCAGCGGGAACTGGAGGAAGCCTTCCCCTATGTCGAGACGCCGGACCAGCTGACCACCATCAACGAGGTCAAGGCGGACATGGAGCGGGAGATCCCCATGGACCGACTGGTGTCCGGAGATGTCGGCTACGGCAAGACGGAGATTGCCGTGCGCGCGGCGTTCAAGGCGGTCCAGGACGGGAAACAGGTAGCCGTCCTGGTGCCCACCACTCTGCTGGCTCAGCAGCACTACGAGACCTTCACCGAGCGGTTCTCCGGATTCCCCTTGCGGGTCAAGGCACTGTCGCGGTTCCAGGGGGCCAAAGAGTCCAAGGAGACCGTGGAGGGTGTCAAGAGCGGTTCCGTGGACGTCGTCATCGGCACGCACCGGCTGTTGTCCAAGGACTTCGCGTTCAAGGACCTTGGCCTGGTGATCGTGGACGAGGAGCAGCGCTTTGGGGTGGAGCACAAGGAAGCGCTGAAGAAGATGCGCACCAATGTGGACGTCCTGGCCATGAGCGCCACGCCGATCCCGCGCACACTGGAGATGTCGCTGACGGGTATCCGGGAAACGTCCACCCTGGCCACCCCGCCGGAGGAGCGCCATCCCGTGCTTACCTACGTTGGTCCTTACACGGACAAGCAGACCTCGGCAGCCATCCGCCGCGAACTGATGCGTGAGGGCCAGGTGTTCCTGGTGCACAACCGCGTGTCCACCATCGAACGGACTGCCGCGAAAGTCCGTGAGCTGGTTCCGGAAGCCCGGGTGGAGGTCGCACACGGGCAGATGTCCGAGAGCCGGCTCGAGCAGATCATCGTGGACTTCTGGGAGAAGCGGTTCGATGTGCTGGTGTGCACCACCATCATCGAAACCGGGCTGGATATCTCCAACGCCAATACCCTGATCGTCGATGGCGCCGACAAGTACGGCCTCTCCCAGCTGCACCAGCTCCGTGGCCGTGTGGGCCGTGGCCGGGAACGCGCGTACGCCTACTTCCTGTATCCGTCCGAGAAGCCGCTGGGTGAGGTCGCCCTGGAGCGCCTGAAGGCAGTAGCTACGCACAATGAGCTCGGTGCCGGCATGCAGCTGGCCATGAAGGATCTTGAGATCCGCGGTGCCGGCAACCTCCTGGGCGGCGAGCAGTCCGGACATATCCAAGGCGTGGGCTTCGACCTCTACATCCGTCTGGTGGGTGAGGCAGTGGCCGACTACCGCGGCGACGCCGAGGAAAAGGCTGCCGAGATGAAGATCGAACTGCCGGTGAACGCCCACCTGCCGCACGACTACGTACCGGGGGAGCGGCTGCGGCTGGAAGCGTACCGGAAACTGGCCTCCGCCATCACCAACGAGGCCATTGAGGAGGTCCACGCAGAGCTCGTGGACCGCTATGGGGAGCCCCCGCTGCCCGTCAAGAACCTTATAGCCGTTGCCCGATTCCGGGTGGGCGCCCGCGAAGCCGGACTCTCCGACGTAGCCCTGCAGGGTAACTTCATCAAGTTCTCTCCGGCGCAGTTGCCGGAGTCAAAGGTGATGCGCCTCGCCAGGATGTACCCCGGCTCGCAGCCCAAGCCTGCGCTGGACGCCGTCCTCATCCCGAAGCCTAAGACTGCGAAGATCGGCGGCAGGGACCTGCAGGACGCGGAAATCCTGGAATGGGCCAACGGTGTCATCCGCAACATCTTCTCGGACGCCCCGCTGGCGGTGGGTTGAGTTTTGATGGGAGGACATCACGCCGCGTCGGGAGCCGCGGCGTGGGTAGCTATTGCTTCGACCGGGCCCTACACACTTGGCTGGTATCCGCTTGACGCCACGGGCATCCTGATAGGTGGCATGGCGACGGCGGGGACCGCGCTGGTGTGCGACTGGGACCACCGGCACAGTACGGTGGCCAACTCACTGCCACCGCTATCGAACGTGATTGCCGTGGGCATTGAGAACGCCATCGGGGGCCACCGGCAGGGCACGCACTCGCTGCTCGGGGCGGCATTTTTCGTGCTGCTGGCCATGGTGGCCGGCCAGTTCCAGCTGCAGACGGACTGGGGACTGCTGTCCGTGGGCGCCGGCCTGCTGTGCATGTTCATGATTAACATCGCGGCCAAGGCACTGAAGCTGTTCCCCAAGTCCGGCTTCCTCAGCAACTGGGTGTTCGCCCTGACCATGGCCGGGCTTGTCACGTGGTTCGCCCCGGACCAGTGGACCTGGTTGCCTGTGTCGATGCTGACCGGGGTGGTGGTCCACATCGTGGGTGACATGATCACAACGGGCGGCGTCCCACTTCTCTGGCCGATCGTTATCAAGCCACCCAAGTTCCTGCGGAAACTGCCCGTGATCAACGATGTCTGGAGAGCCAATGGCGCCTTTTCCCTGCCATTGTTGGGCCGTGCCGGGTCCAAGCGGGAATGGCTGGTGCTCATACCGGTGAGCGCCTATGCCATGGTGGGCATGTGCGTGGCAGCTTGGGTTTTGGCGAAATCACACTTCCCTGCTGCCCTGTCACTCGGAACGGGCCTGTTCAGCCGCCTTTTCGGCGCGACCTGAGACGACCTCTTAAAAGGCTGGGGCCCCGGAAAATCCGGGGCCCCAGCCTGTGTGTTTTAGCGGATGTTTTAGCGGATGCTTAGTGCTCGCCGGCTGAATCGGAGCGGCCGGTGATGGTCTGCGGGATCCAGAACGCGAGGCCGAAGAGGCCCAGGCAGACGGCCATCGGCCACGGGTTGCCGAGCGTCAGGAATGAGAGCGAGTAGATTGAGCCCAGGAAGAGCGCCATCATGACAGCAAACAGGACGATGCTGGTGACGAGGCTGTTCTCGTTTTCCGGGGTCTGGACAGTGTTGACACTGGACGCTGTGGTCTTGCTGGACATTCATTCCTCCTTGGCCCCGCGGGGCTCAAATTGTGGCGGCTTCCGGATCCGTGTCAGTAGCCGGATGAACCCTGTTCACCCTTGACGATCGCAATTCCGGAGCTGGCACCAATACGTGTTGCACCTGCAGCAATCATAGCCTGAGCGTCGGCGAGGGACCGTACGCCGCCAGAGGCCTTGACGCCCAGTTCCGGGCCGACAGTCCGGCGCATCAGGGCGACGTCCTCGGCGGTGGCTCCGCCACCGTTGAAGCCAGTGGAGGTCTTGACGAAGTCAGCGCCGGCCTCCACTGCAGCCTCGCAGGCGAGGACCTTCTGGGCGTCGTTGAGGAGGGCCGTTTCGATGATGACCTTCAGGATGGCGCCGCTGGCGTGTACGGCCTCGGCAACTGAGGCGATGTCCTCCACCAGGGCGCCCTTGTCGCCGGCCCGGGCAGCGGCGATGTTGATGACCATGTCGACCTCGTCTGCGCCGTCCAGGACGGCGCCGCGGGCTTCAAAGGTCTTGACGTCGGTGGGAGTGGCTCCCAGCGGGAACCCGACCACCGAGCAGGCCAGGACGCCGGATCCCTTGAGCGCCGTCTTGACCGTTTTCACCCAGATCGGGTTGACGCAGACGGATTTGAACCCATACTCGGCGGCTTCGGCGCAGACCTTGAGGATATCCGCCTCGCTGGCCTCGGGCTTGAGCAGGGTGTGGTCGATGAAGGAAGCGATGTTGCCCTGCGCCTGCTCCGTGCCCGCTGACGTCTGCGCGGCGGGAGTGGCTTCGTTGCTCATCATGATGGTCCTTTCCGGGGCCTCGTGGGCCGCCCATGCCACGGTGTCCATGGCTCTTCAGGTGACCATCTTGCCACAGGGGTCAGGCGGCCACCGGAACCCGGTCTTCCGTTGCCACAGCCGTCATAAGCTGCATGGCGCACGCTCCGGCCGCCGAAGCTGCGGCCACCAGCAGGCCCAGCCGCACGCCGTCGAACGCTGCGGCATCGCCGATGGCCCAGACGCCGGGAACTGAGGTCCTGAACTCCTTGTTGATGGCGATTCCGCCGTTGGGAGCGGTGGCGAGTCCGGCGCTGGCGGCGAGGCCGTCGCGGGAGACCCGTTCTTCGGCCAGGACCACGAGGTCACCGTTCATGCTGCTGCCGTCCGCAAAGACGATCCCGGCCGCTGTCAGCCCGGTGCCGGCGCGATCGATGGAGTGCACCACGGCGGTGGGCCGGACTGTGGTGCGGATGGGCCTGACGCCCCGGGCACGCAGCACGGCTTCAGCCTGTCCGGCTGCGGCGCCGGTGCCTACCAGGATCCCGAGTGGCCGCCTGCCCAGCTCCCGAGTGACTTCGTTGACGGCGTCGCCGATCCGGGCGGCGTCGTCAATTGTGGAGTAGCTCAGGCAGCGGCCGGCTCCTGCAACCGGAGATGAGACCGGGGCCGATCCGGTGGCGATGACCAGCTCGTCGTAGCTGAATTCCATTCCGTCCGCAGTTGTGACTGTGCGGTTGTCCGGGTCGATGAAGCTGGCGGGCTGACCGAAGCGGACCGAGACCTGGGGCAGTTCTGCAAGATCCAGGAGCTCCGCCGGAGCGTCGTCCCGGTTGCTTAGCACGGTGATGGTTCCGCGGAACCTGGCACCGTCCAACTGGCGGACCAGCGCCTGCGCGGCGGGGCCGGCACCGGCGATGACGATGCGCGGGGCCGGGGAGACGGTGGTGGACGGTGCCGGAGCGGACATGTGCTGGCCCTTTCGCTGGCGGCCGCAGAGCGGCCGGGGAATTCGTTGATGAATCCCAGCGTAGGCGGCCGGCTTTTCCAGCGTGTTTCCCCGCTGTTGCCGTCCTGGGAGTGCTTTTTCGCCAACGTTTACCGCCCGGTAACAGAACCCGTGACGCACCTCTCACCATGGTCCCGATTGACACAAACGGGGCCGGAGCCCGCGCCGTTAGACGCGGATCCGGTAGCCCCTCTTGACCACCGTTTCCACCAGGCGGCCATCCGGCAACGAGGACCGAAGGCGGCTGACTGTCATGTCCAGGGCGTGGACTGAGCCCCTGAGCTCAAGCAGCTCCGAGAGCGATTCGCGGGACAGCACGGCCCCGCCGGCACCGAGCAGCGCGCGCAGCAGCAGCAGTGGCGCGGGGGCCAGCTCAACCTGCTGCCCGTCGATCCGCAGGCTGCGGCCGCGCAACTCGATATTCCCTGACCTCGTGTCCAGGCGGCGCACATGGTTAAGGGCGAGATGCTCGCACACCAGCCTGATGAGGGCGCCCATCCGGAACCGCTCCGGGATCAGCGGGGTCACCCCGGCGTCGAGCAGGGGCTGCGCGGTGACGGGTCCGACCACAGCGGTAGTCACGTTGGTTTTCAGGCTTTCGATCAGCTGCTTGTAGACACCCATCTCATGGGCGGTGCTCCACATGGCATCCACTGCGGGCGCGCTGGTAAACGTCAGGACGTCCAGGTTGCCGCTGCATGCAGCCTCGATGAGCCGGGGGAGTTTGTCCTCGCCGTCGGGCTTGACCCAGCGGTAGGGCGTCACGGTCAGGACGGTGGCGCCGGACATGCGGAGCCGCTCCAGCTGCCGGACATCCGTGTAGCCGTGCAGCTGGACGGCCACAGTCTTGCCACGCACGCCTTCGGCCAGCAGCATGTCCACCAGCGTTGCGGTGGTTTCGTCGCTGCTGATTCCGACGTCGGCAAGGCCGGCCGCGCGGACGGCGCCCCGGGCTTTGGGTCCACGGACGAACATTCGGCAGGCTGCAAGGGTGTCCAGCAGGTCCTCGCCGATGCCAAAGGAGTCGGCAGCCTCGCACCAGCGCCGCATGCCGTAGGCAGTGGTGGCGATGCAGAGATCCGGGCGTGCGGCAATGATGGCTTTGGTGTCCTCAATGAGGCGGAAGTCCTCCTGCACGGGGGCGATCTTCAGTGCCGGTGCGTGCAGGACTTCAGCGCCGCGGCGTTCGAGGGCCTCGATGAGGTCCCGGGAGCGCCGGTGCGAGGTTACTCCAATGCGGAAACCCTCCAACGGGGAGTCCGCCGCCTCCTGCCCGGAGGTTTCTTCAACCTGGGGTTCTGCGGGTGCCAGTGCGTTCATGGGGTTCAATCCTTTCATGAACCGAGCAGCGAGGCCGCCAGCCTGTCCAGGTCGGCGGCGGCCTCGGCATGCCCACGGTTGGCCTCAGCCACGCGAACCACCTCGCCGATGACAAGCACGGCGGGGTTGCTGCAGCCGGCAGCAGCGGAGGTGATGGTTCCCAGGTCCGCGATGGTGGTCCGCTGCCCGGGGCGGTAACCGCGTTCGACGACGGCCATGGGCATGTCCGGACGCATCCCGGCTTTGCGGAGTCCGGCGGCGAGCTGGTGCAGCGTTCCGATGCCCATCAGCACCACAATGGTCCCGCCAAGTCCGGCGAGGTGCTTGTGTTCCTTCTCCGTCAGCGGCGCGTGGCCGGAGACGACGGTGAACATGTGGCTGACTTCGCGGTGGGTCACCGGGATTCCGGCAGCAGCCGGGACGGAGATGGCGCTGGTGACGCCGGAGATGACGCGGACCTTGACGCCGGCCGCGACGCAGGCGGCGACTTCCTCGCCGCCGCGGCCGAAGACGTATGGATCGCCGCCCTTGAGACGGACCACGTTGTTTCCGGCGAGGGCGCTTTCCACCATCAGCTTTTCGATATCGGACTGGCCCACCTTGTGGTGGCCCGGCTTCTTCCCAACATCGACCAGTTCGGCCGACGTCATGGACGGCAGTTCCTGGTAGGGAGCCAGCCTGTCGTAGAACACCACATCCGCGTCGCGGAGGGCCTTCGTGGCGGCGACAGTCAGCAGCTCGGTGGTTCCAGGTCCGCCACCGACCAGGGTGACATGGCCCACGGGGCCAGCAGGCGGTTCTGCTGCGACCGGGATGCCGGTTGCGCGGCACCGCTCGAGCAGGGCATCCCAGCCGGGCTGGCCGTCTTCGACTGCTGCGACCAGGAATGGACGCTCGGGCAGCGGGCCGTCATGCCCGGCACCCTGCGGGGTGCTGAGGCGGTAGACGACGGCGCCGGCGGCCTCGTAGCGGCGGACCGCCTGGCGTGCGGCGTGGTCCGAGCCGGTGACCAGGACTTCGCGGCCGGTGAGATCAATGCTGAGCTGCATGCCTATACCTCGTTCTCGTCGCGGGGCCTCATGGGGATGGAAGCTCCAATGAGGACTTTCCCCTTTTCTTCCGGGGTGGCCGGGCGCATCTGGCCGCGCTCGTCCGAAACAAAGGTGATGGAGTCGTCCTTCTGGTCCGGGGCGTTGACGAAGGAGCGGAACCGGCGCAGGCGCTCGGGGTCCTTCAGGGTGTCGGCCCACTCGTCGACGTAGGTGTCGACATGCTTGGCCATGGCAGCCTCGAGGTCCTCGGCGATGCCCAGGGTGTCCTTGACCACCACGTCCTCCACGTGCTTGATGCCGCCGTCGAGCTCCTCCTGCCAGCGCGCGGTGCGCTGCAGGCGGTCTGCGGTGCGGATGTAGTACATGAAGTAGCGGTCAATGTACTTGATCAGGGTCTCGTCGTCGAGGTCCTTGGCCAGGAGCTGGGCGTGGGCCGGGGTAGCACCGCCGTTGCCGCCGACGTACAGGTTCCAGCCGTCGGCGGTGGCGATCACGCCAACATCCTTGCCGCGGGCTTCGGCGCATTCGCGGGCACACCCGGAGACGCCCATCTTCAGCTTGTGCGGGCTGCGGAGGCCGCGGTAGCGGAGCTCGAGCTGGATGGCCATGGCCACCGAGTCCTGGACGCCGAAGCGGCACCAGGTGGAACCGACGCAGGACTTCACCGTGCGCAGGCTCTTGCCGTAGGCCTGGCCGGACTCGAAGCCGGCGTCCACCAGTTCCTTCCAGATTTCCGGGAGCTCTTCGAGGCGTGCCCCGAACATGTCGATGCGCTGGCCGCCGGTGATCTTGGTGTACAGGTTGTACTTCTCGGCTACCGCGGCGATGACGCCGAGCTTCTTCGGGGTGATTTCGCCGCCGGCGATGCGGGGGACCACCGAGTAGGTGCCGTCCTTCTGCATGTTGGCCAGGGCGCGGTCGTTGGTGTCCTGCAGGGTTCCGCGGCCGGCGTCCAGCACGTAGGCGCTGTTCTGGCTGGCAAGGATGTTGGCGATGGTCGGCTTGCAGATGTCGCAGCCAGCACCGGTGCCGTACTTGGCCATGATCTCTTCGAAGGAGGTCAGTTCCAGGACGCGGATGGCGTCGAACAGTTCCTGGCGGGACAGCTCGATGTGCTCGCAGAGGGCCTTGGAGACCTCGACGCCGGACTTGGTGAGCTCGGTTTCCAGCAGCTTCTTAAGCATCGGGACACAGGAGCCACAGCTGGTTCCGGCACGCGTGCAGCCCTTGAGTTCGCCGAGTTCCTGGACCGGGGCGTTGCCTTCGCAGGCGCCGCAGCCGTTGACGGTGTCGCGGATGGTTCCGGCGGACACGTTGTTGCACGAGCACAGGATGGCGTCGTCCGGCAGTTCGGTGTCCGGGGCGTCGCCGCCGCCAGCGGCCGAGAGGTACGCGCCGGGCTCGGCGCTCAGTTCCCGGCCCAGGAGCGGACGCAGGCTGGTGTAGGGGGTAGCGTCGCCCACGAAGATGCCACCCAGGAGGGTCTTGGCATCGTCCGTGGTGACAATCTTCTGGTAGACGCCGCGGGCCGGGTCGGCGTAGACGATTTCAAGGGCGTGCTCGGTCTTGGCGAACGCGTCACCGAAGCTGGCGACGTCGACGCCGGACAGCTTGAGCTTGGTGGCGGTGTCGAAGCCCGGGAAAGTGGCTTCCCCGCCGTGCAGGCGGTCCGCGACGATCTCGGCCATGGTGTTGGCGGGGGCAACCAGGCCCAGGCACATGCCGCCGAAGTTGGCCACTTCACCGATGGCCCAGATTCCGTCGATCTCGGTTGCGCAGTAGTCGTTGATGACCACGCCGCCGCGCTGGCCCAGCGAGAAGACCTGCTCCTCTCCTTCGGCCGCGCGGAAGAGTTCGTCGCGCGGCCGGACGCCGATCGCGACGATCACAAGGTCAGCATCGATGACGCGGCCGTCAGCCATGAGGACACCGGTGACCTGGCCGTCGTCGTCGGAGAGCACCTCAGAAGGGAACACGCCGCCGTGCACTTCGAAGCCCTTGGACTTAATGAGCCGGCCCATGGCCTGGCCCGCGCCTTCATCCAGCTGTGTAGCCATCAGCCACTGCGAACCGTCGATGACGATCGGGTTGGCGCCCAACTGCTCCGTGCCGGCTGCAGACTCGAGCCCGAGGAGGCCGCCACCGATGGTGACCGCGTTAACCTTGCGGCCGAGCTTCTCGGTGAGTTCGGCAATGGCCTTGTTGATGGCCCAGACGTCCTCGAGCGTGCGGTACACGTGTGTGTGCTCGGCACCGGGGATCGGCAGGCGGGCGGCGTTCGAGCCCGTGGCAACCACGAGGTCGTCGTATTCAAAGACGTTTCCGGCCGCGGTTTCCACGGACTTGGCTTCGTGGTTGATCTTGACGACGCGCTCGCCGGTCTTCAGGGACATGGCCTCGTGGTCCCACATGCTCGCCTCGCCGAGGGTGAGGTCGTAGTCCATTTCCGTCAGGGCCTTGCTGAGCGCCACGCGGTCGTAGGGGAGGTGGGCTTCCTCAGTGAGGACCGTGACATGCCAGCCTTCGAGGCCGCGGGCATGCATTGCGTCCGCAAAACGGTGGGCCGCCGGGCCGCCGCCGGCGACGACGATGCGGCGCGGAGTCTCTGTGCTTGAAGTCTGTTCGGTCACTGTGGGCCTTTCGCATGGGCCGCAGACGGTGCTCTGCAGCTTGTCCATCCAGACTAGGCAGCCGCAGTTTCGCTTCAGTTTCCCAATTGTTTCGTGAACTTAACTTCTGCATCACGAACGCATTTCCGGCCGGGTGAGGTCTCTTTTACGCGCCGGACACATTCAGCGCATGCCCATGAAACACCGGACGCCTAGCTTGTTAGTACGGCCATACAGGTGGCCAAGCAAGCACAGGGAGAGGAGCCGACATGACGGCAACACTGGAACTTGGGGCACTCGCCACAGAAACTGACACCGCCACAGGCTGGCACCGCGTCTGCGCCGTGGAAGAACTGGAGCTGTCCTGGGGCGAGGCCGCACTCATTGCAGGCCGCCAGGTAGCCCTCTTCCGGACCGGCCCCAGCGAGATTTTCGCGGTAGCCCACGAGGACCCCGCCACCGGCGCCCATGTCATGGCCCGAGGCATCCTCGGCTCCCGCGGTACGCGCCCCACCATTGCCTCGCCGCTGCACAAAGAGGTCTACGACCTGGAAACGGGCGAATGCTTCGGTACGGCTGAGCTGCGGCTGGACACCTTCAACACCCGCATCATCGACGGTTTCATCGAAATCGAGCTCTAATCTCCCGCTAAAGGCCGAGGGCCTCCCGCACGTCGCCGAGCACCTGGTCCAGGGCGGCGCGTGCGGCTTGGCGTGCCTCGGGGAGTTCCGCTGCGGACTCCACATTCTTGACCACTTCCAGATAGCACTTGAGCTTCGGCTCAGTGCCGCTGGGGCGGATGATCACCCGGGTCTGGTCCCGGGTCAGGTACAAAAGACCGTCCGTGGGCGGCAGGTGTTCGCTGCCTTCGGCGAGGTCCACGAACGTTTCCACGGCGGAGGAACCGAACGAATCAGGCGGGCTGACCCGGAGCCGGTTCATCATGGCATCCAACAGGCCAAGGTCCGCTACCCTGATGCTCAGCTGGTCGCTGGCGTGCAGGCCGTGCTGAAGGTAAAGCTCATCAAGGGTGTCGAAGACTGTTTTGCCGGCTGCCTTGGCGGCAGCGGCGAGCTCCGCGATCAGCACGGCAGCTGAGATGCCGTCCTTGTCACGGACCAGGTCCGGGGCCACGCAGTAGCCCAGGGCTTCTTCGTAGCCGTAAAGCAGACCGGGCACACGGGAAATCCACTTGAATCCCGTCAGCGTTTCCTCGTGTGCATACCCGGCCGCGGCGGCGATGCGTGCGAGCAGCCGTGAGGAAACAACGGAATTGGCGAGAACGCCGTCGGGCTTTTCCTCGCCACTGGCCGCAAGCCGAGTCACGATGTGCGCGCCCAGGAGTGCCCCCACCTCATCACCGCGCAGCATACGCCAGGCATCCGTGTCAGGATCCTTGGCGGCGACTGCCGCCCGGTCCGCGTCGGGATCGTTGGCCAGGACAATATCAGCATCAACACGCACAGCCGTTTCCAGGGCCAGGTCCAGGGCGCCTGGCTCTTCCGGATTCGGGAAACTCACCGTGGGAAACTCCGGGTCCGGGGCAGCCTGTTCAGCCACCAGGGTGACGTCGGCAAAGCCAGCTTCGTTCAGCACAGCCACCGCCGTTTCCCCGCCGACGCCGTGCATGGGCGTCAGGACGATCCGCAGGTCACGGGACGGAAAGCGTGCCGGATCGGCGAGTGCCGCGGCGGCGCGCTGATAGTCGGCGGCGATGGACGGATCCAATACAGTCCAGCCGCCAGCTGCGAGGGGGATGGAGTCCAATGGGCCCACAGCATTGATCCGCGCTGCGATTCCGGCGTCGTACGGAGCCACGATCTGGGCACCCCGTCCGCTTTCTTCCACGGCATGGCGGCCCAGGTAGACCTTGTAGCCGTTGTCCTGGGGCGGGTTGTGGCTGGCAGTGACCATCACGCCGCCGTCGCAATCCAGCGCCCTCACGGCATAAGCCAGCAGCGGTGTGGGAAGTGCGGAGGGCATCAGGAAGGTCTCAAATCCTGCGGCGGTAAAGATCGCCGCAGTTTCCTTGGCGAAGATATCGGAGTTGTGGCGGGCATCAAAACCGACGACGGCGCGCGGCCGGGTGCCCGGTGAAGCGGCACTGGCCGCGTCGCTGAGGAAAGAAGCCAGGCCTGCCGCTGCACGGCGCACCACCACACGGTTCATCCGGTTGGGTCCGGGGCCAAGAGCCGCGCGAAGGCCAGCGGTGCCGAACTGCAGGGTGCCGTTGAAGCTGTCAGTGAGTTCCTGACGGGCAGCGCCAACACCGTCTTCCGCCTGCCGGACCAGTTCAGCGAGTGCGGCGGAAGTTTCGGAATCCGGATCCTGGGCGGCCCAGTCACGGGCTTGGCTGAAGAGGCGGGAGTCGGCATCGGTGGACGTCATGGGCATAACGCTATCGTCATTGCTCCGAAGAAAAGTCCCCGAACACCCCTTCCCGCACAGCGGAGCACGACGAGTGCCCGATTTCCTTGACAGAAAATTTTCTGGACAAGTAGTGTCTCGAATATGAAGATGGGGCAGGGCGTGGAGTGGGCGTTGCACAGTTGCGTCAACATGTCCTGGACCCCGATGGGGGAGGCAGTGAGCAGTGCGCGCCTGGCCGAGTTCTACAAATTACCCGCTGCCTACCTGAACAAACAGCTCCAGGCCCTTGTCCGGGCAGGCATCCTGGCATCGGTGTCAGGTCCGAGGGGCGGCTTCCAGCTGGCCCGCCGCCCGGACCGGATCTCCGTCCTGGACGTGGTCCTGGCCATCGAAGGGGACGAGCATACCTTCAGGTGCGAAGGCATCCTCAAGGACGCACCCGGCGGCGACATGGACGCTGACTATGCGCGGACGTGCCTGATTTCGCAGACCATGCGGCATGCTGAGGTCACCTGGCGTACCGAGCTTTCCCGGCAATCTGTCGCCGGGATAGCCCAAGCCATCGAACGCCGGTTTCCGGACGCCAGGCAGGAAACGGTCAGCAGGCTGACCGGAAACCCGCACGTGACACCCTTTACAACCGGGCGATGATCTCCGCGAGTAGCTTGGAGATCCGCGGTCCGGCGGCTTGACCGGACTCGATGACTTCCTGGTGGCTGAGCGGGACCGGGCTGATGCCGGCCGCGAGGTTGGTGACCAGTGAGATGCCGAAGACCTCCATGCCCGCATGGCGGCCGGCGATGGCTTCCAGCGCCGTGGACATGCCCACCAGGTCCGCACCGATCCGTTTGGCGTACTGCACCTCAGCCGGGGTTTCATAGTGGGGTCCCGTGAACTGCGCGTAGACGCCCTCCTCCAGCGAGGAGTCGACCTCGCGGGCCAGCCCGCGGATGCGCGAGGAGTAAAGATCTGTCAGGTCAACGAAGGTGGCCCCCTCCAGCGGGGACGCCGCGGTGAGGTTTATGTGATCTTTGATGAGGACAGGGGTGCCCGGAATCCAGCTTTCATTGAGGCCACCGCACCCGTTGGTGAGGACCAGGGTCCCGCAGCCGGCGGCGGCAGCCGTGCGGACGCCGTGGACTACGGCACGGACACCTTTACCCTCATAAAAATGCGTGCGGGCGCCGAGGACCAGGGCCCGTTTGCCTTCCCTGGTGAGCACCGAACGGATGGTTCCCACGTGGCCTTCCACCGCCGGGGCATGGAAACCGGGGACCTCGTCCGCGGCCAGCGTGGCAGTGGTGGTGCCGATCAGGTCAGCGGCTTCAGCCCACCCTGACCCGAGGACCAGGGCGACGTCGTGGCGCTCCACGCCGGTTTCGGCGGCGATGTAGTCTGCGGCGGCGCGTGCGGCGGCAAAGGGGTCAGTGTTCAGGAAGTCTGTATTACTCACTGGTACAAGTTATCGTGCCGTTGCCGCTGTGCACAGCGTCACGACTGCCCGTGATCCGCACCATGGGCAAGCCTGATTATTGGTGGTGCGGGGCCGCATGCGCGAGAATGGTTGTTTGTGACTACGCACCCTGATTTCAGCTCACCCCGGATCGCAATCCTAGGAGGTGGCCCGGGCGGATACGAAGCCGCTATGGTGGCTGCCTCGCTGGGGGCGCAGGTCACCATCATCGAACGCGCCGGCCTGGGCGGCTCTGCGGTGCTTACCGACGTCGTGCCTTCCAAGACCCTGATCGCCACCGCTGACCTGATGACCCGCGTTGGCGAGGCAGGGGAGCTGGGAGTGAAGTTCGACGTCGATGGCGGCGATTTTGTGCCGGTGATGCGGGCGGACCTGAAGCACATCAACGACCGCCTGCTGGGCCTCGCCCGCCAGCAGTCCCGGGACATCTCGTCCGGACTGGAACACCAGAATGTCCGCATCCTGCTGGGCTCCGGCAAGCTCGTGGACAACCACACGATTGAAGTCCTGACCGCGGACGGCACCGAAATTGTGGAAGCGGACACCATTCTGCTGACCGTGGGAGCGCATCCCCGGGAACTGCCCACTGCCCGGCCGGACGGGGAACGCATCCTTAACTGGGCCCAGATCTATAACCTCGATGAGCTTCCGGAGGAACTCATCGTAGTGGGCTCCGGCGTGACCGGTGCTGAATTCGCCTCCGCCTACAACGGCCTTGGTTCCAAGGTCACCCTCATTTCCAGCCGCGACCGCGTACTTCCGGGTTCCGACACCGACGCCGCCGAGGTGCTGGAGGAAGTCTTCGAGCGCCGCGGCGTCCGGGTCCTGTCCCGTGCCCGCGCTGAGAGCGTGGAAAGGACCGACGACGGCGTGGTGGTCACCCTGGGCGATGGCTCCAAGGTCACCGGCAGCCACTGCCTTGTCTGTGTTGGCTCGATTCCCAACACCGCCGGTATCGGCCTCGAGGAAGCCGGCGTGGCGCTCACCGAAAGCGGCCACATCAAGGTCGACGGCGTTTCCCGCACCACTGCTGCGAACATCTACGCCGCGGGCGACTGCACCGGCGTCCTGGCGCTGGCCTCCGTGGCCGCGATGCAGGGCAGGATCGCGATCGCCCATTTCCTCGGCGACAGCGTGACGCCGATCAAGCTGCACCAGGTGGCGTCCAACATCTTTACGTCGCCGGAGATCGCCTCGGTGGGTGTTTCCGAGGACGAAATCCAGTCCGGCAAATACCAGGGCGACATCGTCAAACTGTCGCTTAAGAGCAACGCCCGGGCCAAGATGCGCAACCACAAGGACGGCTTCGTCAAGATCTTCGCGCGCAAGGGCTCCGGGACCGTGATCGGCGGCGTTGTGGTGGGACCGAACGCGTCCGAACTGATCTTCGCCATCTCCATCGCGGTGAAGCAGAAGCTCCACGTCGACGACGTCGCCAGCACGTTTACGGTGTACCCGTCACTCAGCGGATCGATTTCGGAAGCAGCGCGGCGCCTGCACGTCCACATGTAGGGAGGCCGGGCTGGTGGGCGCCGGGGGATAGCGGTAGCGTGGCGACATGACTACAGCTCTGGTACGGCCGCGCAGCGGGAAAATCATCGGCGGCGTCTGCGCCGCCCTGGCAGCCCGGTTCGGGCTTCCCAAGTTCCTGGTGAGGCTCGGCTTTGTGATCTTTGGCCTCGTGGGGATCGGCGAGCTGGTCTACATCGCCTTGTGGATCATGATTCCCAAAGCCCCGGCGTAGCAAGGCCTGCAGTTGGCCCCGAGACCGGGGGCCAACTGCGGTCTACCTAGTGCTCCTCCATAGGCGGTGTGTTTGGATTGCAGGCAAGGCCCGGCTTCGGGAAGAAGTCCTTGACACCCCTCTTCACGAGTTGACCGTAAGACTGGACCTGTCCGTCAAACGGGAAGGCCTCCGTGGGGTCGTCGTTGAGTCCGGAGAAGGCACAGGCGGACCTGGCGTGGTCAGCGCCCATTTCCACCTGTCCCCGCGGAACATCGTAGGGTTTTGCCAGGGCAGGTCCAGCGCTGAGTCCCATCAGCGCCAACGTACAGACCGCAGCACCAAGCAGTGATTTCTTATGCATAGCGTTACCTCAATTCCTTGAAGTGATGACTCTTCTTGGTGGCAGACGCTGCAGATTGGCGCAAACCATGACACTGCCCAGCGCAGGTCTGCTACCCGCGGGCCGGATCTGGCCCATGGAGGAGAGCCTAGTGTCGTCCTAAAGACGATGGAAGAACCTGCATCCAAGCATGTGGAAAGCCACAGGCCGGCTCTCAAACTGGGTAGCAGCACGTGTCGTTATGAGCGCTCATAACGACACTTGCTGCTACCTAGTTGGGCAGACCACCGATTATTTCAGGCGGCGGGAGCCGCCTGGAAGTGTTTTTCGATGAGCCCCTTGATGTCCTCGTGGCAGCCGCCGCAGCCGGTCCCGGCTCTCGTTGCCTTGGACACTTCGGCCACAGTTGAGCAGCCGTCCTCCACGGCCCCCTGGATCTTGGCCCCGCTGACTCCGGCGCAACGGCATACGGTGCCCGCCGGATCCGCCGGGCCGGTCGCGGCCAGCTGGTCAGGTCCGTCCAGGCGCAGCAGCAGTGAACGGTCCGCCGGCAGCTCGGAGCCGCGCTCGAACAGCCCCACCAGCTCAGCGGCGGTCCGCGGCATGCCGACCGCCACAAGGCCTTCCAGCACTCCGCCGCGGGTGGTCATCTTGACGTAGCGGCCGTGCTCGGGATCCGCCCACTGAGCGATCTGCAGGCGCGCTCGGCCGTTCACCGCTCCGGCGGTGAGGGCTTCCTCGTCCCACGGTTCAGCACTGTTGTTGCCCGCCACGGCCATGTTCATGCCGCGGGCCTTGAGGACCACGACGCCGGCCAGTTCCTGGGGCAGCTCCTGCAGCCCGTCAGCCACTTCCTGCGTGCCAGTGGCCAGCAGGGTGAGGTATTCGGCCAGCCATTCCGCCTGCCGCCAGCCCGGACCTACCAGGCCGGACGGGCCCTTGGCGGTGCGGCATTCGGCGCAGGTGGGATCGGGGCAGCGGACTTCGGCGCAGTCGCCGATCGCAAAGATGTGGGGCTCGTGGTGGGCGCGGAGCCGGTGGTCCACCAGGATTCCGGTGCCGGTGGACAGGCCGCAGCCTTCGGCAAGTTCTGTCCGGGGCCGCACGCCGCACGAGATGACCAGGAGGTCGCCGTCGATCGCGGAACCGTCGTCCAGCAGCAGTGCCGAGAAGCCGCCGTCGGGCGCGTTGTGCTCCACACCCGTGGACCGGGCATTGCCGGCCATCCGGACACCGCACTGGCGAAGGCTGGCCGCGAGGACCGCTCCGCCGCCACGGTCGATGTTTCGTCCCAGGGGATGCGGTCCGTTGTGCACCACAGTCACGGTGGCGCCTTCCTCGGCTGCTGCCAGGGCTGTTTCAAGGCCCAGTACACCGCCGCCCAGCACCACTACGCGCTTGCCGCCGTCCACCGCCTGGCGAAGCACTTCGGCATCCCGCAGGTCCCGAAGTGCCGTAACCCCGGCCGGGAGCACGGGGGAGGTGGGGTCCGGGTTGATACCAATGAGGTTGGGAATGACAGGACGCGAGCCGGTGGCGAAGACCAAGCGCTCGTAGTGGATGGCGCTGCCATTAGTGAGGATTACCTGCTGCCGGGCGCGGTCAACCCGGCGGACCCGCACGCCGAGGCGGACGTCCACTCCCTCGGCAGCCAAGGCCTGCGCGTCCGAGAGCGCCAACGCATCGGCGGTGGTGCGTCCGACCCCGAGATCAGCGACCAGGACGCGGTTGTAGGCTGCTTCGGTTTCCTCGCCCACTACGGTCAGGCTGACATGTCCGTCGCGGACCGCCGGCATCAGTTCATCGATCAGGCGAGCGGCCACCGGGCCAAAACCGACAATGACAATCTGCTCACTCATGAGGCCTCCGTCGTCTGCAGAACATGGTTCTGGGGCTGGTTCGCGGCCTGGTCGGCGGCCAGCCGGACCCAGACCTTGTTGAACTTGAATTCGGGCATCCCGGAGATGGGGTCCGTGGCGGCTTCCGTCAGCCGGTTGGCGCTTTCGAGCTCGGGGAAGTGGAACGGCAGGAACACTGTTTCGGGGCGGATCGCCGTACTGAGTTCGGCCCGGCAAACCACCTGGCCGCGTTCGTTGGCTACCGACACGAAGGACCCCTCGGCGATGCCCATTGAAGCGGCGGCGGCAGGATGGATCTGCACTTTCGCCTCCGGCTGGCTCGCCAGCAGTTCCGATACCCTCCGGGTCTGGGCCCCGGACTGGTAGTGCTCCAGGAGGCGCCCGGTGATGAGGGTCATGGTTTTGGCTGCCGGGTCCCTGCCGTCCCCCGTGGGGGTAACGGGGGTACGGCGACGGCGGGGCGCCACCGGGGTCATGACCGCCTTGCCGTCAGGGTGCGCGAAAGCGTCAAGGAAGAGCCGTGGCGTGCCGGTGCTGCCTGCGGGGTATGGCCAGTAGGCGGCTTCGCCGCGGTCCAGCATGGCGTAGTCGATGCCGGAGTAGTCGGCAAGGCCGCCGGCGGAAGCCAACCGGAGCTCCTCGAATACCGTCTCGGGGTCCTCGCTGTAGGTGGAGGGAGCCTCAAGGGCTTCCGCCAGGCGCGCCATGATCCAGAGTTCGCTGCGGGCACCGGCGGGCGGCTGCAGGGCGCGGCGGCGGCGGAGCACGCGTCCTTCGAGGTTGGTCAGCGTGCCTTCCTCCTCGGCCCACTGCAGGACCGGCAGGATGAGGTCGGCCTCGGCTGCGGTCTCGGACATAAAGAAGTCGCAGACCACCAGGAAATCCAGGCTGCGCAGCCCTGCGATGACCGAGTTCGCATCAGGGGAGGCCACAGCGATGTTGGAGGCGTGCACCAAAAGGCAGCGGACGCCGTCGGGTTGTCCGAGTGACTTGAGCAGCTGGACGGCGGGGAGGCCGGGCCCGGGAATGGTCTCTTCCGGGACACCCCAGACGCCGGCCACGTGGGCGCGGGCTGCGGGGTCGGTGATCTTCCGGTAGCCGGGGAGCTGGTCGGCCTTCTGGCCGTGTTCCCTGCCGCCCTGGCCGTTGCCCTGGCCGGTGAGGGTGCCGTAGCCGCTGCGGAGCGATCCGGGCAGGCCCAGGAGAAGGCTCAGGTTGATCGCGGCGGTGGCGGTGTCGGTGCCGTCCACGTGCTGTTCCACGCCACGGCCGGTGAGGATGTAGCTGCCGCCCTTGCGTGCGCCATCGGCGAGCCTGCGGGCGGTTTCGCGGATGAGCTCCGCCGGGACGCCGGTGATCGACTGGACGCGTTCGGGCCAGTATGCGCTGACGCTGCGGACCACGGCGTCGTAGCCGGAGGTGCGCTCCGCGATGAAGGCGGCGTCGGCCAGGCCCTCGTGGATGACCACGTGCGAGAGCCCCAGCAGGAGGGTCAGGTCGGTGCCCGGCAGGGGCTGCAGGTGAAGGCCAC
This sequence comes from Arthrobacter sp. R4, assembly GCF_051365025.1. Taxonomy (NCBI): domain Bacteria; kingdom Bacillati; phylum Actinomycetota; class Actinomycetes; order Micrococcales; family Micrococcaceae; genus Arthrobacter; species Arthrobacter sp. R4. The sequence continues at coordinate 58,285 of NZ_JBLWIJ010000004.1, forward strand.
CGCCGTCGGCCGTGAAGTTAGCCGTCGCGGAACGGCGGGGGTCAACGATGACCAGCCCGCCGGCGTCGCGGACGCCCTTGAGGTGCTGGACGAACGGCGGCATTGTTTCGGCAACGTTGGAGCCCAGCATCATGATGGTGCTGGCGTTGTCCAGGTCTTCGAGCGGGAACGGGAGTCCGCGGTCGACGCCGAAGGCACGCATCCCTGCGGCCGCGGCGGAGGACATGCAGAAACGGCCGTTGTAGTCGATGCGGGAGGTGCCAAGGGCCAGGCGGGCAAACTTGCCCAGCATGTAGGCCTTCTCATTGGTAAGGCCGCCGCCACCGAAGACGCCGACGGCGTCCTTCCCGTAGCGGGCTTGGGTTTCCTTCACGGCCGTGGTCACCAGGCGCAGTGCCTGGTCCCAGCCGATGGGACGGTGGATCCCGTCGTCTCCCTTGAGGAGCGGTTCGGTAACGCGTCCGGGGTGGTTCAGGAGCGTGGCGGAGGTCCAGCCCTTGCGGCACAGGCCTCCCCGGTTGGTGGGGAAATCCCGCCCGCTGACTTCCAGCACAGGAACTGTCGCAGCAGCCGCGGCAGCGGCCTGGGTGGGCACGGGGACTGACCCCGGCTCGGAAGCCGGGGTCAGTTCCGCTGGAGACTTGAGCGTCATGGCGCACTGCAGGGCGCAGTAAGGGCAGTGCGTGTCGGCGCTTTTGGTCATGTTAGACGTGTCCCATCGCATTTCGGTTGGCGTTGCGGATGTAGAAGGCCCAGCAGACAACCAGCATCACAGCGTAGGCCGCGACGAAGCCGTAGAAGGCGGGCGTGTAGGAACCGCTGGCGGAGTTGGAGGCGTTCAGTACCTGCGGGATAACGAACCCGCCGTAAGCGCCGATGGCCGAGATCAGGCCGAGGGCAGAGGATGCCAAGCGCTGCGTCTCCACGGTACTGGCTCCTGCCTTCGCGGCCCTGCTGGAGGTGGCGAAGATGATGGGGATCATCCGGTAGGTTGCACCGTTTCCGAATCCGCTGGCGGTGAAGAGCATCAGGAACAGGACCAGGAAGAGCCAGAAGTTCTTCAGCGGAAGGGTCCAGATCATGGTGAGGGTGATCGCTGCCATGGAGGCGAAAGCGGCCACGGTCATCCGGGCGCCGCCCATGCGGTCAGCCATACGTCCGCCGTAGGGGCGGGCGAGGGAGCCGACCAGCGGGCCAAGGAAGGCCAGGGAGAGTGCCACGGTGCCGACTCCGATGGAGGAGAAAGCCGGGAAGTAGTCCTTGATGAGCTTCGGGAACACACCGGCGAAGCCGATGAAGGAACCGAAGGTGCCGATGTACAGCAGTGCCATGATCCACAGGTGCGGTTCCTTGAGCGCTGCGACCGAGCCGGCCACGTCTCCCTTGGCGCTGGTGAGGTTGTCCATGTACTTCCAGGCGCCGAACGCGGCGATCAGGATGAACGGGACCCACATCCAGCCGGCCATCGGCAGGTTCACGCTGCCCACGGCGAGCAGGGTGATCGCGATCGGGACGGCGAGCTGTGCGACGGCGGCACCCATGTTGCCGCCGGCAGCGTTCAGGCCCAGTGCCCAGCCCTTTTCACGGGCCGGGTAGAAGAACGTGATGTTGGCCATGGAGCTGGCGAAGTTGCCGCCACCGAAGCCGGCGAGTGCTGCCACGAGGAGCATGACACCGAACGGGGTTTCGGGGTTGGAGACGCAGAGTCCCAAGCCGATGGCGGGAATGAGAAGGAGAAGGGCGGACACGATGGTCCAGTTCCGGCCGCCGAAGCGGGGGACCATAAAGGTGTAGGGGATGCGGAGCGTGGCGCCTACCAGGCTGGGCATCGAAATGAGCCAGAAGATTTCCGAGGTGGTAAAGGTGAAGCCTGCTGCGGGGAGCTGGACCACCACGATGGACCAGAGCTGCCAGACGACAAAACCAAGGAATTCAGCGAAGATGGACCAGTTCAGGTTCCTGCGGGCGATGGCGCGGCCACCGGACTCCCACTGCTCCTTGTTCTCGGCGTTCCAGTTGGCGATCCAGCGGCCGGGGCGGTATTCAAGGGCGGGTGCGTCAGTAGTACGCGTGGAGCCGGGCTGTGCGCTGGCGGATGAAGACACGCCTTCGTGCAACGGGTTGGTGTCTATATCTACGGAATTGCCGGTGCCGGCATCTGCGCTGCGATCAACAGTCACGGTGTACCTCCTCTTGGGGGATGTTGTCCTTCCAAGGTAGAGACGGCTCGTTTCATGGACGGTCGCCGTTTGTTAACGCGCTGTGACATTTGCCTATCGGGCCGCTCTAGGGGGCGTGAGGCCCGGAAAAATGAGACACCTTCCCAGTGTCCGCATACTGGACCTTTTGTCCATTGACTGGACGAGCGGAACTAATATTGAACTCTAACTACTGCACGCCGGGCCTCTCCCCACGTCCGGCCGGTTCTGACGAAAGTGTTCATACATGTCATCAACTGAAACCTCGATGGGTCCCGAATCTGCCAAGGCGGTGAACTCGCGCGGTCGGGTGATCGTAGCCAGCCTGATCGGCACCACCGTTGAGTTCTACGACTTCTACGTTTACGCCACCGCCGCGGTACTCGTATTCCCCGCGCTGTTCTTCCCCAACCAGAACGAAACAACGCAGCTTCTGAGCTCGTTCGCAGTATTCGGCGTCGCGTTCATCGCCCGCCCGCTGGGATCGGTCGTTTTTGGCCACTTCGGCGACAAGTTTGGCCGCAAGGGCACGCTGGTCGCGTCCTTGCTGACCATGGGCATCGCCACGTTCCTGATCGGCTGCCTGCCGACGGCGCTCATTCCGGGCTGGGGATTCTGGGCCCCGGCCCTCCTCGTGGTCATGCGCTTTGCCCAGGGCCTTGCCCTCGGCGGCGAATGGAGCGGCGCGGCACTGCTTGCCACGGAAAATGCCCCCGCCAACAAGCGCGCCATCTACGGCACGTTCCCGCAGCTGGGCGCGCCCATTGGCTTCATCATCGCCAATGTGATCTTCCTCGTTTTCAGCTACGCCCTGACGCCCGCCGACTTCCTGGCCTGGGGCTGGCGAGTGCCGTTCCTGCTGAGCGCCGTTATGGTCATCATCGGCCTCTACGTCCGCCTCAAGCTGATCGAAACTCCCGCCTTCACCAAGGTGATCGAATCCAACGAGGTGGCCAAACTGCCGATCGGCCGCGTCTTCAAGACCAGCTGGCGTCCGCTGATCCTCGGCACGTTCATCATGCTCGCCACGTACGTGCTGTTCTACCTGATGACCACCTTCACCCTGACCTACGGCACACGTCCGGCCACGCTTGACGCCGCCAAGGCCGCCGCCGAGAAGGCCGGCAAGCCCATGACGGAAGCCGCAGCAGCTGCCTTCGTCCCGGGCCTGGGCTACACACGCAACGACTTCCTCTGGATGCTGATCGCCGGCGTCGTGTTCTTCGGTATCTTCACCTTGGTCTCCGGCCCGCTGGCAGAAAAATACGGCCGGCGCAAGATGCTGCTGGCCGTGACCGGTGGAATCTTCGTCTTCGGGCTCCTGTTCGTCCCGCTCTTCAGCGGCGGGTTTGTGGGCACCATGGCCTTGCTGGTCATCGGCTTCTCCCTGATGGGGCTGACCTTCGGTCCCATGGGTGCCTTGCTGCCGGAACTGTTCCCCACGAACGTTCGCTACACCGGCTCGGCCGTCAGCTACAACGTCTCCAGCATCCTGGGTGCGGCGGTGGCTCCCTTCATCGCCGTCGCACTCTGGGAGCAGGCGGACGGCAGCCCCGTGCTGGTGGGTGTCTACCTGACCTCCATGGCAGTGCTGACGCTCATCGCGCTGTTCGTAAGCCGGGAAACCCGGGACCTGGACTACGAAAACAACGTGGCCTGACTTCCAGCCCGCTTAGCGCCGTAAATGCCCGGCGTGCTCCTTGCTTTTGCTGGGAGCACGCCGGGCATTTCTGCGTTCACGTGCCGTAACGGGCCACGAAGTTCTTCAGGATGTTCATGGGTTCGGTCGCCGTGAAACGGCGGGCGTTGGCCATCAGTTCCTCAGCCGACTCGGGCGGGAAGTATCCGGCGTGGCGGTAAATGTCGATCCGGGTGACGAGACCCTCGGCGTCCAGCTCGGGGTGGAACTGCGTGGCGTAGAGGTTTTCCTTGATCCGGAACATGTGCACCGGGCAGGCCTGGGAAGAAGCCAGCAGGACGGCGTGGGCGGGCAGCGAGGAACAGGCCTCCTTGTGCCCGGTGAAGGCGATAAACCGGGCGGGCATTCCGCGAAGGAGAGGATCAGCCAGGCCGGCGTCGGTGAGTTCAATCTCCACCGCGCCGAGGGGTTCGCCGAAGGTCCTGTCGATCACGGCGCCCTGGTGTCTTCCCAGTGTCCCGACGCCGTAGCAGGCGCCGAGGAACGGGAAATCCTGTTCCACGATCCGGTCCAGCAATCCCGCCAGCTCCCGCTCCACGCGGTGTTGCGTGGCGCTTTTGTGCTCACTGGGATCGCTGGACGTGAACGGACTCCCGCCGACGATTACCGCGGAGTAGTCCGCCAGGTCCAGTTCCGGCAGGGGTGCCGCCTCCAGCCTGATCCGCCGCAGCTGCCCGGGGGCCAGCCCGCCGTACCTCAGGTACGCCGCATATTCGTTGTCCGCAGCAGCGTCTTCGGCCCGGGAGGCAAGCAGCAGGAAAGGCTTCACACGCTAAGTGTGCCCGTGGCACCTGCCGGAATCCAGAGGGGCGCGCCGCAGTCAGTGCCCGCCGTCAGTGCCCGGCAGCCCGGTCCGCCGGCTGGGCCAGTGATCGGCGGGACTGTGGCCGGGCGGCAGGGTCGGCGTGCCGGTGGACGAGCTTCCAGTAGCCTTCCTCCCGGCGGAAAACGCTGGTTACCCGGAGCGCGAACTCCTCCGCGACGGCGGCGCCGTCCAAGCGGGCCCGGAAGTGTTCTGTCTCCACGAGGAAGGCGGTGTCGCGGGCGGTGTAGGACGTAATGGTGTCGAACCCCAGCATCTCGCCGTCCTGAAATTGCCGGGAGGCCTGGTCCAGCCGCGCTTCCACCTGGGCCCAGCCGCGGGCAATGCCGCCGAACGGGTTGGCCAGCGTCACGTCCTCCAACCGCGAGTAGAGATCCTTGACGGGCCCGGCGTTTCCCCGCGTGATTTCCGGAACCGCGAGGTGGTAGCGGTCTACTTCTTCTTCAAAACTGGGTGCAAGCATGGGTGCGCCTCCGGCGGTGACTAGTCTTCGATCGTGGCGATGACGGCACCAGCCGACACCGTCTCGCCTGCTGTGGCGCTGAGTCCTGTGATGGTTCCGGAGCGGTGCGCGGTGAGCGGCTGCTCCATCTTCATCGCCTCAAGCACAACAACCAGGTCGCCTTCAGCCACGATGTCGCCGTTGCTGACTGCCACCTTGACGATGGTGCCCTGCATGGGGGAGGCAAGTCCGTTGCCCGACGCAGCGGCCGCCGCACCGCCCGAACGGGAACGCTTTTTGGACTTCGCGGGCTTGGCTCCGGCAGAGCTGGATCCGAGGGAGCCGAGGGAGGCGGGAAGCACTACCTCGAGGCGCTTGCCGCCTACTTCAACCACCACGCGCTGGCGTTCGCCGGCGTCGTCGGCCTGGGCCTCGGTGCCGGTAGGCGTCCATGCCGGGATTTCACTGACGAAGTCGGTCTCGATCCAGCGCGTGTGGACCTTGAAGGGGCCTTCCGCCGGGGCGAAATCCGGGTTGCTGACCACGGCCAGGTCGAAGGGGATAACGGTGGGAATCCCTTCGACCACCATCTCCTCAAGGGCACGCCGGGAACGCTGCAGCGCCTGGGTTCGGGTGGCACCGGTGACGATCAGCTTGGACAACATCGAGTCGAAGTTGCCGCTGATGACGTCGCCCTGCTCAACACCGGAGTCAATGCGGATGCCGGGGCCTGTGGGATTCTTCAGGGTGGTGATGGTGCCCGGCGCCGGCATGAAGTTGCGGCCCGGATCCTCGCCGGTGATGCGGAATTCGATCGAGTGCCCGCGCACTTCGGGATCCCCGTAGCCAAGTTCCTCCCCGCGTGCCAGCCGGAACTGTTCGCGGACGAGGTCGATTCCGGTGACTTCCTCGGAAACGCAGTGCTCGACCTGGAGACGGGTGTTGACCTCAAGGAAGGAGATGGTGCCATCCTGGCCCACCAGGAATTCGCAGGTACCTGCACCGAGGTAACCGGCTTCCTTCAGGATCGCCTTGGAAGATTCATAGAGCCTGCGGTTCTGCTCCTCGGTGAGGAACGGGGCCGGGGCTTCTTCCACGAGTTTCTGGTTGCGGCGCTGCAGCGAGCAGTCGCGGGTGGACACCACCACGACGTTGCCGTGGGCATCCGCCAGGCACTGCGTCTCGACGTGGCGCGGGGCGTCCAGGAACCGTTCGATGAAGCATTCGCCACGGCCAAAGGCGGCAGTGGCCTCCCGCACGGCGGATTCGAACAGTTCGGGGATTTCCTCGCGGGTGCGGGCCACCTTGATGCCCCTGCCGCCGCCGCCGAAAGCGGCCTTGATGGCGACCGGCAGGCCGAACTTGTCAACGAATTCAAGGATTTCCTCGGCCGATTCCACCGGATCAGCGGTGCCGGGCACCTGGGGTGCGCCGACCTTTTCAGCGATGTGGCGGGCCTGCACCTTGTCACCCAAGGCGGAGATGGCGTCCGGGGAAGGGCCAATCCAGGTGATGCCGGCTTCGATGACCTTCGCGGCGAACTGGGCGTTCTCCGCGAGGAAGCCATAGCCGGGGTGGATGGCGTCCGCGCCGGACTGGCGGGCGACGTCAATGATCTTGTCCATCACCAGGTAGGACTCGGCGGCGGTGTTTCCACCGAGCGAGTAGGCCTCATCGGCGAGCCGCACGTGCAGGGCATCCCGGTCAGGATCGGCATAGACAGCCACAGAGGCGATGCCTTCATCTCGTGCTGCGCGAATGATCCGCACGGCTATTTCGCCACGGTTGGCGATCAGCACCTTGGTGAGGTTCGACTGCACGGGACTTGCGGACTGCTCCAACTTTGCTGACAAGGCGTCTCCTTCTTTCCTTCAGGGAGCCTAGCGCGATTTTGTGGGGTCCGCCGATATTACTTGCGGAATCCGCGCGTAAACGGGCAGAGCTTTGTAGGGAAGCTACAACTCTCCGGCAAATTGGGTCCCTTTATTCCGTTGGCCAAAGCTCGGTGATGCGCACGTTGGCCTGGGCCAGGAGGTTCCGGAGGGTGGAAACGGACAGCCCGACGACGGCGTGCGGGTCTCCGTCCACCTTACGGATGAACGCCCCGCCCAGGCCATCGATGGTGAACGAGCCGGCGCAGTGCAGCGGCTCCCCGGTGGCGATGTAGGCGTCAATCTCCTCCGGTTCCATCTCCATGAAATGGACTTCGGCTGACGCGACCGCTCCGAGGGTGGCGCCGGATCCGGGGTCTGTTGTCCCGTCGTCGGGTGCGGGATCCCGGCAGTCCACCAGCCAGTGCCCAGTGTGCAACACCCCACTGTTCCCGCTCATCCGGAGCATCCGCTCGCGGGCTACGCCGGCGGTGTACGGCTTGCCATGCGCCTCGCCGTCGAACTCAAAGACGGAGTCGCAGCCCAGTACCAGCGTGCCGTCCGCTTCAGGCAGCGCGGCCACGGCCTCTGCCTTGGCCCGCGCCAGCAGCAGGGCCGTATCGTGCGGATCCGTGACGCCGTAGCGGGCCTGGACTGCGTCCTCGTCCACGTCGGACACCAGCACCGTGTGCTGGATGCCTGCCTCGGCGAGGAGTTTCGTGCGGGCGGGGGACTGAGAGGCAAGGATGAGGCGGGTCACCATGTCAGCCTAGTGGACAGGCTGGCCGGCCCTGGCCGGGCCGCTTTCCAGGCGTTCCAGCTTGGCGCCCTCCACGTCCACGTCCGGCAGGATCCGCTCGAGCCATCCCGGCAGCCACCAGGTTTTTTCGCCCAGCAGGTACATCACCGCCGGGACGATGGTCATGCGGACCACAAAGGCATCCAGCAGTACGCCGAAGGCCATTGCGAAGCCCAGCGGCCGGACCATGGTCAGGTGGCTGAAGATGAAGCCGGCGAAGACGCTGACCATGATGATTGCTGCGGCGGTGACCACGGCTGCGGCGTGGCTGAACCCGATCCGGACGGCGTGCTTGGCAGAGGCACCGTGCATATAGGCCTCGCGCATGCCGGAGGCGATGAACACCTGGTAGTCCATGGCCAGGCCGAACAGTACGCCGATGAGGATGATGGGCAGGAAACTGAGCACGGCACCGGGGTTGGCGACGTCGAACACGCCTCCCAGCCACCCCCACTGGTACACCGCGACCACCAGGCCGAAGGCGGCGGCCAGGGAGAGCAGGAACCCGCCGGTGGCCAGGAAGGGAACCACGATGGAGCGGAATACCAGCAGCAGCAGGATCAGGGAAAGCCCGACGACGATGGCCAGGTATGGCGGCAGCGCTTCACCGAGTTTGGTGGAGACGTCGATGTTGCCCGCGGTTTGCCCCGTGAGGCCGATAGTGACCCCGGTTTCAGACTTGATCTCCTCACCCCGTTCCCGCAGTTCGCTCACTACCTGAACGGTGCCCGCTTTGGCAGGACCCTCTTCCGGAATGACCTGGAAGACGGCGGTCCGGCGGTCCTCGCTGAGCGCCACCGGAACGGCTCCCACAACGTTGTCCACTCCGCGGATCAGGTCAGCGACGTCGTATTGCAGGGACTGGGCTTGGGTTTCGTCCAGGCCCACCGGGAATTCACCCACCACCACAATGGGTCCAGTGACACCTTCACCAAAACTGCGTGCCGTCAGGTCATAGGCGCGGTAGGCCTCGGAGTCGACCGGCTCGGACCCGCCGTCCGGAAGGGCGAGTTGCAGTTGGGTGGCGGGCAGCGCCAGGGCACCGAGCAGGAGCACGCCAGCCACCAGCGCCACCACGGGATGCCTGGTGACGAGTCCGCCCCAGCCACGGGTGCTCTTTTGCTCGTCCCTGGCTTTGTCTGCCAGTTCATGGCCGGCCTCCGCGTTGTGGGCGTCAGCTTTTGCCCATGCCCGCTTGGAGATGATGCGCCGGCCAATCAGCGAAAGCATTGCGGGGGTCAGTGTGAGGGCCACGAGGACGGCTACCGCAACAGTGCCGGCCGCTGCCAGGCCCATCACGCTCAGGAAGGGGAGCCCGGGAACCACCAGGGCGGCCAGGGCGATGATCACGGTGAGGCCGGCGAAGAGGACGGCATTGCCTGAGGTTCCGGTGGCACGGGCCACGGACTCTTCGGGCTCCATCCCGGACCGGAGCTGGGTTCGGTGGCGGTTGACGATGAACAGGGAGTAATCGATGCCGACGGCCAGCCCCAGCATCAGCGCGAGCATGGGGGAGATGGAGCTCATCTCGAACATTCCGGACAGGGCAAACGTGATGCCGACGCCGACGCCCACGCCGATGATGGCCATCAGCAGTGGAAGGCCGGCGGCGATGAGGGTGCCCAGCATCAGGACCAGGACGAGCGCGGCCACGGCGACGCCAATAATTTCGGCGGCGCCGAAGAGTTCCGAGATGTCCTCGGTGATTTCCTTGCTGGCCAACGCGGTGACGCCGGCGGCAGAGGTCTCGTGGGCGATGTCCTGGACCTGCTGGCGCACGGCCGGGGTCAGGCCGTTGATGGAGGAATTGAACTGGACCTGGGCCACCGCGGCCTGGCCGTCAGAAGACACAAAGCGGAGGCCAGCGGAGGCCTCCGCCTGGCGCTTGCCAAGGTCCAGCTTGGCCTTGGCGGCAGCAAGCTCCTGCGTGCCGGCGTCGAGCTGGGCCTGGCCTTGTGCCATTGCAGCTTTCTGCTGTCCCAGTTGAGCCTCGATCACGGGGGCCGGTGCCCCCGCTGCCGTGAGTTGCTCCTCCGCTGCGGCAAGCTGTGCCTTGCCCGATTCCAGCTGGCTGCGGGAGGCGTCCAGGCGGGCCTGGCCCTCGGCGACCTGTTGCTCACCCGCGGTGATGGCCGCTCCTGCCTGGTCCACCTGGTCCTGGGTAGCGAACGGGTCCACTGTGGCTTTGACATCAGGCAGTGTTTCAAGCTTTTTCAGCGCTTCCGTCACAGCGGCGCGGCTCTCGGCCGTGAAGCCGCCCGCGGGTGCTTCGAAAACAATGCTGGCTGAGCCGCCTGATGCCGACGGCAGGTCCTGTCGGAGCTTATCGGCGATGCGCTGGGTTTCGGTACCTGGGATCTGGAAGTTGTTGGATAGGGTGCCGTGGAACGCAGCGGCGGACCCGCCGACGGCCACCAGGACCGCGAGCCAGAGCGAGATGACCAGCCAGCGGTGACGGTAGGAGAACTTGCCAAGCCGGTAGAGCAACAAGGCCATGTCAGAGCCGATCTTTGAGGAGGGTGGGGGAGGAAGAGCGTGCCTGGCTGTCGAAGCCTGCGCCAAGGTGGCCGATGGCATCGATGAGCAGTTGGCGGAGAACGGAAAGGGAGGCCGGGGACAGATCGGCGCCGCACTGGGCGAACCAGACGTCCATCGCAGCCTTGCCGCAGGAGATGACGGAGCCGGCGAGGGCCCGGAGGTAAAGTTCGTCGATGGCCGCCCCGGGCGTCTTGGCGACCCTTTCCTTGGCAGCGGTGATGATCTGCTCGGTGCAGTGATCCCAGGCCTCAAGCTCGGAGCGGACCAGTAGGGAGTTCTCCTGAGTCAGGGTGAACAGTTCTGCCATGGGGGCGACCGTCATGGGGTCGGCCAGTTGCATCAGGGCCACGCGGGCAGACTCGAGGGTGGGCTCCCCGGCGGGGCGCAGCCGGAACTGCTGGAGGGCGTGGTCCAGGAAACCGTTGGTCACCGAAGCCAGGGCCGCCTCGGTGCTGCTGAAGTAGTTGAAGAAGGTGCGTCGCGATATTCCAGCGGCCTCGGCGATGTCCTCAACCGTGAAGTTGCCCGGTCCGCGGCTCCGAAGCAGGTTCAAGGCGGCATCGGTGATGGCCTGACGGGTGGCAGCTTTGTTCTGTTCGCGGCGGGAGGGCGCGGGCGCGGGTTCATCGGTCAGGGGAGAATGGCTCACATGGTTACACTATGTGCAATTTTGCACTCTGCGCAACTTCTTAATTGGGAGACCCGCTGAGCGTTAACCGGTCTTCGTGAGCTGGATGGACTGGCCGGTAGCCCCCGGCTGGCCCTCTGCGAGCGGGATCGCAAAGACGGCGGTTCCATACGCGCAGACTTCAGTCCAGTTCGTGCCCATCTCGGAGGTGTCGAAGCGCATGGCCACAATGGCGTTGGCGCCGCGCTGCTGGGCCTCCGCCACCATTCGCGCCATGACCTCCTGGCGGCTTTCGTACAATGCCCGCGTCATCTCGGGCAGTTCGCCGCCGCCGAGGGAACGGAGGCCGGCCAGCATTTGCGAGCCGATGTCCCGGGAGCGGACGGTCAGCCCCATCACCTCGCCGAACACCGCATCGATCCTGTGGCCCGGAATGTCATTGGTTGTCACGATCAGCATGCTGCCGAGCCTACTCAATTCCGGGCGGGCGTCGGGGGACCTTTCACAGCAGATTGAAAGGTTCCCGACAGCTGCATCCGAACCTTGCGCCGGACACTGGGATTATCTCGCAGGAGACACATCACAAGGAGCCGTCACCGGACGGCAGATCCAGGAGACAGCCAATGTCACGCAGAAAGAGAATTGCCCTTGGCCTTTCGGCCACGGCCCTTGCCGTCGGAGCCGGAATCGGTGTGGCCGGCATGGCGTCGGCAACTACCACACCCACGCCTACGCCCAGCGCCAGTTCCAGCGCCTCACCGGACAGCACGCCGCCCATGGAAGGTAAAGGGCGGCACGGCGGCCGCGGAGGCGAGCGCGGGGTAGCGCAGGCCTCGGCGCTCGCGGAAAAACTCGGCGTCGAGGAAGCCAAAGTCACCGAAGCGCTGCAGGCTCTCCGCGAAGCCAACAAACCCACCTCGCCCCCGGCTGACGGCGAAAAGCCGGACGCAGCAGCCCGGGAGGCGGCGCTCGCAAAGTCCCTGGCGGAATCTTTGGGGATTGAGGAGGCCAAGGTCACCGCCGCCCTTGAGGAGCTGCGCACCGAGGCCCGGGCCGAGAAGGCCGCGGCGCTCAAGACCAGGCTGGACAAAGCCGTTTCCGACGGCATCCTGACTCAGGAAGAGGCCGATGCGGTCACCAAAGCCGTGGAGAAAGGTGTGATCGGAGGAGGCGGCCGCTAGGAACGGGAGTCCCCGGGCCTTAACGGGAGAAGTCCCCGGGAGAATTGAACTGGCAGTTCAAATCCCGGGGACTTCCCCTTCAGGCTTGGAGGCGTGGGCCACTAGGCCTTGGCGTCGGCCAGTTCCCGCCCCCGTGCATCGGAAGCAGTTCCAGTGTCCGACGCGGACGGATCTGCGGCGGGCTCGGCGTCGTCATCCACAAACGGGGTGCCGTTGCGCGGCGCGTTGTAGAGGGCTTCATCCAGGATGCCCTGGCGCTTGGCCACAATGGTGGGGACCAGTGCCTGGCCCGCAACGTTAACCGCCGTGCGGCCCATGTCCAGGATCGGATCGATGGCCAGGAGAAGTCCGACGCCGGCCAAAGGCAGTCCCAGCGTGGACAGCGTCAGGGTGAGCATCACCACGGCGCCGGTGGTGCCCGCTGTCGCAGCTGAACCAAGTACGGAGACGAGGGCGATCAGCAGGTATTGGCTGAAGTCCAGCTGGACGCCGAAGAACTGGGCCACGAAGATCGCCGAGATGGCCGGATAGATAGCGGCGCAACCGTCCATTTTTGTAGTGGCGCCGAGGGGTACGGCGAAGGAAGCGTACGCCCGGGGCACGCCCAGGCTGCGTTCGGTGACACGCTGGGTCAGTGGCAGCGTGCCCACCGAGGAACGGGATACGAAAGCCAACTGGACGGCAGGCCACACTCCGGAGAAGTACTGCTTGATGGAGAGCCCGTGCGTGCGGACCAGGACCGGGTAGACCACGAACAGTACGAGGGCCAGGCCAACGTAGATGGCGAACGTGAACTTGCCCAGTGAGCCGATGGTGTCCCAGCCGTACACGGCCACGGCGTTGCCGATCAGGCCTACGGTGCCCAGCGGCGCGATGCGGATGATCCACCACAGCACCTTCTGAATGACTGCCAGGGCTGAGGCATTGAGGTTGAGGAACGGCTCGGCGGCTTTGCCTACCTTCAGGGCAGCAACGCCGACGGCGATGGCGATCACCAGGATCTGCAGGACGTTGAAGCTGACGGCGGTGGTGACCGCACCTGATTCCGCAACGGTGGAGCTCGCACCCAGGCCCAGGAAGTTCTTCGGGAACAGGCCCACCAGGAAGGACCACCAGTCACCGGACTTGCCGCTGTACTTGGCTTCCTCGGTGATGCCGGTGTTGGCACCCGGCTGCAGCAGGACGCCCAGGCCGATGCCGATGAGCACCGCGACCAGTGATGTGATGGCAAACCACAGCAGGGTGTTCCATGCCAGCTTGGCGGCGTTGGAGACCTGGCGGAGGTTGGAGATGGAGCTGACCACGGCCGTGAAGATCAGCGGCACCACGGCCGTCTGCAGCAGGGAAACATAGCTGGAGCCGATGGTCTGCAGCGTGGCGCCCAGGCCGTTGGGGCTGGTTTTGGTGCTGCCGGTGTACTTGGCCAGCAGGCCGAGGCCCAGGCCCACGATAAGGGCGGCGATGATCTGGAAGCCGAACGAGCCAGCCCATTTGGGCAGCTGGAAGCCGGTCTTTCCTGTGGATTCGGGGGTGCGGGTTTGAGTGCTCACCCGAATACGCTAGGCCGGTCCCACATAGCACGACGAACGGATGTTGAGAAATATTACGAGGCAACTAGCGCCCATGCACTTGAAAAACCCCGGAAATACCGCGTCGCATCAAGTAATTGTGAAGTTATTCCCGCCCTGACTGTGGCAAACATCTCGCCAGGTCCGGGTCCCGACCCCTTCGTCGGTGGCCAGCTGGAACCTCACCTCCGGCTGGCCACCATGCCGCGATATTTTTAAATCGCTGGATTATACACCTGTGCCATTGTTAAGCGCGCAGGCGCGGCCGTGCATAAGCGGCCGTTATCGATTTGCAACATTCCGATACGTCGAATACTCTGATACATCATCAGCCGGGGGGCGGGAACGCCTCCCGGAATGAGTCAGATAGTGCTGCGGGTGCGCCATGCTGGGCCGCCGCCACCAAGAACGCGGCGCGACGCCCGTGCCAGGCCCTGACGGCAGGCGCACACGGGATGGCCGCGGGTTGCTGCATCGACATCCAGCCGTCGGTGCCGTTTCAGGCCCGGCCTGGCCTGACGGCGACCCCCGGTCATCCGTTTATTGACTTGATTTGCCGGCGCGGCAACAGCGTTTCGTCCTACGTTCCCGCGTTGTTTTCCATGCGACGTCAGCGGCTACCAGCACGACGTCCCATCAAATGAAGGAATTTTTTGCTTATGCGAAAGAGAATCGTCCCCATACTCGGCCTGCTCGGGCTTGTTTGTGCCGGCGCCATGATCAGTGCACCGGCAGAGGCCGCCACACCGCGCACGTCGCTCGTCAACGGCACTTACAAACCGGACGCGTCCACCACGGGTGTACCAGCCGGAAAGACCCTTACCAAGGTCGGCAGCTACGATAAGCCCTACGTCATCACGACTGACGGCACCGTGCTGGATGGCAAAGAGATCTTCGGCGACGTCAAGATCCAGGCGAAAAACGTCGTCATCAAGAACAGCCTTCTGCACTGCGGAAACTACAAGCCCAGCACCAACACGGGCTGCATCGACGCGAACAGTGCGAATGTTTTCAATTTGACGGTCGAGGACAGCACGATCCACCCCATCCTGCCCCACGCGTACCGGGACGGCATCGTGGGCCACGAGTACACCGCGAAGCGGAACCACGTTTACGGGACCAACGACGGGATGGGCGTTTTCAATAAGCCCGGCGGCAGCGTCAACGCCAATGTCCGGATCGAAGGTAACTACATCCACACGACTGTCTACCACGACGCAGCCCACGATCCCGGACCCGCAGCCGACGGGACTCACAATGACGGCATCCAGGTCCAGGGCGGCACGAACATCCGCATTGCCGGCAACAACATTGTCAACGATGGAGTCCTCGGTGCAGGATCCTCGCCCGATCCCGCGAAACCACGCCTGTTTCCCCACGGACACGGCTGCACCATTATTTTGCAGAACAACACCGGCGCACCGCTGAGAAACACTGTCGTTGAGCAGAACTGGTTCGACGACGGGCTGGCTTCGGCCTGCATCAAACCAGGCGAGATCACCTTCCAGAAGAATCGCTTCGGACAAAACCAGTACAACTACTTTGCGCTCCCCAGAGTCAGCAAGTACGTAGTCCGCATTGACGTCAAGGCAACCACGATCGTCCACGGACTTGAGACAAATGTCTGGGACAACACCGGCCTGCCGCTGAAGGTTGGCAAGGGCCTCGGCATCGAGTACAACAGCTAGCCCGAAAGATACACCCCGGTCTCCAGGCCGGGGTGTATCTTTTTCGCCCTGACAGTCCTTAGCGGCGGTGTGCCGATCGCGGGTCTCCAGTTGCCCCGTAACTTACCGGGAGAACTCGAGAATTGAATTGACGGGTCCCGCCCACGCAGCCCTCGACCGGTATCCGGCCGCCTGGAGAAGGTCGTCGTCTAGACGCGCCGAGTCCACCGGATAATCGAGGCGGCGGATGACCCATATTCTGTTCACGCCTTCGAGGCCCGTCATTGAAGCTGCGAGCAGCCGGGACGATCCGTCCAGGGTTCCGTCCTGGGCCCCGGGAGTATCAACGGTCAGATCGCGCAGCCCGGTAAAGGCGCCGGGATACGCCACTGCAATCCGCCGGAGGGTAAGATGGACGTGGTCGCTCTCGGGCGGGTAGCGCGGACTGAAATACACGGCATCATTGGTGGCCTTGTGCTCCTGGATATAGCCGGCCACGGCGCTCCAGTCAGCACCGCTCTTGGCATAGACCTCTCGTTGGGAAACATAAACCGGGAGGGCGAGCAGGATGAGGGCAATCCAAGCACCTCCCCTCAGCCAGGCTGGCCGGAGCCAGATCATGCCGGCTCCGATCAGCACGGCGACGGCCGGGGCGCTCATGGTGAGGTAGCGGGGGCTGTACATGGGGTGGACAAACACGGAATACAAGCCGATGACCGAGGTCGGCAGCACGATCTGGGGAACGATCCAGGCCAGGAAGTTGCGTTTGCTGCCCTCGCTGCGTGTGCGGAGAACAACCACCAAAGCATAGATCATAACCAGCCCGCACACCCCCGCCAGCAGGACCCCGCTGATCTTCCATAGCCCGGCAGTCCCCGTTTGTGGATAGCCGCCGGTGGGAGTATCACCTAGAAACCACTGGTTTACCACCACGTTCCGCAGCCAGCGCAACAACCCCAGCTCGTCGTCGTTGAGCTGTCCGCCCTGCATCGCGGACAGGTACACGACCGGGGCGGAAACGAGGGCGCCGAGCACCGCAGCTAAGGCCCACGTGATTCGCGTTCGCCAGCCGGTACGGCGCAGTGCCAGCACCGTCAGCGCATGTGAGGCCAGAATGAAGACGAGATAGATGTTGATGCCAATGGCGATGGCTGCCAGTCCGGAATAGGCCAACCACCAACGGGCCGTCCGACGGCGGAGGGCCACCATGAGCACGATGGTGAGCCACACACCAGCAGCGGCGGTGAAAGCGTACGGCCGGGCCTCCATGCCCGCCCAGGTGATCCGCGGAAGGACCGCGAAAACAGCGGCGGCCGCCAGTCCGAGTGCCCTACCCCCCAGGGTGCGGCCCATCAGGAAGACGCCTGCGGCCGCCGCGGCGACGGCGAAGGCACTCGGCAGGCGAAGCAAAAAGGCCGATTCGCCAAAGAGTCCGACCCAGAAATGCATGAACAGGTAATAGAGCCCGTGCACGGCGTCGATGTTCTGGACCATCGCCCACAGCTCGGGCAGCGTTCGGCGTGCTGCTGAAATCGTCGCCGCCTCATCCGTCCATAGGGACGCATTCCAAGAGCCCGCGGCTGACAGCACCCACGCGAGCGCAGCACTCAGGAGAGCGAGATGGACGTCTCTGAGGTGGGCCGGCATCCAGGATTTCGCCCCCGGCAGGCGGGCAGTGCCCCCAGCATGCTTTGGTGCGGCGGCTTCGGAAGTTGGGGGACCTATTGAGCGGATGGGACCCTCCTCGGACGTGGCGACAGCGAGTAGTCGCGGTCGGGGGCAGCGAGTTGGGTCACCGGAACGCCAGCCCGGCCGCCCCCTCGGGACAATGAAGCTGGCATCCTCGTATAGTGAGTCGGAGTCTAACCCATGCCTTTTGGTCTGGGAAGGGACCGGGTGGAAAACCTCCTCGCAGGCGCCCGGGGACTTCAACACCCGTTCCGCCCGCCTGTCTAACCGAGCAGCGCCCTCCGGAGGGTATCGAGTCCTACGGAGCCTACGTTCAGCGCCCGCGTATGGAATTCCTTCAGGTCAAAGCCTGGCCGGGCTTCGAGTTCCGCGCGGATCTGTTCCCACAGCCGCTGCCCCACCTTGTAGGAGGGAGCCTGGCCCGGCCAGCCGAGGTAGCGGGTAAATTCAAACTTCAGTTGCCCCTCGCTGATGGGCAGGTTTTTCTTCAGGAAGTCGTAGCCCGCCTCCGGGGTCCAGGTGCCGGTACCCCACCGCTCCGGAACGGCGAGCTCCAGGTGGACGCCGATGTCGAAGACCACCCGGGCGGCGCGCATCCGCTGCATGTCCAGCATGCCCATGTGATCACCGGGATCGGACAGGTAGCCGAGTTCCTGCATGAGCTTCTCTGCATACAGCGCCCAGCCTTCACCGTGGCCGGACGTCCAGCACACGTTGCGGCGCCAGT
Source organism: Arthrobacter sp. R4 (assembly GCF_051365025.1). Taxonomy (NCBI): domain Bacteria; kingdom Bacillati; phylum Actinomycetota; class Actinomycetes; order Micrococcales; family Micrococcaceae; genus Arthrobacter; species Arthrobacter sp. R4. Next base: position 76,115 of record NZ_JBLWIJ010000004.1, read on the forward strand.
TGTTCAGGAGCTCGCGGCGGTAGGTTGCGGTGGCCACCTGCAGGTGGTGGCCAGGGACTCCTTCGTGGAAGACAGTGGTGGTCTCCGCCCAGGTGGTGAAAGTGTCTTCGCCTGCCGGTACGGACCACCACATCCGGCCGGGGCGGCTGAAGTCATCGGACGGTCCGGTGTAGTAAATGCCACCTTCGTCGGTCGGAGCGATGAGGCACTCAAGCTTCTTCATCACGTCCGGGATGTCGAAGTGCACACCGGCCAGGTCCTTGATGGCCTTGTCGGAGAGTTCCTGCATCCAGGCCTTCAGGGCATCGGTGCCTTTGATTTGGCGCGCGGGATCGTTGTTGAGGATTTCCTTGGCTTCGGCGATGCTGGCCCCGGCCTTGATGGTTTCGGCCACTTGTTCCTGCTCGGCAATCAGGCGGTCCAGTTCCTGGACGCCCCAGGCGTACGTTTCTTCAAGGTCAACGGTGGCGCCCAGGAAGGAACGCGAGGCCAGCGCGTAGCGTTCCCTTCCCACGGCGTCCTTCTGCGGGGCTGAGGGAAGCAACTCCGTGCGGAGGAATTCGGCGAGGCGGCTGTAGGCGCTGCGGGCGGCGGCAGCACCGGCGTCGAGCCTTTCCTGGACTGCCGCCTCCAGCGGCCCGTCGGCAATCTTGGCCTCCGCAGCCAACTTGGCAAAGAAGCCGTCCTCGGCGGCGTACTTCGTGGTTTGCTCGATGACGATGCTGACCTGGCGTTGCGCCGAAACCCTCCCTGCATCACGGGCCTGGCGGAGGGAAGCGATGTAGCCGTCGATGGCATCGGGAACGTTCAGGGCACGGCCCGCGATGTGCTCCCAGTCCTGCGCCGTGGCCGTGGGCATGAGGTCGAAGATGGCGCGGATGTCCTGCGCCGGGGAGGCAATGTTGTTCAGTTCGGCTTCGTCCCAGCCGGACTCACGGATTTCCAGCTGCAGTCCCAGCCGCTCGCGCATCGCATCCAGCGTTACGGCGTCCACGTCGTCCTGGGCTTCCAGCCCTTCCAGAGCGTCGAGCGTCTTCCTCGCTTCGGCGGCAAACTCCGCAATACCGGCGGGGGAGTAGTCCTGGTATTCCGTCTCGTGTCCCGGCAGGCCCAGGGTGGTGGCGAAGGACGGATTCAATCGGATGAGCGTGTCGGTGTACTCATTCGCTACGGCGTCGATGGCGGTGCGTGGACGGGCGGAGGGCGCGGTTTCAGTAGTCACTCCACGAGACTAACGGTGCCCCTGGCGGTTAGGGAATGTTAGCCGCGGCTCCGCTTCCAGGCGCCCGGGCCAGGTGTGGGTGCCAGCCGCAGCTGCTGCCGGCGCACCCAATGCCGGACAGTGGGTTTGCGGACCTCAGCGGTCTCCTGGCTTTGGAGGGAAAGCACGACGGCGGTCAGCGCGGCGAGCTCCTCGGCCGACGGTTGGCCCTTCACCACGGAAATCAGGGCGTCCGGCGTCTCCGCAACCGGGCTGTCCGCGGTCACAGCGGGATGTTCCCGTGCTTTTTGGTGGGCAGGCTGGCACGTTTGTCCCGGAGCGCCCGCAGGCCCCTGATGATCTGCGGCCGGGTTTCGGACGGCGCGATGACCGCGTCCACGTACCCAAGCTCCGCGGCCTGGTAAGGGTTGAGGAGCTCCTCCTCGTACTGCCGGATGACCTCGGCACGCCGGGCTTCAACGTCTCCGCCGGCCTCGGCAACGGAAGCGAGATCGCGGCGGTAAAGGATGTTGACGGCGCCCTGGGCTCCCATGACGCCGATCTGGGCGGTCGGCCAGGCCAGGTTGAGGTCTGCCCCAAGCTTCTTGGAACCCATCACGATGTACGCGCCGCCGTACGCTTTGCGCGTAATGACGGTCAGCTTGGGGACGGTGGCCTCGGCGTAGGCGTACAGGAGCTTGGCGCCGCGGCGGATGATGCCTTGGAATTCCTGGTCCTTCCCGGGAAGGAAACCCGGAACGTCAACCAGCGTGATGATGGGGATGTTGAAGGCGTCACAGTGGCGGACAAAGCGGGCAGCCTTCTCAGATGCCGCGATGTCCAGCGTGCCGGCGAACTGCAGGGGCTGGTTGGCCACGATCCCCACAGTGTGCCCTTCGACGCGGCCGTAACCGATCATCACATTGGGGGCGTAGAGCGCCTGCATCTCGAGGAAATGTGCGTCGTCAACGATCTGCTCGATGACGGTGCGCATGTCGTAGGGCTGGTTCGCGGAATCGGGGATGAGCGCATCCAGGGCGAGGTCGTCGTCGTCGACATCCAGCTCCTGCTGGTGCTCCAGGACCGGGGCCTCCGACAGGTTGTTCGACGGCAGGAAGTCCAGGAGCTCGCGGACGAATTCGATGGCATCTGCTTCGTCGGAGGCCAGGTACGTGGAGGTTCCCGTGGTGGCGTTGTGCTGCCGGGCACCGCCCAGGGTTTCCATATCCACGTCCTCGCCGGTGACGGTCTTGATGACGTCGGGGCCGGTGATGAACATGTGGGAGGTCTTGTCCACCATGACCACGTAGTCGGTCAGCGCCGGGGAGTAGGCCGCTCCGCCGGCGGAGGGACCCATGATGAGGGAGATCTGCGGGACCACGCCGGAGGCATGGACGTTGTTGCGGAAGATGTCCGCGAACATGGCAAGCGACGCGACACCTTCCTGGATGCGGGCGCCACCGCCGTCGAGGATTCCCACTACGGGGCAGCCGTTGCGCAGCGCGAACTCCTGGACCTTGACAATCTTCTCGCCGTTGACCTGGCTGAGGGATCCGCCGTAAACGGAGAAGTCCTGGCTGTAGACGGCCACGGGGCGGCCATCGACGGTGCCGTACCCGGATACCAGGCCGTCACCGAGCGGCTTCTTCTTTTCCATACCAAAGGCGGTGGAGCGGTGCACGGCGAGCGCATCGAATTCGATGAACGATCCCTCATCGACGAGCAGTTCAATCCGTTCGCGCGCGGTGTTCTTGCCGCGGGCGTGCTGCTTCTCTATGGCTTCGGGGCCGGAGGGCTGTTCTGCACGGGCCTGGCGGTCGCGGAAATCGGCGATCTTTCCCGCTGTCGTTGTCAGATCGTGGCTCATGAAGTGTCTCCGGCTCTGTAGCTGATGGTGGCTGGTCCTGGGATGCTGCGGCGCATTAAGTAGCTTCCGCACAAAAACAGGACCCTGCTGGCTAGTCTAGTGACGCTATTCGTCGGGACCGCTGTAGAAAACCTACAATTTTCTGCGCTCGAGTGACGCCGAGACGCTTGTTACTCGCCAGTAACATACTTGGGTTACAGTGGAGCCATGACTTCGAGCAATGATGCTTCGGGTGCCGCTGCAGTGCCGTACCAGGCCGCCGGTTCCCTACAGGGCCGGACCCTGCTGATCTCGGGAGGCAGCCGCGGGATCGGGCTGGCCATAGCTACCCGGGCCGCGCAGGACGGCGCCAATATTGTACTGATGGCCAAGACCGGCAAGCCGCACGCGAAGCTGGCAGGGACCGTTTATACCGCCGCGGAACAGATCGAGGCAGCGGGCGGCCAGGCACTGCCTCTGGTGGGTGATGTGCGCAACGACGACGACGTTGCCGACGCCGTTGCAGCAGCAGTGGAAATGTTCGGGGGCATCGACGCCGTCATCAACAACGCCTCAGCTATTGACCTGTCCCGGACTGACGAAGTGGACATGAAGCGCTACGACCTCATGCAGGACATTAACGTCAGGGGCACCTTCCTGCTGTCCAAGCTGGCGCTTCCGGCACTGCGGAAGTCGGAGGCCGGTCAGATCCTGACGCTATCCCCGCCGCTGAACCTGGACCCCAAGTGGGCCGGAAAACACCTGGCCTACACCATGGCCAAATATGGCATGAGCCTGACCACCCTGGGGCTGGCGGAGGAACTCAAGGCGGACGGGATCAACGTCAACTCCCTTTGGCCGTGCACCCTGATTGATACCGCTGCTATCCGCAACATGCCCGGCGGGTCCAGCATGGTCCAGGCCGCCAGGGGCCCCCAGATCATGGCCGACGCCGCGCACGCCGTCCTAACCGGCGCCGTCCTGGCTGCCGGGGGGCCATCCACCGGCAACTTCTACACTGACGAGCAGGTACTCGCCGCAGCCGGGGTGACGGACTTCCGGCCCTACAGCCTGGGCGCAGACGAAGACCGGTTGGTTCCTGACATCTTCCTCTGAACCTGATGGTCGCGGGAGCCCGAGGGTGGGCAAGTCGATAGGATTCAAGCATGGATGACGCACACGCCCCGGGCATACCGTTGAACCGCGGAGCCTTGGCAGACCAGGATTTTCTGTCCGCCACAGGCATCGCGAAGCTCGTGGTGGTGGACTCCACCGGTTCCACCAACGCCGACCTCCTGCGGTCAGTCACTGTGGAGCCGAAGTCCTGGCCGGATCTTTCTGTCCTGACTGCTGAGTACCAGACAGCAGCCCGGGGCCGCCTTGACCGCCGGTGGGAGGCCCCTCCCTTAAGTTCCGTATCTGTCTCGATTGTGCTCAGGCCCGTCAATGCCGAGGGGCGGCCGCTGCCGGCGCAGTGCTACTCCTGGTTGTCCCTGCTGGCCGCCTTGGCGCTGCGGGAAACCCTGTTGGAGACTGCCGGCATCCCTGCGGAGCTCAAATGGCCCAACGACGTCCTGGTCCGCGGCCGGAAAATCGCCGGAATCCTCGCCCAGCTTGGCCCCATGGTGGAGGGCTCCGCGCCGCCGGTCATCCTGGGCACCGGCCTGAACGTCAGCCTCAGTTCCGCCGAACTTCCCGTCCCTACGGCCACCTCGGTAGCACTGGAGCAGCCCGTGACGGTGGACCGGACGCTGCTGCTCAAGAGCTATCTCTCCCATTTCGCCGTGCTCTATCGCAGTTTCTGCAACGCCGACGGCGATCCCGCCGCCGGGATGGCCGGCGGTCCGTCACTGCACAAGCGGGTGGAAGCTGTCCTGGTGACCCTGGGCAAGCAGGTCAAAGCCCAGTTGCCCGGTGACCACGAGATCATCGGGCACGCAACGCGTTTGGACGATTACGGCTCCCTGCTGGTTGTCGACGGTGCCGCTCATGAACATGTGGTGACAGCCGGCGACGTCGTGCACCTCCGCCCCTGGACCCCGCCGGGCCAAACGCCGCGGCAGGGGACCGAAAGCGGTTATGCGTAGAGACCTCGTGCCGGGGGAACAGGTGATAGTCACCACGCGCCCCCAGCCGAGGAAGCTGATTGCGCCAGCCGCAGCCTTCATCGCCGCTCCCGCGGCGGCGGCGTTCGCCAGCGCCTGGATCATCCGGGGGGAAGCGGAACGGCTGGTCCCCGCGCTCTCCCGGGAATGGTCTCCCTGGCTGGTCACAGGATGCATCCTCGGCGCCGCATGGATATGGTTGGCCTACTGCCTCCCACGCCTGCTGAAATGGCAGGGGACCCGTTACACGCTCACTAGCCGCAGGATAGTTGCCAGATACGGCATGTTGAAGCGGCGGGACCAGCAGGTGAACCTGGCAGCGGTCCGCAACCTGATGCTTACCCAGACAATGGGGCAGCGCATATTGCGGTCAGGGAATATATCCTTGGAAACCGGATACCAGGGGATAGTCACAGTTGTTGATGTGCCGGAAGTTGCAAGATTCCGGGACTTTATCCTGGATGCCATCGACGAGTTGCCCGGGGACGTGGCATTTGGGGCAGGCGACCCTGCGGAGGAACGCGGGACGCTGCCATGGGAGTTGAGAGAAGGTGGGACAGATGAACGATGACGAGCAGCAGGAGCAGCAGGCTCCTGGTGTCGACGCCCGGCCTGCCATCGTGCACCCCGCCACCGGAACTCTTTCCGCGGAACGATTGGCTGCCAAGGCACTTGAAGCCCGGCTCTTGGGCGGCGACCGCAAACTGCGGCGCCGCGAAGTCGCAGCCGGCGCAGGGCTGTCCCTCCTCTCGGCACGCAAACTGTGGCGGGCGCTCGGCTTTCCGAATTTCGGCGATGAGGACGTGGCGTTCACGGAACGCGACCAGGCAGCCCTTTCCACCGTGGTGGACCTGGTCCGCACCGGGAAGCTGACCGAAGAGGCAGCGATCTCCGTGACCCGCGCCATTGGGCAGATGACCGACCGGATGGTGGTCTGGCAGATCGAAGCCCTGGTCGAGGACATGGTCCATGAACAGGGAGTCACCGATGCGGTGGCACGCAAGAGGCTGGTGAACGAACTTCCGGCGCTGGTGGACGCCCTTGAGGAGATGCTGGTCTATAGCTGGCGGCGCCAGCTCAATGCCGGTGTCCAGCGGCTCGCCGTTCGGGCGGAAGCCGGCCTGCAGGCCAGCGAAGAGGGCCGCGAAGGCGACGAGGATGACGCTCCGCTGCCTCTGGCACGCGCCGTCGGATTCGCTGACCTGGTGTCCTACACCAGCCTGTCACGGCGCATGAATGAGAAGACCCTCGCCAGGCTGGTCCAGAGGTTCGAGAACAAATGCGCTGAAATCATCTCCGTAGGCGGTGGGCGCCTGGTTAAGACCGTCGGCGACGAAGTGCTCTACATTGCCGAGACTCCTGCTGCCGGCGCCGAGATCTCGCTTGCCCTCGCCCAGGCATTCACCGAGGACGAGATCCTGCCCGAGGCCCGCGTGGCGATGGTCTGGGGCCGGATCCTGTCCCGGCTCGGAGACATCTATGGCCCTACCGTGAATCTTGCCGCCCGGCTCACCACTCTGGCGGACCCGGGAACCGTGCTGGTGGATTCCATGACAGCCTCCGCCCTGGACCAGGACGAGCGTTTCGTCTTGCTCCCGCAGCCAGCCGAAAACGTCCGTGGCTTCGGCGAAATCCACCCCGTCCGCCTTGCCAGGGGACTGGGCAAGGGCCTGGTCCTGGACTGAGCCTGAAACCGGAAGCAACGATTTTATCCATTTGATGGCGAATAGCGCTATAGTCATGAATGCCCGGCGATAGCTGGCCGGAGACCGGCCCTGCCGGAGGCTACCTGGGGGAACCGAACCGTGAATTTTCGCCGATCTGCGCGCGCTACGGGAGCGACAGCAGCCGGACCGCGCATCCGCCCGCCCCGCTGGTTTGCAGCTACCGCTTTTAGTGTCGCCGCTGTGGTTTTGGTCACGGGTGCGGTGTTGTATCCGGGGTTTAAGACCACTGAGGTGGAGTTGAACGACGGCGGTGTGTGGGTGGTGTCGAAGTCGAAGAATGCTGTGGGGCGGTTGAATTATCCGTCGCGGGTTCTTGATGGTGCGGTGACTCCGGCGAGTACGACGTTTGATATTTTGCAGCATGCCGGGGATGTGTTTGTGGATGATGAGACGGGTTCGACGCTGAACCAGGTTTCTCCTGCGAATATGCGCCTGGGTGGGGATAAGCAGTTGCCGGGTTCGGCCGATGTGAGCTTCGGTTCCGCTGTCATCTCTGTTACGGACGCGGCGAAGGGCAAGGTCTGGGCTCTCTCGCCATCCACTGTCAACGGCTTCGACGCAGAGTCCACAGAGCCTGTGCTGGCCGCGTCGCAGGGCACTGCGTCCGCTGTGGGCGCTGATGACCGGATTTATTCTGCGGATCCGGAGACTGGCACGGTCACGGTCACGGCCGTGGATGCTGACGGTGAGGTGACGTCGTCGGAGTCCAGCACGTGGGGTGAGCTGAAGGGTTCCGGTGATCTGCAGATCACGGTGGTGGGGGACAAGCCGGTGGTGTTGGATGCTGCGGCGGGGAAGCTGTTCCTGCCGGGCGGGAAGCGGCTGCAGTTGGAGAACGCGCGGGATGCGAAGTTGCAGCAGGGCGGTCCGGGCAGTGATTTTGTGGCGATTTCGACGCAGAAGGCGTTGTTGAAGCAGCCTTTGGATGGTTCCATGGCGAAGACGGTGACTTTCGATGGTGAGGGTGTGCCGGCGGCGCCGGTGCAGCTGGGTGGTTGTGTGCATGCGGCGTGGTCGGGTGCGAACAAGTACGTGCGGGACTGCACCAACGATGCTGATGACAAGAATGTGGATGTGCCCAAGGCGAGTGCGTCGCCGTCGTATGTTTTCCGGGTGAACCGGGGCCTGGTGGTCCTGAACGATGTGAACTCCGGGAATGTGTGGCTGGTGAACCAGAACATGCAGCTCGTGAACAACTGGGACGACGTCATTCCGCCACAACAGACGTCCGACGACGCCGACAAGGACTCCGCGGACGAAGTCCAGCAGACGGTATTGCCGGACCGGACCAAACCCAACAGCGCGCCGGTCGCCAAGCCGGATACCTTTGGGATACGCGCGGGAAGGACCGCGATCCTCCCGGTGCTGGACAATGACACCGACCCCGACGGCGACATCCTCACGGTCCGTGCCCCGGAACCGATCAAATCCGGGCTCCTCGCCCCGATCTACGGATCCACCGGCTTCCAAGTCACTGTCCCGGCAGACAGGACCGGCTCCGAGACCTTCAAATACACCGTCGATGACGGCCGTGGCCTCACCGCCTCTTCCGACATCACCCTCAATATCATCCCGCCGGGGGAGAACTCCGCCCCGCGGCAGAAGCCGAACCGGAACACCACGCTCGTGGTGCAGGCCGGCAAAATCGTCAGCCAGAACATCCTCACCGACTGGACCGACCCCGATGGCGATGACCTCTACGTAGTCAGTGCCACCGGAAGCGACCCCCGCGACCAGGTCAAAGCCCGGCCCGACGGACTGCTCACCTTCCAGGACGCCGGTACGGAGCCGGGCCGTAAAGTGGTCACCCTCACGGTGTCCGACGGCCAGTCGACCGCCGAGGGCAAAGTCACAGTGGACGTGCGCGCGCCGGGTGCGCTGCCGCCCATCGCCAACGCAGACCACGTCGTCGCCGTCGCCGGTGTGGACACCGTCATCGCACCGCTGAAGAACGACTCCGATCCGCAGGGAGGTGCGCTTCGTCTCGCCCAGATCACGCCGGACGGCAACTCCACAGCCACCATGGGCGCGGACCAGCAGACCTTCACCTTCAACTCCACGGCCCAGGGCGCACACTACGTGTCCTACCTCGTGACCAACGGTCCGGCCAGTGCCCAGCAGCTGGTTCGCGTGGACGTGGTTTCCGGCGACAGCGATGGCGCCCCCGTCGCCGTGCGGGACACGGCCCTGCTGCCCAGCGGCGGCACTGTTCTGGTGGATGTCCTTGGTAACGACTCGGACCCCTCCGGCGGCGTGCTTGTGGTCCAGTCCGTCACGGCGGCCGACGGCCTGCCGGTGAGCGTCTCGGTGGTGGATCATTCCGTCGTCAGGATCACCGATATACGGGCGCAGGGCCAGCTCAACGTTAAATACACGATCTCCAACGGCAAGTCCTCCGCCAGCGGGGACATCGCGGTCCTGGTAGTGCCCGCGCCGGCCAAGCTCCAGGCCCCCCAGGCCAAACCGGACGAAGTGTCAGTCCGGGTCGGCGACGTCGTCACCATTCCCGTCCTTGAAAACGACACCGACCCCAACGGCGGGAAGCTCACCCTTGAGCCGGAGCTGGCCCAAAAGCCGGACGACGCCGACGGCCGCATCTTCCGCGCGGGCAACGCATTACGCTTTATCGCCGGAGACGTGCCCAAGACCGTCTACGCGATCTACAAGGTCACCAACGAATCCGGACAGTCGGACTCCCAACAGGTCACTATCCGCGTCCGCGCCCGCGATGACGAACGCAACACCCGCCCCGAACCCAAAAACCTCACGGCGCGCGTGGTGTCAGGGATGGTGGTGCGAATCCCCGTGCCCCTGGACGGCATCGACGCCGACGGCGACTCCGTGCAACTGATCGGGGTGGATAAGGCCCCCGCGATGGGAACGGCTGTAGTCAAGGACGGCTACCTTGAGTTCACAGCGATCGGAACAGCCGCCGGGACCGACACGTTCACCTACCGCGTCCGGGACCGGATTGGCGCCGAGAACACCGGCACGGTGATTGTCGGGGTTGCTCCGCCGGAGCCCAACAACCAGAAACCCATCGCCATGGATGACTCCGTGGAAGTGCGGCCCGGACGCAAGATCGCCGTGGACGCCCTCAGCAACGACTCAGATCCGGATGGTGACCCGCTCGGGTTGGTCTCCGACGCCTTCGAGGCCCGGCCCGAGCTCCGCGTCGAAACGGCCGCCGGCGGCAGGGTACTGCTGACCGCCCCGGGCGCCGCCGGCAACGAGAGCGTAGGCTACAAGATCCAGGACGACAAGAAGGCCCAGGGCAGCGCCGTCATCAGGGTCAGGGTGAGCCCCGACGCCACCCTCAAAGCCCCAATTGCCAAGGACGACGTCGTCACGCCCGCCGAGACGCTGGGCAAATCCGCCGTCGACGTTCCTGTCCTGAAAAACGACTCCGACCCCGACGGCGTGGCCTCCGAACTCAGGATCACGCTGCCGGACGGAAACCCGAACGCCCGGGTCGGCGGCGACGGCAACGTGGTGGTCAGCCTGGCACCGGTGGACCAGCTGGTCCCGTACACCGTCACCGACGTCGATGGCCAGAATGCTACCGCTGTCGTCTGGGTGCCCGGGCAGGGTGAAGAGCACCCTACCCTGGCCCGCGCCGACGTCGTGGAAGTGATGGCCGGCAAGGAAATCACGCTTGACCTGAGCGAGTACGTCCGGGTTCGGGACGGCCGCGCCCCACAGATCACCCAGGCGGACAAGGTCCGGGTGCAGGGCGCTGACACCCAGCACGTCATCGGTGGCAATGCCAGGACACTGCGCTACGCGGCACTCAAGGACTACGTCGGTCCCGGTTCCCTCACCTTCGAAGTGACGGACGGCTCCGGTCCGGAAGATCCGCAGGGCCTGAAATCCACGCTGACCATCATCACCAATGTCATTCCGGACCCGAACGCCAACCACGAGCCCACCTTCAGCGGAAGCGACCTCGAAGTGCCGAAGGCCGAAACAGCCAGCTTGGACTTGGGCAATTTGGCCAGGGATGCGGACGCCGGGGACCAGGAAAAGCTCACATTCGAGTTGGACGGGACCACGCCCGAAGGGTTCACAGCCACGATTGATGGGCAGACGCTCAACGTCCGCTCCGAGGCCGGAATGGCCGCGGGCCGCAAGGGGACCATCCCGCTGAAAGTCACCGACGGACGCTCCGGAGCTGTCAAGGCGTCAGTGACGGCCACCGTCGTGGCATCAAACCGGCCGCTTGCCACCGCCAACGAGGACGTCGTCGACCAAGCCAACGCGGGCCGGGCCGAGACTATTAACGTCCTCGCCAACGACTTCAATCCGTTCAGCGACACGCCGCTCAAGGTTGTCTCAGTCGGCGTCGAAACCGGATCCGCTGCCGGCCAACCCGTCATCAACGGGGATTCTGTCACGGTGACGCCGGCTGAAGGATCCAAGGGCGTCATGGTGCTGCGGTACACGGTCTCGGACAAAACCGAGGATCCGTCCCGCCAGGTGAACGGCCGCGTCCGCATCACAGTCAGGGACAAACCGGATGCCCCCTCGGCCCCCACAGCAACCGATGTACGCAGCCGGACGGCAGTGCTCAAGTGGGCCCCGCCGTCGGATAACGGCGCCACGATCACCGGCTATACGGTCCGGTCCAACAACGGCTTCGAACAACAGTGCGCCACTACAACGTGCACACTCAGCGGGCTGACCAACGACGTCAAGTACATCTTCACGGTGACCGCCACCAACGAAGTGGGAGACTCCCCGGCGTCCCCGCAGTCGAACGAAATCCGGCCCGACGAAAAGCCGTCCCCGCCGGAGGCGCCCACTGTGAAAGCTGGCGACAAGAACATGGTCATCAACTGGCTGCCGGCCAAAACGGAAGGCTCGGCCGTCAAAAGCTATAACCTCGAAATCTCTCCGCCGCCGGCCAACGGAATCGCCGTCAAGAACGGCGTGACCGGCCTGACGTACACCTGGCCCGGCCTGACCAACGGAGTCCGCTACAAAGTGCGCGCGCAGGCCGTCAACGAGCTCGGTCCGTCCGACTGGGGCATCTACTCCTCCGAAGACAACCCGGCCGGAGTCCCAGCCGCACCAGCCGCACCGACGTCAGCCGTGGCTTCTGCGGTAGGAACCACCAACCAGCTCCGGGTGAACTGGACGGAACCGGATACCAACGGGGACGCGATCAGGAATTACTACGTCACGATGAGCGGAGGCGGCGGAGCGCCGCAGACCCAGACCATCGCGGGTACGGTACGGACGGCCAATTTCACGGCAAACAACTCCGAAGCTGAGTACACGTTCACTGTCCAGGCCGAAAACAAGGCAGGAAAGGGTGCCGTCAGTCCGCCATCGGCACCCCGGCGCGCCACCGGCAAACTCGGCCAGGTCTCAGGCGTTACGGTCGCCGCTGCGGACACCGGAGGAGCCGGGCGGAAAGTGACCATCAACTTCAAGGAACTGACCGCCGCGGAACGCAACGGCTCGTCCGCGGATGAGGTCAGCTACAGCTACAACGCCAGCACCGGCCAAAGCGGCCCGATCGCCCGCGGCCAAACGGTGGGCGGCTTTACCAACGGCACCCAGACCACGATCACGGTGATCGCGCACTCCACGGTTGCGCCGAGCTCCAATGGCAGCACCGGGGCCTCGACCACCCCCTTTGGGTCACCCGGGACGCCGGCGGCATCCGGGCAGAACGGTGCCATGAACCAGAAATCGCTGACCCTGAACTGGTCCTCACCGTCCACCACCACCAATGACGTAGTTAGTACCCGGATCAGCATCGACGGCGGCGGCTGGGAGAACGTGGCCCCGTCCGGCAGCAGGGTCATCAACACGGGAGGATTCAGTGAGTCGCATCGCATCGACGTGAAAACCATCAACTCGCTGGGCACTGAAAGCGGTGTGGTGTCCGCGTCCGCGTCCTCGGGTGCGCAAGGCGAATGGATCACCACCGTCGTCAAGGGCACGGACCTGGTGCGCACCTGCACGTTCGAGTATGGCAAGGCCAGCTACCGGCCAAGTCCGTACTTCGACTGCCAAGGTGTCAACAAGGGCGATACCCCGCCGTGGTTTTACGTCAACAGCGGCGAGCGGATCGTGGTCCACTGCTACGTCATGATGAATGACCACTGGACCAACACCCCGGATCAGCCGTTCTACCGGATTGAACCCGGCTCCAACCGAAACGTCGGTTATTACATGGTCGCGGGACACTCACAGCTCGGTCAGCCTTACTCCCACGGGATCCCGCGATGCTGAGGGATGTTGGGAGCGGATGCGGCAGCGAATCGGTTGGGGAGGGCTCCCCATCGCGGCTGCTCCGAAGCTTGGGTAGGCTGACGCGGGGAACAGAGAGCCCGATACCGGGTCTTTGGACAGGATGGCCTGGGGGCCGCCACAAAATTGAGGGAAAAGTAACGCTGTGACAACTCTGCTGGGGAAGCTTGGGCTGAAAAGGCGCCACAACAAACTCACGAAACGCAACAAGCGGCTGATCACCGGCACAGCATTTAGTGCTGCGGTAGTGGTGTTGGTCACGGGTGCGGTGTTGTATCCGGGGTTTAAGACCACTGAGGTGGAGTTGAACGACGGCGGTGTGTGGGTGGTGTCGAAGTCGAAGAATGCTGTGGGGCGGTTGAATTATCCGTCGCGGGTTCTTGATGGTGCGGTGACTCCGGCGAGTACGACGTTTGATATTTTGCAGCATGCCGGGGATGTGTTTGTGGATGATGAGACGGGTTCGACGCTGAACCAGGTTTCTCCTGCGAATATGCGCCTGGGTGGGGATAAGCAGTTGCCGGGTTCAGCCGATGTGAGCTTCGGCGCAGGCGTGATTTCGGTGACCGATCCGGCGTCGGGCAAGGTTTGGGCGGTGTCGCCGTCCACCGTGAACGGGTTTGATGAGGAATCGTCGGAGCCGGTGATGGTGGGCTCCGAGGGGTTGGTGTCCGCTGTGGGCGCTGATGACCGGATTTATTCTGCGGATCCGAAGACTGGCACGGTCACTGTCACGGCCGTGGATGCTGACGGTGAGGTGACGTCGTCGGAGTCCGGCACGTGGGGTGAGCTGAAGGGTTCCGGTGATCTGCAGATCACGGTGGTGGGGGACAAGCCGGTGGTGTTGGATGCTGCGGCAGGGAAGCTGTTCCTGTCGGGCGGGAAGCGGCTGCAGTTGGAGAACGCGCGGGATGCGAAGTTGCAGCAGGGCGGTCCGGGCAGTGATTTTGTGGCGATTTCGACGCAGAAGGCGTTGTTGAAGCAGCCTTTGGATGGTTCCACGGCGAAGACGGTGACTTTCGATGGTGAGGGTGTGCCGGCGGCGCCGGTTCAGCTGGGTGGTTGTGTGCATGCGGCGTGGTCGGGTGCGAACAAGTACGTGCGGGACTGCACCAACGATGCTGATGACAAGAATGTGGATGTGCCCAAGGCGAGTGCGTCGCCGTCGTATGTTTTCCGGGTGAACCGGGGCCTGGTGGTCCTGAACGATGTGAACTCCGGGAATGTATGGCTGGTGAACCAGAACATGCAGCTCGT
>NZ_JBLWIJ010000005.1:0-21250 GCF_051365025.1 Arthrobacter sp. R4
AATGTGGATGTGCCCAAGGCGAGTGCGTCGCCGTCGTATGTTTTCCGGGTGAACCGGGGCCTGGTGGTCCTGAACGATGTGAACTCCGGGAATGTATGGCTGGTGAACCAGAACATGCAACTCGTCAACAACTGGGACGACGTGGTGCCGCCGAAGAACGAATCGGACGAGCAGGACCAGGAATCGGCCGACAACAACACCATCAATGTCCTCCCCGACCGCACCAAACCCAACCGACCCCCGGAAACGAAACCGGACACTGTGGGCGTCCGCCCCGGACGCACCACCGTCCTCAGCGTCCTGGACAACGATTCCGATCCCGACGGCGACGTCCTGACCGCCGCCGTCGGCAACGCCGGACCCAAGGCAGGAAGCCTCGAAAGCATCTACGGCGGCACAGCCTTCCAAATCTCGGTACCGGCGGACGCAAAGCCGGGCACCGAAACGTTCGACTACAACGCCGCTGACGGCCGTGGCCTGTCCGCGGGCGGCCAGGTGACGCTGAGCGTAGTGGGCCCGGAAGAAAACCGGCCACCCCTGTTCAAGCGCGGCGGCGACGCCACCACCATGCTGGTGGAACAGGGCAAGACCGTCAGCCAGAACATCCTCACGGACTGGATGGACCCCGACGGCGACGACCTGGTCCTGATGGACGCCAAAGCCGACAACGACCAGGACCAGGTCAAAGTCCGCCGCGACGGCCTGCTGACGTTCCAGGATTCCGGCGCCACCGCAGGCAAGAAGAACGTCACCGTAACCATCTGGGACGGCCGCGCAACGGTCACCGGAAAAGTCGTGGTCAACGTCCAGCCGCCCGGCGCCCTGGCACCTGTAGTCAATGCCGACCACGTGACGGCGGTGGTCGGTCAGGACCTGGTGATCGCGCCCCTGAAGAACGACGTCGACCCCAACGGAGGTGCCCTGCGGCTGGCCCAGGTGGAAGCCAACGGGCCGGCGGAACTCGGTCCCGTGACCGACGGCGGGACCTTCACTTTCAAGAGCACCACCCCGGGCCCGGTCTACCTGACGTATATCGCGAGCAACGGGCCGCAGAGCAGCCAGGGCCTGATCCGCGTTGACGTGGAATCCGGGAAGGATACCGGCGACCCCGTTGCCGTGCATGACGTTGCCCTGATGCCCACCGGCGGCAGCGTCCTCCTTGACCCGCTGGCCAACGACTCCGACCCCTCCGGCGGAGTCCTGGTCCTGCAGTCCGTTCAGCTGCCAGACAACATCACCGCGTCCGTGAGCGTGATCGACCACAGCGTCCTTCGGATCACCGACGTCCTGGGCACCAAGGAACCGTTCCTGTTCGAATACACGATGTCCAACGGCCGCAAGTCTGCCACAGGCAGCGTCTCAGTGGTCCCGGTGCCCGCCCCCGCCGTCGTCGAAGCACCGCAGCCGAAGCCGGACGAAGTGAACGTCCGCGTCAACGACGTCGTGACCATTCCGGTCCTGGACAACGACACCCACCCGCAGGGTGAAAAGCTGACCGTTGACCCTGTGCTGCCGCAGAACGTGGATGAGCTGGACGGTAAGGGCTTCGTCTCAGAGAACACGCTCCGGTTCATCGCCGGGTCCCAGCCCAAGACGGTCCGGGCCATCTACAACGCGGTGGATCCGCAGGGACAGAAAAGCGCGGCCGCAGTGACCATCCATATCCTTCCGTTGGAGGGGTCGGAGAACTCCCGCCCGCAACCCCGGAACCTGACCGCACGTGTGGTCGCCGCGGGTACGGTGCGCATCCCGGTCCCGCTGGACGGCATTGACCCTGACGGCGACTCCGTGCAGCTGACCGGCATCGACAGCACGCCCGCCATGGGAACCGCCACCGTGGGCAGCAACTTCATCGACTTCATCGCCGCCGGAGACGGCGCGGGAACCGATACCTTCCGCTACAAGGTGGTGGACCGCCAAGGCGCCGTCAATACAGGGACTGTGACAGTTGGGATCGCCCCGCGCGGCGAGACCAACCAGAACCCCACGCCCGTGGACGACGAGATCAAGGTCCGTCCCGGACGCCAGATCGCCGTCGACGCCACGGGCAACGACACCGATCCCGACGGCGACCTCATCCGCATCCTTACCGACGGCATCGAAGCTGACGACGCCCTCCAGGCCACAGTCAGCAAATCCAGCGGCCGCATCATCCTGCTGGCTCCCGGGGCCGAGGGGACGGTCAATGTGCGGTACACCATTGCCGATGACCGCGACGCCAAAGCGCAGGCCACCATCCGCGTGGTGGTGGACAACGAAGTACCCCTGCAGGCACCCATCGCCCGCGACGACAGGGTCACCTCCGCCCAGACCATGGGCAAGACGGCCGTGGACGTTCCGGTCCTGAAAAACGACGAAGACCCCGACGGCGTGGGCGAAAACCTCAAAATCAGCACGGAGGCCACCACAGCCCGTCCAGGCGTCGATGGCAACATGCGTGTTGACCTGACTGAACAGCCGCAGCTGATTCCCTACACCGTGGAGGACGTGGACGGCCAGAAGTCCACCGCCATCATCTGGGTGCCGGGAATCGGACAGCAGGTGCCGACGCTCGCCAAGGACGAGGTGATTGAGGTCATCGCCGGCCAGTCCGCCACTGTGAACCTGAACGAGTGGGTCAAAGTCCGGGAAGGCCGCTCCCCGCGCCTGACCCAGACCGACCGGATCAAGCTCATCGGTGCAGATGGCGGCGATCCCACGGCCGGCAGCGCCACGTCGCTCAAATACACCGCGGGTACCGATTACGTCGGGCCGGGATCGCTCAGCTTCGAGGTGACTGACGGCACTGGACCGGACGATCCCGAGGGCCTGAAATCCACCCTCAGCATCCGCACCAAGGTCCTGCCCGATCCGAACCGGAACAACCCGCCCACCCTGCTGGGCGCCACTGTCGAGGTCCCCAAGGGCGAGACTGCGGAGCTGGATCTGAGCCGGCTGACGTCGGATCCGGACCGGGACGACGTGGACAACATGAAATACGAACTTGTCGGGGGGAGCCCCGCCAGCTTCAACGCCAGGATAGACGGAAAGACGCTCAAAACGTCCGTTGATGGTTCAACAACGACCGGCACCACGGGCGCCGTCCAGGTCAAGGCCAAGGACTCCCGCGGCCTTGAGGCAACTGCGACCTACCAACTGGCAGTGACGGCTTCCAACAGGCCCAAACCGGTGGCTAACGATGACTTGGAGCCCAATGCGGCGGCCGGGAAGCCCGTCACTGTAAAAGCCCTGGCCAACGACTCCAACCCGTTCCCCGAAACGGCTCTGAAGATCGTCGCTGCCGGTGCCGAAACCGGGAGTGGCAACGTAGAAGTATCCGGCGATGCAGTGGTGGTGACACCGGCTCCGGGATTCTCCGGGTCCATGGTGGTGTCCTACACAGTTGCCGACAAAACTGAGGAATCTTCTCGGCGGGCAACGGCCCGCATCCGCCTGACCGTGAAGGACAAGCCGCTTGCACCCACCACACCGCAGGCCCAGAGCGTCGGGGACCAGACGGCCCTGCTGAACTGGTCCGCCCCGGCAGACCGCGGGTCACCCATCACCAAGTACACGGTGTACGGTGAGTCCGGCTTCAGGCAGGATTGCCCCGCCAACACGTGCACCCTGAACGGGCTGGTCAACAACACGAAGTACCACTTCGAGGTGACGGCCACTAACGAATTCGGTGAGTCGGACCGCTCCCCGGCGTCCGCCGAGGTCCGTCCCGACGTCAAGCCCGACACCCCGCTGGCGCCCACCCTGAACTTCGGCGACAAGCAGCTCTCCGTGAACTGGGTGGCACCGGCCAGCAAGGGCTCCCCGGTCAAGTCCTATGACCTGGAGATCTCGCCCGCCCCACCTGGCCAGAACGCCCAGATCCAGAACCTGACCGCGGTCAGCTACGTCTGGAAGGGACTGCAGAACGGCGTCTCGTACAAGGTCCGGGTGCTGGCCCGCAATGATGCGAAGGATCCGTCCGAGTGGAGTCCGTACTCAGCCGCCGCAGTGCCTGCCGGCCCGCCGGCCACCCCTGCAGCTCCGACCGCTTCGCAGGCCGGCTCCGTGGGGCCACAGAGCCAGCTGAAGGTCAGTTGGACTGCGCCGAACAACAACGGTGACGCCGTATCCTCGTATACCCTCACTACCCTTCGGGGCGGGGCAGTGGTGGCCTCCCAAGCAGTGACGGGAGGAACTACGCAGAACGTCACGGTGGACAACTCCGAGGCCAACTACACCTTTACCGTCTCGGCCACCAACAAGGCCGGCACCAGCGGGACCAGCAGCCCGTCCGCCCAGATCCGGGCGGCCGGCAAGCCTGACCCGGTCAGCGGCGGCACAGTGGCTGACACGGGTACCAGCGGCCAGCTCAAGGTGACGTTCACCCCGCTGACCCAGGCCCAGCGGAACGGCTCCACCGAAGGTGAAATCCAGTACACGTACAACGCGGACGGCAGGTCGGGAACCATCCCCGCAGGTGGTGGAACCATCAACGGGATGACGAACGGCCGGGACATCACGGTCACCATCATCGCCACCTCCACCAAGAACAACGTTTCCAGCGATG
Source organism: Arthrobacter sp. R4 (assembly GCF_051365025.1). Taxonomy (NCBI): domain Bacteria; kingdom Bacillati; phylum Actinomycetota; class Actinomycetes; order Micrococcales; family Micrococcaceae; genus Arthrobacter; species Arthrobacter sp. R4. The sequence continues at coordinate 4,547 of NZ_JBLWIJ010000005.1, forward strand.
CCAAGAACATCGGCTCCGGCAACCCCTACGGTCCGCCGAATGCCCCCAACGTGGACGGACGGACGTCGGCCCAGGGAGATGGCGACGTTCACTGGACCTGGAACAACCCAACAACTAATGGCCGCCCGCTTGATCACTTTGAGGTCAGCTATGAAGGGGGAGCGTGGATCAACGTTGGTTTGGCAAACCGCTTCGACCGCTCAGCCGGCGGCTGGGACCAGGTCCGGACACTGAAGGTCCGTGCGGTTACTGCGGCGGTGGGTCCGGCAGGCCAGGCGAATTCGCGTTCCGGAACGGACCCCACGCCCCCGCCACCCTCGTCGTGGAGTATCACCGCGAGTCCCGTTCGCAGTTGCACCGAACCACGCAAGGGGACGGACAGCTTCCGCGCTGGCAACCCGTCCTCGTGCGTGGGTGAAGGCAAATGGCTCGACGCCGGTGCCGCCGCGCAATCCGACCGCTACCAGGTCTGGTACAAGACGTCCAACAACCCCACGGGCATCTGGTACCACCTCACCAGCGGCATGGCGGCCGGCAACTGGCTCCGTTGCGACACGTCGAACCTTGGCTGCAACCCGCCGAACGGGATGCCAAACCGCTAGTCAGTTACCACCAAAGCAACTGTTGGGTCCGGACTCCTCGGGTCCGGCCAAACCTTGACCAAGACAAAGGAAAAATTCCATGACAATGACCACCGAGCAGGCCGAATGGTTTGCAGGCACCTTCGAAAAGCTCGTTGCCAATGTCGGACAGGCGGTGCTGGGCAAGGAACATGTCATCCGGCTGACCTTCACGGCGATGCTCGCCGAGGGCCACGTGCTCTTCGAGGACGCGCCGGGCACCGGCAAGACCTCGCTGGCGCGCGCCTTGGCAGCCACAGTGCAGGGATCCAACAACCGCATCCAGTTCACCCCTGACCTGCTGCCGTCCGACGTGACCGGTGTGACCATCTACGACCAGAAGACGCAGAAGTTCGAGTTCCACAAGGGACCGATTTTCAACAACATCGTCCTGGCCGACGAGATCAACCGTGCCTCGCCAAAGACCCAATCGGCGCTGCTGGAAGTCATGGAAGAATCCAGGGTCACCGTGGACGGTGTCACCTACGAGGCCGGCCGGCCGTTCATGGTCATGGCCACGCAGAACCCCATCGAGCAGGCCGGCACCTACCGGCTGCCCGAGGCGCAGCTGGACCGCTTCCTGATCAAGACCTCCATCGGCTACCCGGACCACGCCTCGACCGTCAAGCTGCTCGGCGGCGCCAACCTGAAGGACCGCTCCAAGGAGATCACCGCCGTGATCACCACCCAGGCCGTGGCGGACATGGCCGACCTCGCGGCCACCGTCCATGTGGACACCGCCGTGCTCGAGTACATTTCCCGGCTCTGCGAAGAGACCCGCAACGCGCCCGAGACCCGGCTGGGGGTCTCCGTCCGTGGAGCCATCGCCATGGTCCGCGCCGCAAAGGTCTGGGCTGCGGGCCAAGGGCGTAACTTCGTCCTCCCGGACGACGTCAAGGAACTCGCTGCCGTGGTGTGGACGCACCGGTTCGTGATGGATCCCGAGGCTGAATTCTCCGGCGCCACGCCCGAGGCAGTCCTGGCCCGGGTCCTGTCCGACGTTGCAGCCCCGCAGCAGCGCGCCACCGCCTGACGGTTCCAGGACCTCCCGACCACCACCCAGCGCAAACGAAGGCACCACTATGTCCAGCAGCACTCCGTTGATCCGGCTTGCTGACCGTCTCCGGCAACTTTTCCACCGGAACGGCAAGCCCACTCGGCTGCACCCCCCGGCTTTTTGGGCCGAGGCCACCAGCACGGCCGGCCTGGCCCTTGCACCGGCCTGGCAGAAAGTCCGGGGCCTTTGGCTCCGGTACGTGTGGCCGGTGCTGTCCGTCGTGAGCATCCTGGGCTGGTCCGTGCTCGCCGCCGCCATCCTGCTATGGGCCACCGGCCAGTCGTTTGGCTGGCAGGAAGCCAAAGCGGCGGCCATCGCTGCGTTTGTACTCTTTGCGATCGCGGTCGGCTTTATCCTGGGCCGGTCATCCTACGGCGTGGTCCTGGACCTCGCCCGTACCCGCGTCGCCGTTGGCGACAGCGCCGTGGGGAGCATCGCGGTCTCCAACACCTCCGCCCGTCCGCTCCTGCCGGCCGCCCTCGAACTGCCTGTCGGTGCCGCTACCGCCGTCTTCCATCTTCCGCGAATGAAGCCCCAGCAGGTCCACGAGGACCTCTTCACCATTCCCACCGCCCGCCGCGCCGTCATCGTGGTGGGTCCGGTCCGCTCCGTCCGTGCCGACCCACTGCACCTGCTGCGCCGCCAGGTGCTGTGGACCGAACCGGAGGACCTTTACGTCCATCCCCGGACCGTTGCCCTCGCTGGTTCGGCCGCGGGCTTCATCCGCGACCTTGAAGGCATGCCCACCACGGACCTTTCCAGCGCAGACGTGTCCTTCCACGCACTGCGGGACTACGTGCCGGGGGATGACCGCCGGCACATCCATTGGAAGACCACCGCGCGGACCAACAAGCTGATGGTGCGCCAGTTCGAAGAAACCCGGCGCGCCCACCTGGCCATTTCTCTGTCCATCAACACGGACGAGTATGCCTCGGAACAGGAATTCGAGATGGCCATCTCTGCCGCCGCCTCGATCGGCCGCCAGGCCATCAGGGAGCAGCGGGAGCTGGACGTCCTGACCCAGAAGGGTCCACTGCGCTGCGAAACCGGGCGCAACATGCTGGACGACATGACCAGGATCGTCGGGGCACCCATGCGCCGCACCGCCGTCGACCTTGCCCGGTCCCTGGCCGACACGGTTCCCAACGCCTCTGTGGTGTTCTTTGTGGTGGGCAGCAACGTCACGCCCACCCAGCTTCGCTCCGCCGCCGCCTCCGTCGCTCCCGGCGTCCGCAGCCTCGCCGTGCGGCTCCAGACCGGAGCGGCGCCGTCGCGGGCCAACATCGCCGACCTGACGGTGCTGACCCTGGGCGACCTCGCCGACCTCGCCATCGTCCTGAGAAAGGCGGCCGCATGAGCTCCGCATCCGACCTCCGCCCCCGGGCATCCCGGCAGAAAAAGCGCCTGCAGCAAGAGCATGAGTCAGCATTCGCGGATGGCCAGCCTGCGTGGCATTTTATGGTCGACGCCGGTGCGCTCACCATCCTGCTCGGGCTCGGCGTGCTGGGATTCAGCCTCAGTTTCGGCGGGGACGCCTACTATCTCATCTCCGGGTTCGGCGGCATCATCCTCGGTCTCGCCCTCGCCGCCGCCAACGCCCACCTGCGGCTTGGCCTGCTGATCACCTCCGCCCTGGCGCTGGGCGCCTACCTGGTACTGGGAACCGTGCTGGCCGTGCCGGACGCAGCCATCGCGGGCTTCGTCCCCAGCCTGGATTCCCTCCGAACGCTGCTCCTGGGGGTAGTGTTCGCCTGGAAGGACATGCTGACCGTCGGTGTGCCGGTGGGGACCGCCGGGGGAGTCCTCATTGTTCCGTTCCTCAGCTCCCTGCTCACCGCGCTGGTGGCAGGAATCCTCACTTGGCGGGCCAAGGCTCCTTATTGGCCGCTGCTGCCTGTGCTTGCCCTCTTTGTCACGGGCATTGCATTCAGCACCAACGCTGCATTCCTGACGGTGGAGCGGGGCATTGGCCTGACGGTCATTGCGATCGCTTGGGCCACCTTCCGCCGTGATGCACTGCGCCGAAGCGACACCCGGAAAGTGTCCGTCAACCGCCCCCAAAGCGACGCCGGCACTGCCCAGCGCGCCAGGATCCGCAGGCTCGGCACCGCCGCTGCCGTCATCGCCGCAAGCATGGCCATCACCGCCGTCGCGGCCCCGTTGGTCACGGCGAGCGACGACAGGAAAGTGCTGCGCAACGTGGTGGTCCCGCCATTTGACCCCAAGGACTACATCACGCCACTGGCAAGCTTCCGGACCTTCGTCAAGGACAAGAAGGACGACACGCTGTTTGTGGTCAAGGGCCTGCCGCGGGACGGACGGGTGCGGCTGGGGGCGCTGGACGCGTTCAACGGCACCAACTACAACATGGACCCCAACGGTTCCGGCAATTTCAGCAAAGTGGGGGATACCAAATCCATCAACACCCTGGCCGATACTTCCAGTGTTGTGCCTACCAATGACTACGCCATTGACATCACCATCGAGGACTACCAAGGCTTTTTCGTCCCGGGGGGCCGAAAGACCACGGGGCTGAGCTTTGACCAAAGTGCGTCAGGGGCCGCTTCGGGCCTGTACTTCAATTCGGGCACGGACACCGCAGTGACCACCAAGGGCCTCTCGAAGGGTGACTCCTACAGTGTCCAGGTGTCCGATCCGGTCAAGCTGGAGCATGGCCAGCTGACCCAGTACGACTTCGCCAAAGTCACCCTGCCTGACGCTTTGGAGGTGCCGCCGGTGGTCGGCTCGCAGGCCAACGACCTCTCGGCCGACGCGCCCACCGCCATCGACCGCGTCCGCCAGATCGAGGCCCACTTCCAGAAGACCGGCGCTTTCAGCAACGGGCTGGTCACCGAAGGGCAGCTGCCCAGCGTCTCCGGGCACAGCTCGTCCCGGATCAGGAACCTCCTGACGGCCAAGCAAATGCTCGGCGACGACGAACAGTATGCCGTGGCGATGTCGCTGATGCTCCGCCACCTGGGGATCCCCTCACGAGTGGTCATGGGCTTCTACCCCGATCCGACCAGTCCGGAGAACGGCGCCGGCGAAGTGAAGATCACCGGCAAGGACGTCCACGCCTGGGTGGAGGTGGCCTTCGACCGCGTGGGTTGGGTCAGCTTTGACCCGACACCGCCCAAGGACAACATCCCCATCCCGCCGGACCCGGAAAACAAGTCCAAACCCAAGCCGCAGGTGCTTCAGCCGCCGCCGCCCCCGCAGGAACCCGCAGACCTGCCGCCGGACTCCTCCCCGGATGCGCTGGATGCGGACCAGAAGAAGAACAACCCCTGGCTGTTCTGGGGCGCGCTCCTTGGCGCCCTCGGGGTTGCCCTGATTCCCTTGTCGATCCTGGCGCTGCCACTGCTGCTCATCGCCCTGCTCAAGTCACGACGACGGAAGTCCCGGTTCACCGAAGGCCACCCGGCGCAGCGCGTCGGCGGGGGCTGGAACGAGGTGCTGAGCCTCGCCACGGACATGGGGGCGGGAATCGACACCCGCGCCACGCGGCGGGAAAGCGCTGCGGTAGTGGCGGAAGCTTTCCCCTTGACCGGGACCACCACAACGATGCTGGCCCGCCGTGCGGACGCGTCAATCTTTGGCGCCGGGCAGCCGAGCGAGGAAGAGGTCAAGGAATACTGGACCATCGTGGACGGCTCCCTCAAGGAAATGACCGCGACCGTGGGCTTCTGGCGCCGGCAGCGGGCCAGGTTCTCACCCAGGTCCCTGCTGGCGGACGGGCGGGCAGCCCTCAAGCTGCGCAGCACCGGCCGGGGGCTGGCGTCGCTGCGGGGGCCAGGCGACGCCGCAAAACAGCCCGGCGACGTAAAGCAGCCCGGCGCCGCACCGCAGGCTGGCTCCGCTGTGCCGCAGTCGGCCGAAGGTAGGGTGGAGAGCGGTCCGGCGGCAACCCCCGCAGGCCCCTCCGAACCTGATGAGTCCACTGTTCTGAGGAACCCTGGCAGGAAGAACCACACCGAACCATGACGCAAGACTCCGAGCGCTGCCAGCGCTGCCAGCAGCTGATCCGCGCCGGTGCCACGTTCTGTACCGCCTGCGGAGCCCCTTTGCCCAACAGGGCTGCCCGGAATGCCCGCTACGTGGACCACGCCCAGCAGGCGTTGATGGAACGTGCGGCTGAGCATGCCGCCGCGATTCCCGGTACTATCCCGGTAGTACAACGGGTCCCGGCTGACAGCGGTCCCGGAATGGCACAGGCCGTCCACGGTCAAGGGGGAGGAACGGGCATGGCAGTTAATCTTGGGCTTGTTCCGGCTGCGTCGGGAAAGCGTCTCGGGGCTGCCGTGCTGGACTGGCTCGCTCCGCTGGTGGTCCTGGTAGTGACATTTGCCATTGGCTTCGCCGGGGTGACGCGCACGCAAAGCGGTGGATTCATCATTTATGACACGGGATCGCTGGTCCTGTTCGGCGGCATTGGCCTCGGGCTGACGCTCGTCTATATCTTCGTCCTGCTGGGCCTGGAAGGCCGGTCAGGAATCACGATCGGCAACCGGCTCATGGGCATCCGCAGCGCCGACAACGACGGCTATGCGCCGGGCGGGGGAGCAGTTTTCCTCCGCGGGCTTGTCACTGGAGCGGGCATCCTGTTGGCCGTCGTTGCGGCGGCTGCGCTGGTCATTTTCAAGTGGTTCGACGCGGCACTCTTCATCCTGGCGCCGCTGGTCCTGGCCGGTGCCGCGTGGGCGGTACTCGTGGTGGTCTCGAACTCCTGGGACAAGAACGGCAAGCTCCGGGGTTGGCACGACTCCGCCGCGAAAACCCTTGTCTTTGACGTCAAGGCCGGACGGAACCCCATTGCCACGGGCGGGATCCAAGGACCCTATAGTTTCGCGCCGCTGGACCTGCCGCCCGTGCAGCAGGTCGCGTCGCCCGTGGCCGGAGCAGCCAAAGCCCCGCAGGTCATCAACGCCCAGGCGCCCCTGAACCCCAACCAGTGGCAGCCGCCGGCAGGGCAACCTGCCAGCCAGGCACCACGCGCCGCCGTACACCCGGAGCCTGCACCAATGGCCCAGGCCGTTCCGCCCGCCGCGGCCACCCCTCAGGGGCCGGCAGCCCAGCCAGCCGCGCAGCTGCCTTATGCCGCTCCCCAGGCGTTCGCTCCGCAGCCTTTCACGCCGCCCGCACCCGCACCCGCACCCGTGCCGCCTGGCACTCATGGCACAGCCGGCACGCCGGGCCAACCCGCCGCGCCGGTTCCCCCCGCCCATCCGGCTCCGAGGGAACACAGTGCCCCAGGCCAGGCTCCCGCAGCAGCCCACCCCGACGACGACCACGACCGCACGCAGATGCGCGGGGGATTCCGTGAGGCGGCGCCCGTGGCCGTCCTGCGGATCAGGCTCGACGACGGCCGGGACTTCCAGCTTGACCGGAACGTCCTGGTAGGCCGCAACCCCGTGGGGCAGGCGGGCGAGCAGCAGGCCCAGTTGCTGGCCGTGGACGACCCCGGCCGATCAATTTCGAAAACGCATCTTCACGTCCTTTCGGATGGCGCGGGCGTGTGGGTGACGGATCGGAACTCCACGAACGGGAGCGCCGTCACCACTCCGGACGGCCTGCGCACCCCACTCAGGCCGGGCGTGCCCGCCTTTGTCAGCCCGGGATCCACTGTCCACTTTGGTGACCGCTCCTTCCACCTAGGACAGGCATGAATTCCCAAGCCGCCAGTGTTCCCGCCGCCGCAGACCACGACTCCGGGCTGAGCCTGAGCTACGGCTACGGCACAGACCGTGGGCTGCGGCGCGAGCTCAATGAAGACTCCTTCATTGCTTCGGACCCGGTTTTTGCCGTGGCTGACGGAATGGGCGGCCACGAAGCCGGCGAGATCGCCAGCGGCATGTGCGTCCGCGCCCTGGCGGCCATGCCGCAACTGGCCACGGGAGAGCGGAGCGTCACCGCCGCAGTTATCCAGCAGTACCTGATGAAGGCCGACGACTCCATCCGCGAGGCCACCGGGGCCCGGGCCGGCACAACGCTGACCGGGGTTGTGGTGGTGGAGCAGATGGGCATGCCTTATTGGCTGGTCATGAACATCGGCGATTCCCGGACCTACCGGCTGAGCCAGGGCCAGTTTGCCCAGGTCAGCGTGGACCACTCCGAGGTCCAGGAACTTGTCGATGCCGGCGAAATCACGCCGGAGGAGGCAACTGTCCACCCTCGCCGCCATGTTGTGACCCGGGCCCTCGGTACCGGGGACGAGACCGAAGCCGACTACTGGCTGCTCCCGGTGGAAGAGGGCGACCGGATCCTGGTCTGCTCGGACGGGCTGAATGCCGAACTCACGGACGAGCACATGTTCCGGATCCTCAGTACCGTGGGCCATCCGCAGGACGCGGTGGATGCGCTGATCCAGGCCGCTCTCCGGAACGGAGGCAGGGACAACGTCACTGTCATCGTGGTGGACGCCAGGAACGTCATGAACGACGGCGGCATCGCCACTACGGCGCCTCGGCCCGGTTCGGACGCGGAGGACGAGATCACCCTGCCGCGGTCCCAGGTTGTGGACGCCGCACGGCCGGAAACGTCAGGCGAGGACGAAAGCGAGGAGCCAGGCGATGACCGGGAATAACTATGTGCCAGGCACATGGCATGGCATTGTCCGGTCCCGCACGGCCATCCTTCTGGGACCCGATACGCCCACTCAGCTGGTCCACTCCCTGTGGGACCTGCTGGAAAGCGGACCTGAGGTCCATGAGCTGCTCCACGCCGTCACCAGCAGCTTCGGCGTGTCGCTGGCCCAGATACCGCCGTTCGGAATCGTGGATTTCAACAACTCCCTGCGGGTTTTCCTGCGCGGAGACATCGACCTGACAGTGCAGCTGCCCACCGGACCGGTGGAGCTTCATGGGCGTGACGTGACGACGTGGGCCGAACGGCACCTCGCGGCCCCCGAGTGGTACAGCATCAGCGTTCCTGGTGTTGACGTTCCGGGCAGTGAAACCACGGGTCCTGCGCTGCCCCTTCAGGAGGGCGTGGTCCTCCTGCAGGCGTTGACCGTTGACTTGGACGGCAGCGCTGAAGCTGCTGTCCCAACACCGCTTGTATCCGCGGTACCAGTTGCGGCCGGACCAGTTGCGGCCGCACCCGTTCCTATCGCTGTGGTGCCTGCAGGCGCTGTGCCGGCAACTGTGCCGGCGGTGGCGGCCACAGAGCCTGGCGCAATGGTGGCACTGGACCCTGAGGAAGCAGTGGTTGAGAAACCCGCGGCCCCGGCCGGGGCTGTGGCCCAGTCCGTGCCGGATGCCACGTTTGCCGCTGATGCCCCGGAGCACGGCGCATCGGCCGAAACCGTCATCGGTGTCATGGATGAAGACTTCGAAGACCTTCCGGCCGAACATCCGGACTCCGGGCCGGCGGAGGATGTTGTCCTCCAAACCGGGGATGCGGCTTCCTTGGTGGAGGAAGGGCCGGCGCCGGACCCGTCCCCGGCCTCCGAACAGACCAGCACGTACGACCACCTCTGGGAGCGCACTGTGGTCCGCAGCATAGAAGACGCTGCTGTCCGTGACGATCCCGACGGCCTGCTGTCCGAGCACCCTGCACAGCAGACATCCGCCGCGGGGAACATGCTGTCGACTGAGGCACCAGCACCAGCACCAGCACCAGCACCAGCACCGGCACCGTCCGGCGGACTGATCGATTCAGTTCCTTGGAACACCGGCGGGGGAATGTCCTCACAGCCCGGTCCGGGCAGTGATGACCGAGGTAGCCGTGATGACCGAGGTAGCCGTGATGACCGGGGTGCCCGTGGTGACGGAGCCCGCGGTGAGGCAGCCCGTGGTGAGGCAGTCCGCGACGATGGTGACCACGACGGCCAGACGATCATGAAGAGCGATCTCGCCGGGATGGCCGTGCATCCCGCGCCCGCCGTCGCCGGTACGGAGGCCGCGGGATCCGCCGGCCCCATGGTCCTTGCGCGGGTCTGCGGGCAGGGCCATGCGAATCCGCCGACGCACGCCCAGTGTGCGGTCTGCGGGCAGCCCCTGCCGTCGGATGCTGTCCAGGTTTCCCGGCCCCGGCTTGGCCGCATGCGGGTCTCCAGCGGCGAGCTTGTGGACCTTGACCAGTCTCTGGTGATCGGCCGCCAGCCGTCGGTCTCGCGCGTCCAGGGCGGCGTGATGCCGCGCCTGGTGCAGGTTGCCAGCCCCAGCGGCGACATCTCCCGCTCGCATGTCCAGGTCCGCCTCGAGGGCTGGCATGTGATGCTGTGCGACCTGAAAGCAACGAACGGCACCGTCCTCGTCCGGGAAGGCCAGCAGCCAAGGCGCCTGGCCCAGAACGAAATGGCCATCCTGCTTGATGGCGACATCGCAGAACTGGGCGACGGCATTTCGCTTCGCTTTGAGGAGATTCTTTGAGTTCCAAACGGCCCGTAGCGCCGCCACCCCACATTCCGGGGTTTTCCTACATCAGCCTGTTGGGGTCAGGCGGCTTCTCAGACGTTTACCTTTACGAACAGGACCGGCCCCGCCGCAGGGTGGCGGTCAAGGTCCTGCTTTCGGACCTGAAGACCGAAGGTGCGCGCCGACGGTTTGAGTCCGAGGCCAACCTCATGGCCCAACTGTCCTCGCACCCCTACATCGTGACCATCTACGAGGCCGAGGTCACCGACGCCGGACACTCCTACCTGGCCATGGAGTACTGCTCCCGGCCCAGCCTGGACGTGCGGTACCGGAGGCAGCGCTTCAGCGTCGATGAGGTCCTTGCCGTGGGCATCCAGGTGGCCTCCGCCGTCGAAACCGCGCACCGTGCCGGTATTGCCCACCGGGACATCAAACCCGCCAACATCCTGGTGACCGACTACAACCGTCCAGCACTCACGGACTTCGGAATATCCGGAACCCTGGGCGGGTCCGACGCCGACGACGACGCCGGAATGTCCATCCCGTGGTCCCCGCCGGAGCAGTTCACAGACGGCGGAACCGACGGCGTAATGGTTGACGTTTGGGCCCTCGGCGCCACGCTGTATACATTGCTCGCCGGCAGGTCGCCGTTCGTGATGCCCGGGGCGGACAACTCACAGCGGGAGCTCATTTCACGCATCTCCACCATGTCGCTGCCACGCCTTGGCCGGGCGGACGTTCCGGAATCACTGGAGCTCGCACTGTCCACGGCCATGGCCAAATCCCCCGCGTCCCGCTATTCCTCCGCCCACGCGTTTGCGCTTGCCCTGCAACGGATCCAGGCCGAACTGAACCTGTCAGTCACGCCGTTCGAAGTGCTGGAAGAGCCGCACCCCGAAGAAAGCCATCCGGACGACGGATACGAAGAAACCCGTGTACGGAGCATCGCGGCCATCGACCCGGAACGGACAGGCAGCGCCCCCACTTTCCCGGCACGAACCCGACCGCAGGGCCCAGGCAACGTCCCGCCGCCGTCGTTTCCGCCTGTCGGCGGTCCGTCCACGCCCGCACCGTCACCAACCCGGGCCTCGCCCGCGACCCAGCCGTCAGCGCTGCAGCCTGCTCCATCGCAACCGACGGACGGGCACGGCGCACCTGTTCAGCCGCAGGTCCCCGGCAATCTCTTTGCCGGCCCTGGGACAGGCCCACAGACCGGCAGCCAGCCTGCCGCCGAGTGGGCACACGCCACCATGCTGCGCGGCGGCGCAACCGACTACGGGACAGCCGTGGGGGCCGCTGACGCCACCGTCCAGCGTCCGGCATTGCTCCCGCGAGGACCGGAAGGTAACGATCAGCAGCCGGGCACGGGTTCGTCCGGCCGCCGCGAACCTGAGCTTGACGCCACCGTCACCCGGGCGGTCCGCAGCGAGGAGCCCGTCACGGAGTCTCGCCCGGACCACGGAAAAAGGAATCTGTGGCTCGCCTTGACGGGTGCCGCGGTACTGGTCCTTGCGGTGGTTGTGGGGATTGTCCTGGCTACAACGGCGCCCCCTCCCAAGGTTGAAGACACCGAGCAGGCCAGCACGCCGCCGCCCGACGCCCTGGACAATGGGTCAGTGCCGGACGTCGCCGGCCTGTCCGGATTCCGGGATAGCAGCGGCAAGGTGACTTTCACCTGGGAGAATCCGCAGCCCAAGCCCGGTGACACGTACAAATGGCGCGTGTACACGCTGGGTGAGAGCGGCTCCGAATACCAGTCCACCGATGGATTCAGTGCGCAGGTTGCGGCCAATCCCAACGAACCGACCTGCCTCCAGGTGATGATAGTCCGCAGCGACGGGGCGTTCTCACCGCTTGAGGACGACTCCATAGCCTGTGTCCGCGAATGAGCACGGCACGGCAGACCGAAAAACTTGGCGATTCTGGCATTGCCCTTGAGGAGGCACGGAAAATGGGGGATCTGGCAATAGATTTCTGTGGCGAATGGTACGAACCCTCGGACGAGGATGTTTTCAACATCGGCCGCGAAGGCGACCTTGAGGTTGATGACAACCCGTACCTGCACCGGCAGTTCCTGCAGGTGGCCCGCTATGACGGGATCTGGTGGCTCAGCAACGTGGGCAGCATGCTCTCAGCCACCGTTGCAGACGGCTCCGGCGGAATGCAGGCGTGGCTTTCCCCTGGCGCGCGCATACCCTTGGTCTTCAGCCACACCAACATCATCTTCACGGCCGGCCCCACTACCTACGAATTCGCCGTCCACCTCAAGACGCCTTCGTTCCGGCAGGAAGCGCGGGACGACGACAGCAACGGAGACACTACGATCGGCCCGGTGGTCTTCACCGACTCCCAGAAGGCCCTCATCGTTGCCCTCGCCGAGCCGATGCTCCGCCGCGAGGGGACAGGCTTCAGCGCCATTCCGTCGTCGGCGGCCGCGGCCAAAACGCTTGGCTGGGCGCTGACCCGGTTCAACCGGAAGCTGGACAACGTCTGCGACAAGCTGGATCGGGTTGGCGTTGTGGGGCTGCGCGGCGGCGGCGGAAAACTCGCCACCAACCGGCGTGCCAGGCTTGTGGAACATGCCGTGACATCCCACCTGGTCACACCCGAAGACCTCTATCTGCTGGAAAAAATGAGGGGCGTGGACGAAGGATGAGAATCCGCCTGACACTGCGCCGGGATCCGGCGGAGACAAAGGACCTCGCGGTCACCGTGGACGGCCTGGCGACCGTGGCGGACATCGCCACCCAGCTCTGGGCTGCCGACCCCGACCGGAAAGGGACTCCGGCACCGGAGAACCTCTCGCTCCGGATCGATGAGGCCTTTGTGGCCGGCGGGATGCGCGGCAACATCCTGACCCGCACGGACAACCTCCTCGAATCCGGCCTGCGGCCTGGTTCCGTGGTGTCCCTGACGCAGGTCAGTGAACAGTTCGATGTCCCCGGTGCCAACCGGGGCCCGGCAGCCGCCACCTTGCGGATCCTTTCAGGTCCCGACGTCGGCCAGGAGTTTTCGCTTCCCTCCGGTACCAGCTACATCGGCCGCGACAGGGACGTGGACATCCGCCTTTCGGACCCGCTCACTTCCAAGCGCCATGCCCGCATCACCGTGGGCGAGAGCATCGAGATCGTTGACACCAACTCGGCCAACGGCCTCCTGATGGACGGCCTGCCCGTCACCCGGGCAACGCTTAATTCCTCCGACACGGTAACCCTGGGCGATACCACCGTGACGGTGGTGCCGCTGGGCCGCAACCATGCGGCAGCACCGACGTCGCCCCTTGTCGATTTCAACCGGTCCCCGCGGGTGGTCCCGCGCTTCGACGCGCCGAAACGAGTCCTGCCCGCCGGGCCCAAGCGGCCCGACCACCAGCCCTTCCCTTACATCATGCTGGTGGCGCCACTCATCATGGGCGGGGTCCTGTTCGCCGTCACCGGGAACATGCTCTCCGTCATTTTTATGGCCATGATGCCGCTGTTCATCGTGGGCCACTACGTGGACCAAAAAATGCAGACCAGGCGGCAGCAAAAGGAACAGCTCAAGCATTTCCGGGCCTCCATGGCCGCATTCCGGCAGGACATCACCGAGCTGCAGCATGTGGAACGCGCCGTCCGCCTGCAGGAAGCGCCCTCTGTCAGCGACACCGTGGACTCGATCTACAAGCTGGGCCCGCTGCTCTGGACCCACCGGCCCGAGCACAAGGGCTTCCTCGGCCTGCGGTTCGGACTGGGCACGGCGCCGTCGCGCATTACGTTCGAGGAGCCGGCCGAGAACGGTACGGAAGTCGAATACATGCGGGAGATCCAGGACTGCATCAAGCAGTTCAGGGACATTGAAGGCGTGCCCGTCGTTTCGCAGCTGCGGACCGCGGGGTCATTCGGCGTGGCAGGTGCCCGCGGCCTGGTCGACGACGTCGCCCGCGGCATGGTCCTGCAGCTGGTGGGCCTCCACTCACCCGCGGAAGCAGTTGTCACTGCCATCACCTCAGCGCAGTCCAGGGAACGGTGGAACTGGCTGCAATGGCTGCCCCACGTCGGTTCGGGCCACAGCCCGCTCAGTGGCGACCACCTGGCCGCTGGCTCGGCCAGCGGCTCCTCCCTCCTGGCCCGCCTGGAAGACCTGCTCGACGCCCGGGAAGCCGCGGCCGGCCGGTCAGGCCCGGACCTGCGCCCGGACATCGACCCCGCCAAGGACGAAATCCCGGGGCCGATGCTGCCGGCCGTGCTGGTCATCGTGGAGGACGACGCCCCCGTTGACCGCGGCCGCCTGACCCGCCTCGCGGAACGTGGCCCTGATTCAGGCGTCCACGTCATGTGGGTGGCTACCGACATCCAGGCCCTTCCCGCCGCCTGCCGCGACTTCATGGTGGTGGACGGCGACCACGGCACCACCACAGGCCAGGTCCGGCTGGGCCGCCACAGCTACCCGGTGAGCTGCGAAAGCCTGGACGCCGAGCTTGCCGGCCAGCTGGCCCGGATGCTTTCCCCGGTGGTGGACGTGGGCAAGCCCATGAGCGATGACTCCGACCTGCCGCGTGCCGTCTCCTATGCCACCCTCATTGGCAAGGACTTCCTGGACAGCCCCCAGGCTGTGGCCGAACGGTGGACCGAGAACAACTCCGTCCACGCCACGGCAGTCGCCAACCGCAAGGACAACGGAACGCTCCGCGCGCTCGTTGGGTCCAAGGGCGTCGAACCCCTCTACCTTGACCTCAAGAATGAGGGCCCGCACGCCCTGGTGGGTGGCACCACCGGTGCCGGAAAGTCCGAGTTCCTGCAGTCCTGGGTGATGGGCATGGCCGCGGCCTACAGCCCGGACAGGGTGAGCTTCCTCTTTGTGGACTACAAGGGCGGCGCGGCGTTCGCCGACTGCCTGCACCTGCCGCACACCGTGGGCCTGGTCACGGACCTCTCCCAGCACCTGGTGCGCCGCGCTCTGACCTCCCTCCGGGCCGAACTGCACTACCGCGAACACCTCCTGAACCGGAAGAAGGCCAAGGACCTCCTGGCCCTCCAGCGTGAAGCCGACCCCGAAGCCCCGCCGTACCTGATCATCATCGTGGACGAGTTCGCCGCGCTGGCCACCGAAGTTCCCGAGTTCGTTGACGGCGTGGTGGACGTTGCCGCCCGCGGGCGGTCGCTCGGCCTGCACCTGATCCTGGCCACACAGCGTCCTGCCGGCGTGATCAAGGACAGCCTGCGCGCCAACACCAACCTCCGCGTGGCCCTGCGCATGGCGGACGAGGACGACGCCACCGATATCCTCGGTGTGCCCGATGCCGCCTACTTCGACCCGTCGATCCCCGGCCGTGGCGCCGCCAAGACCGGCCCCGGCCGGATCCAGGGATTCCAAACCGGCTACGCGGGCGGCTGGACCACCGAAAAACCGCAGCGGCCCCAGATCGACATCGTGGAGATGGCCTTCGGATCCGGACCCGCCTGGGATGTTCCCGCCCCGGAAAAACCGGTCCAGGAAGAACCCGCCGGCCCCAACGACATCGCCCGGATGACGGCGAACATTGTCAGGGCGGCCGACTCGCTGGCCATCCGTCCGCCACGCAAGCCCTGGCTGGACGAACTGGCGAAGACGTACGACTTCTCCAAGCTGCCGAATCCCAGGACGGACGAGCGGCTGCTGCTCGGCGTCGCCGATGACCCCGCCCGCCAGGACCAGCCCACGGTGTTCTACGAACCCGACAAAGACGGCAACATGGCCATCTATGGCACCGGTGGCTCAGGTAAGTCCGCGGCGCTGCGCGGAATCGCCATCGCCGCAGCAGTCACGCCGCGCGGCGGGCCGGTCCACGTATACGGCATCGATTGCGGATCCTCGGGGCTCAAGATGCTCGAAGAGCTGCCGCACGTGGGCGAAGTCATCGGCGGCGATGACGTGGAACGAGTCGGCCGCCTGTTGCGCCTGCTCCGGGACATCGCCGACGAACGTTCCGCCCGGTTTGCCGAAGTCAGGGCCTCCACCATTGTGGAGTATCGGAAACTGGCCAACCGGCCGGATGAGAAGCGGATTTTCGTACTCGTGGACGGCATGACATCGTTCCGCGAAACGTACGAATACAGCCGCCTCTCCGCGTTGTGGGACATTTTCCTCCAGCTGGCCACCGACGGCCGTCCCCTCGGCATCCACCTGATAGTTACCGGTGACCGTCCCAACGCTGTGCCGGCGTCGTTGTTGGCCTCCATCCAGCGCCGGCTGGTCCTGCGCCTGTCCTCTGAAGACGACTACCTGTCCATGGACGTCCCCAAGGACGTCCTGAGCAGCACCTCCCCTCCGGGTCGGGGCTTGCTGGGCGGCCACGAAGTCCAGCTTGCAGTGCTGGGAGGCGACTCCAACCTTGCCCTGCAGGCCAGGGAAGTGCACAAACTCAGCGAGGCCATGCTGCGGCAGGGGCTGGACAGGGCGCCCCGGATCCAGCGGCTCCCGGACCAGGTGGACCTGGACGTGCTGCCGGCCGGCAGCCCGGACCTTCCGGTCATCGGTGTCGACGACGAAACGCTGCAGCCCGCCGAAATCATGGCCAAGGGTCCGCTGCTGCTGGCCGGCCCTCCCGGCTCAGGACGGACCGTTGCCCTCGTAACGATGGCGTACGCCCTCCGGCGCTCCAACCCGGACACGGAACTGGTGTACATCGGATCCCGCCGCTCTGCAGTCGCCT
>NZ_JBLWIJ010000006.1:0-2149 GCF_051365025.1 Arthrobacter sp. R4
TGGCCGGCCCTCCCGGCTCAGGACGGACCGTTGCCCTCGTAACGATGGCGTACGCCCTCCGGCGCTCCAACCCGGACACGGAACTGGTGTACATCGGATCCCGCCGCTCTGCAGTCGCCTCGCTCCCCATCTGGAACCGGTCGATCGTGGGGCCGGACGACCTCGCCGACATCGTTGAGGACCTGACCGGGCACTCCTCCGGAAACCCTGGCAAGCTTGCCATCTTCATCGAGGGCCTGACCGAGTTCACCGACACGGTCGCCGAATCCGGGGTGGCGCAGCTCGTGACGGCGTCCATCAAGGCCGACCAGTGGGTCATCGGAGAGTCTGAAACCTCCACCTGGTCCTCGGCCTGGTCGCTGTCGCAGCCGTTCAAATCAGGGCGCAGGGGATTGCTCGTCAACCCCGGCGATATTGAGGGTGACAGCCTGCTGAACACTTCGCTGGGCCGGGTCAGTCCGGAGTTCATTCCGGGCCGCGGCTACATTGTGGGGCGCGGCAAGGCACGCAAGCTCCAGATCGCCCTGCCGCCGGAAAACAGGGACTAGAGCGTGGGCCAGACAGACGGCAAAGAGCGGGACGTTAAGCACGGGGGATTTAGGGCTTAACCGCGTGTTGTAGGAGACTCCAGGGAGCAGTTGTAGCAGACTGCCGGGAAACCAGTGATGCGCGGAGGGGGCCGCGCGCTGTGACGAAAAGGTATCAATGAAACAAAAACCGTCCGCGCTCAGAGTTGTATCGGCGACGGCGGCCGCTTCGGTTTTGGCGCTTTCGATCGGCCTCTGGGTGGTGGCGCCTGCGAACGCGCAAACTTCCGAACCAACACCCACGTGCGGACTGATCTGCCTTCCGGGTCTGTCTGAACCTGACCCGAGGGATCCGCGCACTCCCCGCCCCAAACCCACCTCGGAAGAACCCACTGCTCCGCCGGCCCCCGCACCTCCCGCACCTCCCGCGCCGCCGTCCGCGGAACCCGCCCCCGCGCCGGTTTCCACCCTGGCCCCGGAGCCGACTGAGCCGGCCGGGCAAGCGTCCAGTGACGCGGCCACCAGTGCCCAGAGCGCCACGCCGTCCGCTGCCCTGCCCTCCACTGAATCGAACTGGAACAAACCGATCACCAAGTCCACCAAACCAACCCAGGCTGCAGCCGTCTCCAACGGCGACGGCCCCGGCTTCGGGGACCCGGGGCTGCTGACCATCTTGGTCGGCGTGCTGCTGGTGGGCCTGGGCGGCCTGGCCTTCGCCTGGTGGGGTCGGAACCGGGCCTCTGCCCATTGAGCAATGGGGGGACTGAGGCTCCTTATACGTTGGGCGCCGTGAATCCGGGGGATTTGCGGCCCCGCGGCGTGTTGTAGCAGACTACCGGGAACACTAATTGCCGCGGAGGGGGAGCCGCGCGCTGTCGAAAAGGTAACCATGATCCGATCCTCCCCAGTGCCGCGCGCTGTCCCCGCGACCATTGCTGCCGTTGGCATGGCGCTGGCGGTCGGCCTTGGTGCGGTGGGGGCTGCGCACGCGGAATCCCCGACGGCGGAACCCGCCCCGACCGTTTGCGAGTCGTGTGAGCAACCTACAACCGGGCCGGGGGAAGACCAAGGCAAGCCGGATCCCAAGCCCACGCAGGAGCCCCCGGTCCCGACTCAGCCGGTGGATCCCGCCCCAGCCCCACCCGCCAAACAGGTGCCCGCAGCGCCGGCGCCCGAACCGGAGCCCACCCTCGCGCCCGAGCCCAGTGCAACGGCCGAAGAGACAGAGACAGCAGAGCCAACCGTTGCGTCCCCCAGCCCCACGCCGTCGACGGCAACCCCGTCGACCGAATCCAACTGGAACAAGCCCATCACGAAGTCGGCAAGGCCCACCCACGCTGCTGCGGTATCGGACAGCGATGGCCCCGGCTTCGGCTCGGGGCTTCTGCCGATCATGGCCGGCGTACTGCTTGTGGCGCTGGGCGGGGTCTCCTTCGCCTGGTGGAGCCGAAACCGTCTCTCGGCCCACTAGCCGTGTGGCTGACCCCTTCCCATCCTGGTTGCGGTCTTCCGCCGATGGGCAGTGGTGCATGGGCAGCGGTCCCCATCGACAGTGTTTTGGGGCCGGGATAGGTTCTAGGTAATGGATCTTCCGGATCAGCCGGGGGCCGCTGGGGATGCCG
>NZ_JBLWIJ010000007.1:0-194236 GCF_051365025.1 Arthrobacter sp. R4
ACCACGCAGCACGCGAACCGCGGGCCCCGGACACAGCACAGTGTCCGGGGCCCGCGGGCATTGGTAGGGGCAGGAGGTTTTTCCGGCGCCCGGGATGGGCAGTGGCGGCGCTGGACTGTCAGGGAACGGGTTCGACGTCGTTCGCGTGCTCCAGGGGTGAGGCCGCCTTGCGTCGGGGTGCTTCGGCCTCCGTCGCCGATGCAGTAGCCAGGGCCGGGCTGCGCAGTTCATCAAGCCTGACCAGGATGACGCCACCGACAATGAGCGCCCCGCCCAGGAGTTGGATGGCGCCGGGAAGCTCCCCGAGCAACAGCCATGCCCAGACCACGGCAAACAGCACCTCGGTCAGCGAAACGAAGGATGCCACCTTGGAGCCCAGGGCACGGGCCGCCATGATGCCGGATACGTAGGCCAGGACCGTTGCCAGGACTACCAGTCCGCCCAGTGACACCCACCAGGGCGCAATCCACGGGCCGAGCCTGGTGTCCGCCGTACTGAAGGCCATGGGCAGCAAGCCGGTTGCGGCGGCGAGCCACATAACGGAAGCCCCCACCATGAGGCCGCCGGACGCCAGGACTATGGGCGGCAGGGAATCGTTCTCCTTGGCGGTGATGAAGAAGTACATAGCCAGGCACACTGCCGCCGCAATTCCCCAGAAAACACCAATGACGTCGATTTTGACCGCTCCAGTGAGGTCAAGGACCAGCACGAGGCCGGCGAGGGACAACAGCGTACCGCCGAAGGTTAGCGCGCGTGGCCGCTTCCTGCTGGCAGCCCAGAGCCACAGGACGATGATGACGGGTGCCAGGTACTCCAGCAGGAGCGCGACACCAACGGAAAGCCGGGCCACAGCGTTGAAGTAGAACAACTGGCACGCGGCCACGCCGATGAGGCCGAACAGGACGATGGTGACCCAGTTCTCGCGCACCTGGTGCCACCGGCCACGCAGGGCGGGGATGGCCGGAATCGCCAGGATCAGGGCCGCACCGGTGAGGCGCGCAGTTACTGCGGCGCCCGGAGACCAGCCCGTTTCGAGCAGCGCCTTGGCGAAGGATCCGGAGAGTCCGAAGACAGCGGACGAGAACAGTGCGACTCCCAGGCCGGAGGCCATAAAGCCACGGCGTGCCGCGGAGGTGCTCGGGGAGTTGGTGGCGGCAGGCATCGTCGCCTCCTGTCAGGAGTAAAGTAGGGTAATGCTCATGACATTACGCCGGGTCCTGTAAGGAGTCAAGATGGTCTTTGCCCCTGACACCGAGGTGGCTCTCCGCACCGTGGTGAACCTGATCAACACTGCCGCCAACGGCCAGGAAACCCTGGCCACCGTGTCGGACCTGGACCGCTTCCTCGAGGCCGAAGGTTTCAGCGGATCCCGGACACGCGACGCGGCGGAACTGGCCAGCATCCACAAGCTGCGCGGCGAGCTCGCCAGAGTGTGGATCTCCGATGAGGATTCGGCGGTGGAATCCGTGAACCGCATGCTGCGTGAGGCTAATGCCCTTCCCCAACTGATGAAACATGACCAGTGGGACTGGCACCTCCATGCCACCACCCGCGAAGCGCCACTTGCGGACAGGATGGGAACCGAAGCAGCCATGGCCCTGGTGGACGTGATCCGGAGCAAGGAGATGGACCGCATGCTGGTGTGCGAAGGGGATGACTGCGATGCAGTGGTCCTGGACCTCACGCGGAACCGGTCCAAGCGATATTGCGACACCGGCAACTGCGCCAACCGGGCACACGTCGCGGCCTACCGGGCGCGCCAGGCAAAGGCGAGCTAGAGCGGACCGGCCCGTCGGGTGCGCAGGATCAGCGGCCGGTCGGTCCGTCGGCGTCGGGGGTGCCGGGCTCGTCGGAACCAGGCTGTGAGCCTTCCCGACCGGCCCGCGGAGCCGTGCCACCGAATCCATGGGAAGGCTTGCGTGCTGAGCTCAGGTTGACACCTGATCCCTTGCCGAGGTGCTCGGCATTGTCCTTGTAGCTCATCGAGAGCATCGCGGCAATGACCAGCGTAACGATGAACGCGATGCCGGCTCCGGTGAAGGCGAGGTCGAACCGAGGGGCGCGTGAACTGCCGCCCGACGCGAAGATCAGGACTGCAAAAAAGGCGAGGACGGCCCAGAACGCGGAGAACATCAGCGGCCCCTTCACCGAGGTCCGCATCTTGCGCGGTTTTCCTGGTTGCTGGTCTGCCAAGGTGATTCCTCCCCTGCAGGCACGGCGCGAAAGGCCTGCCCGGTTCGAATGTGCGGTGGTGTGTAGGGTGCGTGTGTACGGCGAAACTTCTACGCCGGGTAGAACCGTACCTGTCTAGTTTACGGCTTCGCGGCAGCGCCCCGGGCATCATGCCGCAGGGTCAGCGCGGACAGCACCCAGAGGACGCCGGCAAGGATGGCGCCGCCACCGGCGACCCCCAGCAGCGCATGCGCACCGAGGCTGATGAAGAACGGGAGTGCCGCGGCCGTTCCGAGGCCAATGACCCCGGATGCTATCCAGTCCCTGGCCAGGACGTGCCCGCCACGGTGCCGCAGTCCGCACACCAGCTCGATCGCGCCTGCGAGGCCCAGGCCCAGCGCCGCCATCACGCCGAAGGGCACGTCGCCATGGAACAGCAGCAGCGCCGCGCCACTGCCTGCCAGGATCAGTCCTGCGGCCGAGAGCAGCTTTCCAGGCGTACTGTCGCGGGTGAAGCCGGCCTTGGGGGTACCCCACAGGACCAAGGCGCCAGTGGCCAACAAGTAGGTTCCGCCCGCCCAGGCCATCACCTCAACCGACGGCGTGGCCCAGAAGATCGTGACGGCGCCGAATACCAGCGCGGCAAGGGCCCGCAACAGGACCGGCTTCCACAGGTCTTCCTGGGGAGCGGTACCGGGTGTGGCTTCTGCGGGCGTCAAAGGGCGGGTCACCGGTCCAGTTTAGTAGGCGTGGCTGCTACTGCGAACCGAGCACCATCCACCTGTCGGACCTGGCACGGGCGCCGAGAGTCAGGGCGCGGGCAGCCATGTACCCCAGCGCGAAGGCTGCCCACAGCCACCCCAGCCCGGCCAGCCCGGAAGCGCCTGAGCCCGCCACAGCCAGGAGCAGCGGGATGTAGACGGCGAGGTTGACGACGCCGGCAATCGCCAGGTACTTCGCATCGCCGGCACCGATCAGCACACCATCGAGGACGAACACGTAGCCGGCCAGGGGCTGACCGGCGGCGAGTACCCACAAGGCGACGGTCAGCACAGAGTGGACTCCGGCGTCGGACGTGAACAGAACCCCTGCCCAGGGCGCAGCCGCGGCGAGCAGCACACCCGTGACCGCACCAAAACCTATGCCCCACCTGATCATCGTTCTGGTCAGCAGGCGCGCCTTGGCAGCATTGGATGCCCCCAACTCCTTCCCAATAAGGGCCTGGGCCGCGATGGCCAGGGCATCCAGGGCGAAGGCGAGGAAGGAAAAAATGGTCATGGCAAGCTGGTGTGCGGCCAGGTTCACCGGGCCCTGGGCAGTAACCACCAGCACCGTTGCGAGAATGGCGATGCGCAGGCTAAGCGTGCGCAGCATCAGCCACGAACCGACGCGCGTCATGGCGTGGATGCCGCGCCAGTCGGGAAGCAGGGGGACGCCATGCCGCGAGGCGTTCCGCTGGACCATCACAACGTAGACGGCAGCCATGGCCCATTGCGCGATGCTGGTCCCCACGGCAGAGCCGGTCACCGACCAGCCCAAGCCGTAGACCAACCACAGGTTCAGGACAATGTTCAGGGCAAAGCCGGCCGTGGCCACCACCAGGGGTGTCCGCGTGTCCTGGAGCCCGCGGAGAACGCCCGTGCCGGCGAAAATGAGCAGCATGGCCACCAGCCCGGGCATGGACCAGCGGAGGTAGTCGGCGGCGAATACCCTGACGTCGCCGTCCGCACCCATGAGGCCCACGAGTGGATCGGCGGCTACGAAGCCTGCCGCAGCCAGCAGGATACCCAGCAGGAGCGCCAGCCACACACCGTCCCGTCCTGCCGCGAGGGCCCGGCCGAGCTGGCCGTCACCGAGCGCCCGCGCAACGGCCGGAGTGGTGGAGTAGGCGAGGAAGACCATCAGGCCGACGGCGGTGTGCAGCACAGCGGAGGCGAGGCCGACCCCGGCCAACTGGGCAACGCCGAGGTGGCCCACGATCGCGGAATCCGCCAGCAGGAACAGCGGCTCAGCAATCAGGGCACCGAAGGCGGGGACGGCGAGCCGCAGGATTTCCCGGGAGTGGCCGGCGGGAGTCTTTGCGGCAGCAGGGGCAGCTTGATGAGGCACGATTGCCAGCCTATCGGGGCCTCCGGACATCCGGCCGGCTGCCGAGACGCTCCCCCTCACGGGTTTCCGTGGAAACCATGACAAACAACACACCAAGACACAATTAGTTGACACTTCAAGTATAGGTTTGGAAGACTCGGGACATGAACACGACCTCGCTTAACACCACGGCAGTGACGATTCTTCGCGTCATCATCGGCTTCATCTTTGCCGCCCATGGCTGGCAGAAGTTCAACGAATGGACCATCGCCGGAACCCAGGCCTCCTTCGCCAAAATGGGTGTTCCCGCTGCCGAAATCGCCGCTCCTGCGGTGGCAGTCCTGGAACTTGGTGGCGGAATTGCGCTCATTCTTGGTGTCCTGACCCGGGTGGTCGCCCTCCTGCTGGCCCTTGACATGCTGGGGGCATTGTTTCTGGTGCATGCCTCTGCGGGGGTCTTCGCGGCAACCGGCGGCTACGAACTGGTACTGCTTCTGGCAGCTGCTGCCCTGGCGGTGGCGCTTACCGGCGCCGGCCGCATCTCGGTGGACCGGGCCCTGTTCGGCCGTACGAACTCCAGGCTGGCCGTGCTCGCCTAACGGCTCACATCATGATCGAACGACGGCGGTGAGCACCCGGGTGCTCACCGCCGTCGTTGTTTTGTTCCCACACATTCCGTGACGCCCGGACCGTGAGGTGCTTCTTCATCGGGGCGGGGCCGGAGCTACCCTCGGGTAACGCGGCGCCTCAGTAAGATCGCAGCATGACTGAGACCGCAGCCAACTCCGTAACCCTCCGTTTCCTGGCCGCCCCCATGGATGTGGGACACAGCGGGTCCGTTGACGCAGGGACCGTCCTTGAATGGGTGGACAAGGCCGCGTACGCTGCCGCTGTCGGCTGGGCAAAGTCCTACTGCGTCACTGCCTACGTGGGCAACATCCACTTCGCTGACCCCGTCAACAGCGGCGATATGGTGGAAGTCGAGGCCACCATCGTGTACACAGGGCGCTCTTCCATGCACATCCGTACCGTCGTCTCCTCCGGGGATCCCAAAGGCGGACCAGCGACGATGCGCAGCCAGTGCATGGTGATTTTCGTGGCCGTGGGCGAGGACGGCAAGCCTATCCCGGTGAAACAGTTTGAGCCGGTCACCGCCCAGGAAATCGAACAGCGCGAGCACGCCCTCGCCAGGGTCAAGGTCCGGGAACAGATCGTTGCAGCCATGAAGGACCAGGAATATACCGACGCCGGAACGGCCGAGCGCGTCACGCTGCGGTTCATGGCGGCCCCCACCGATGTGAACTGGGGCGGGAAGGTCCACGGCGGCATCGTGATGAAGTGGATCGACGAGGCGGCCTATGTCTGCGCGTCCCGCTACTGCGGCAAGGACACCGTTGCCGTGTTTTCAGGCGGCGTCCGCTTCTACCGCCCGCTGCTTATTGGACACGTGGTGGAGGTGGAGGCGCGGCTGGTCTACACCGGAACCAAAGGCATGCATATTGCCGTACACGTCCGCTCCGGGGACCCCAAGGGTAAGGAACTGAACCTCACCACGTACTGCCTGACAGTGATGGTGGCGCGCGACGCCGAAGGCACGTCAGTGCCCATCCCCCGCTGGGTGCCTGTCTCGGAGGAGGACAAGCGGCTGCACGCGCATGCGCGCGAGCTGCTGGAAATCCGGGGCACTGCTCCCGGAAACCGCCTGCCCAACCACTTGCTGGCGCAGGGCTAAGCGGGCCAGCACCAAACGGTACGGGAGGTCAGAAGCCGCCACCACCGGCGTCGGCCGCCATGTTGGCGAACCTCGAGTAGTGGCCCTGGAAGGCCACCACGATGTCCTTGGTGGGACCGTTACGGTGCTTGGCGATCAGGATGTCAGCCTCGCCAGCACGCGGTGACTCCTTGTCATAGACGTCCTCACGGTGCAGGAGGATCACCATATCCGCGTCCTGCTCGATCGAGCCGGATTCGCGAAGGTCAGAGACCATGGGCCGCTTGTCCTGCCGCTGTTCGGAACCACGGTTCAGCTGCGAAAGCGCGATGACCGGAACCTGGAGCTCCTTGGCCAGCAGCTTGAGCGCACGGGAGAACTCCGAAACTTCCTGCTGGCGCGACTCCACCTTCTTGCCGGAACTCATGAGCTGGAGGTAGTCCAGGATCACAAGCTTGAGATCGTGCTGCTGTTTGAGGCGCCGGCATTTGGCCCGGATTTCCATCAGCGACATATTGGGGCTGTCGTCGATGAACAACGGGGCATCGTTCATCCGGCCCATGGTGGTGGCGATTTTGGACCACTGCTCATCCTTGATGGTGCCCTTGCGGAGGTCCTGCAGGCCAATGGTGGCCTCGGCGGACAGGAGGCGCATGGCGATCTCGTTCCGGCCCATTTCGAGCGAGAACATCACCGTCGCCAGATTGTTCTTGATGGCCGCCGACCGGGCGAAGTCCAGAGCGAAGGTGGACTTACCCACGGCGGGGCGGGCGGCGATGACAATCATCTGGCCCGGGTGCAGGCCGTGGGTCAGTTCATCCAGTTCGTAGAAACCTGTGGGTACACCCACCATGCCTTCACCGCGGTGGCCCGAGGCTTCGATCTCATCCACCGTGGACTCCATGACGTCCTTCAGGACGACGTAGTCCTCGGCCGTACGGCGCTCTGCCACTGCGTAAACTTCGGCCTGCGCCTGGTTGACGAGGTCTTCCACTTCGCCATCCGAGCCGTAACCGAGCTGGACAATCTTGGTTCCGGCGTTGACCAGGCGACGCAGCACGGCGCGTTCGGCCACGATCTCGGCATAGTAGCCGGCGTTGGCTGCGGTGGGCACGGTCTGGATGAGTTCATGCAGGTACGCGGGGCCGCCGATCCTGTTGATCTCGGCGCGCTTGGTCAGTTCATCCGAGACGGTGACGGCGTCCGCAGGCTCGCCGCGGCCGTAGAGGTCAATGATGGCTTCGTAAATGGTTTCGTGGGCTGGACGGTAGAAGTCCTGGCCACGGAGGATCTCCACCACATCGGCAATCGCATCCTTGGAGAGCATCATGCCGCCCAGGACGGACTGTTCCGCGGGAATGTCCTGCGGAGGTTTCCGGCTGCCTTCTGATCCGCGGGTGCCCTCGATCGAGTCCAGATGCGTTACTGACAAAGCTGCCGTCCTCCATTGTGTGCCGCGGCGGAACCGGTCCGGCCGTGGTTAAAGCTCTTCTTCCTGCGGGTACCTGCGCCGTGGAACATCCGAAACGCAGGCACCAGGACAGGTCTATCCGAAGGCACCGACAACTGGCCATCCGGTTGCCCTGTCGGGTCCAAAGGCTTTGCGCACAAAGAGTTATCCCCAATATCCACAGGTTATCCACAGAGCTACCCGCCGCGGCGGGATCCAGGGATTCCGCCGCGGTCCTTCGCGTACTCCGCAGCAGCGTTTTCGCGTCCCAAAAACAGGTATCCCGCTACGCTAGCCCCCCTTTCCCCAAGGGCAAAGCCGCATGTACCCACGGTCTGTGGATAACCTGTGCACTAAGCGGCATAGCTTGTGCACAGCCTGTGGGTGACCCTGTGGAAACAAAAAAACTTTCCTCTCCCATAAGCCTCTGACCTGCGGGAACGTCCGTCCGGACGTGTGGAGGAAATATTCTTTTACTCAACCTTCATCCACAGCTTGCAAGCCGAGGCTGTTGACTGGGAACCGAATTCCGGGTCCAATCCTCCGCATCCATCCCTAAAGCGTGATCAATTCCATAGCACGTGCCCCGAATTGACGCCTTAGCAGGGGACCTGTATGCGAATCAAGGAATATGCTGTGGATAACCACGATCTGGCATAAGCTCTATACATGGGCGAAATACTGATGGTGCTGTTGCCTGCGTTGGTTTTGGTGGCAGTAATCTGGGCTCTCTCAACAGCCCTGAGCCCTCGTGACTCCGGAATCTCCGACGCCGAAAAATACCAGCAGGACCTCGCGATGCGCTCGGCCGAGCACTATGCCGCCCAAGTCCGTGCCGCCACTGCTGCCCGTGCCCGGCTGGAGGCCAACACGCGGCCCAGCCAGAATGAGGCACAGCAGTCACAGCAGGCGGACAACGCCCGTGCGGCATTGCACGCGCAGGCAGGCGGGCCGTCCGGCCAGCACGGGTACACAGCCCTTCCGGGCGGACAGCTCAATCCTCAATTCGCCCTGCAACTCCAGACGATGGCCCGCAGCGGGCAAAAGCTCCAGGCCATCAAACTCCTCCGCCAGGCGACGCACTTTGACCTGGCTACCGCCAAGAAGTACGTAGATCGGCTTTAGAAATGGAATCGCTTGTGATCCCCGCCCTCATCCTGGTGGTAGTTGCCGCCGCAGTGGCCTTGGGTGCCCGCGCCGTCAGCAGGCGCGTGGCGGCTTCCAACGCAGCCGGCACGGCCGCTCCCGCCACCGACCCTGTGGAGTTGGCGCGCGCGGCCGCCGCGAAGCTTACGGAGGACCAGCACCGTCGCCTGTACGCCCTCATCGCCCAAGGGCAGGCCATGGCAGCGATCAAGCTCTACTACGAGGCCACAGACGCCGGCCTGAGGGCGTCACGGGATGCCGTAGGCGCGCTGGCGGCCCACCCGCAGCCGTACCGCAGCCCCGCGTCCGCGGAGCCCGTGCAGGATCCCGACGATGACGACACCCCCCAGCGCTTCCCGTACCGCTACCGGGCCATCGCCAGCAAGGGCGACGTAACCCGCGAAGTCAGCAGCAACATGCTCAATGACGAGATCTACGGGCGGATCAGGACGCTGGTCCGCAGCGGCGACATAGAGGCCGCCGCCACGGCGCTGACCAAGCACTCTGACATCACCCTCAAGCAAGCCCGCGAGTTCATCGCGCTCCTGGAGGACTAGGGCCTAGCCTTCCTCCCTGCATTCCTCCCCGCGGCTGTGATGTCCGGGGGCTAGAAGTCGAAGAGGTCCCCCAGCCAGCCTTCCTTCTTTTTGTGTCCGCGGCGATCGTAGTCGCGGTCATGGCCCTGCTTGCCGTACTTCCGGTCGTCATATCGCGGCTGGTCATACCGCGGCTGATCACGGCGCGGCTCAAAGTTCGGGTACAGCGGAGGCGGAGTCGGACCAGGCGCCGGGACCGCCGGGCGGGCGGGCGCCTGGGATCCTCCGGCCATGGCCTCGTTGGCGCGGTCGATGATCTTATCCAGTTCACCGCGGTCGAGCCAGACGCCGCGGCACTGGGGGCAGTAGTCAATCTCCACACCACTGCGTTCACTCATGATCAGGTCAATTGAATCCACAGGACATTTCATGTCCCGGTCAACGAGTGGCGGCTCCGGATAGTTCGGCAGAGGTGTCCGGACACCGGATAGCCGCCACCGGAGCCTGCCTCAACGTCCGCCCGAGATACCCGCCAGGAGCTGTTCGAACGGCAGGGACTCCAGGGCCACCGGCTTGCGGCCAGGCTGCTCCCCTGTCAGGAGTCCTGCAAACTCGGTCGCTGCCCGCTCGATCCGGGACGAAAGGGGCGAGCCGCCGTCGTCGGTGTTTCCCCAGTCCTGCGGGCCGGCGAAGACGCCCGTGGCCGCCGTCCGGGTGCGCAGGTAGCTGAACAGTGGGCGCATCGCGTAGTCCAGGACCATCTGGTGTCGGTCGGTGCCGCCAGTGGCCCCCAGCAGGACGGCCTTACCGTCCAGGGACTTGGGATCCAGCAGGTCAATGAAGGACTTGAAGAGGCCACTGTAGGACGCACTGAACACGGGGCTGACCGCGATGATGCCCTCGGATGCCTCGACCCCGGCAATGACGTCGGCCAGGCGCGGGGCGGCATAGCCGGTGACGAAGTTGTTCGCGATGTCCACTGCGAGGTCCCGGAGCTCAACCACGTCCACCGTCACGTCGTAGCCTGCACCGGAAAGTTTGCGCTCTGCGGCAGCGGCAAGCTGGTCGGCGAGCAGCCTGCTTGAGGACGGCACTCCCAGGCCGGCGGACAGGACGGTGATGCGGCGGGTTTCCACTGTGGACTCCTGAAGTTCGATACGGACTACGATACATGCATTTGCATGTACAGAGGTAACCGGCGGTGATTCGGGTTTATTCCACGCCCCTGGCGGATCAGGGTTGCACTGGCTCACCGCGGCAGGTATCAGCTGGTGCTGGCTGGCGTGGTCCGCGTCTGCGAAACTACGAGCATGGCAGAGAACAAGACCAAGCCCACAGATGTTCCTGCGGCAGAATTCCTTGCCGAGGTGGAGCATCCGCAGCGGCGTGCGGACGGCTTCGAATTGTTGGAGATGATGACCCGCATCTCCGGGCAGGAAGCCGTCATGTGGGGTCCGACCATCGTGGGGTTCGGCACCTACCACTACAAATACGAAAGCGGGCGGGAGGGCGACGCCGCGGCCGTCGGATTCTCACCGCGGAAGGCAAACTTGGTGCTGTACGGCCTCACCGACGGACCTGATGCCGACCGGCTGCTGCCCGAACTGGGGAAGCACAGGACCAGCGCAGCCTGCCTCTACATCAACAAGCTCGACGACGTGGACCGGAACGTTCTCGAGGAGCTGATCCAGTCTGGCTACCGGCATGTCACCACGGAGCTTAACAGCCCCTAACCTGCGCACGAGGTGGCATTTGGCGGTAGTCCGGAGCGTCAACACTGCCCTGAAGTGCCCTCTCGATGCAGCGTCCGCACACAGAAAACCCCCGCCGCCGGTCAGGCAACGGGGGTTTTCGTGCAGTTCAGTGCTTCGTAGCTGTTAAAACTACTTGCCTGCGACTACGTCGAGTTCGATCACTGCGGCAACGTCGTCGTGCAGACGAACGTTGGCCTGGTAGGAACCGACCGACTTGATGTGTGCCGGCAGTTCAACCTTGCGCTTGTCGATGCGGCCAAGGCCAGCGGCCTCAACGGCGTCGGCGACGTCGCCCTGCTTGACGGTGCCGAACAGGCGTCCGGTCTCGCCAGCCTTGACAACGAGCTTGACCGGCTTGGCGGAGAGTGCAGCGGCCTGCTTCTGAGCGTCTTCCAGGGAAGCGTGCTCGCGGGCGGCACGGGCAGCCTTGATGGACTCAACCTGCTTCTCGCCACCCTTGGACCAGGTAAGGGCGAAGTTGCGGGGGAGCAGGTAGTTACGTGCGTAACCGTCCTTGACCTCGACAACGTCGCCAGCAGCACCGAGACCGGTTACTTCGTGGGTCAGAATGAGCTTTGCCATGTTAGTTAATCCCTTCCTTAGCCGCGGCCAGCGCCGGAGTAAGGCAGCAGGGCAACTTCGCGGGCGTTCTTGATTGCCTGTGCGATCTTGCGCTGTTCCTGCACCGTGACGCCAGTGACGCGACGGGCGCGGATCTTTCCGCGGTCGGAGATGAACTTGCGCAGCAATGCTACGTCCTTGTAGTCGATGACAGTGATGTCAGCGGCCTTCAGGGGGTTGGACTTTGGTTTGGGCTTACGGAGTTCAGCCTTAGCCATCGTGGAGCTCCTATTCTATGGAGCCCGTGGATATTGATCCACGGGATGGTGGTGGTCCGACGGCGGCAGTCGCTTCGGTGCCATGCGGCACTTCCGGCGGTCCCGGCGTCGGGCCTTAATTTTTGGTGGTTAGAAGGGGGGTTCGGAATCCGGGCCGTTGCCCCAGCCGCCTGCGTTGGAGACACCGGGCGTTGCCCAAGGGTCTTCCTGCGCTGCGGGCTGGTTGCCGCCCCAGTTTCCGCCGGAGTTGCCGCCCTGGCTTGCACCAGCGCCGCCTCCCCCGAACCCACCGCCGCTGTTGCCGCCGCCGAAGCCACCCTGTCCGCCGTTTCCGGCACCCCCGGCGCCGGAGCGCTGGGTACGGTTGACTTTGGCATTGGCGTAGCGCAGGCTCGGGCCGATTTCATCGACTTCGAGCTCAATGACGGTGCGCTTTTCGCCTTCTTTGGTTTCGTAGGAACGGCTCTTCAACCGGCCGGAAACGATCACGCGCATGCCCTTGGTGAGGGACTCGGCGACGTTCTCGGCTGCTTCACGCCAGACTGCTGCGCGGAGGAACAGGGTTTCCCCGTCCTTCCACTCATTGGACTGGCGATCAAAGGTGCGTGGGGTGGAAGCGATGGTGAAGTTCGCTACTGCCGAACCTGACGGTGTGAACCGCAATTCCGGGTCATTGGTGAGATTACCGATGACCGTAATGGTGGTTTCGCCTGCCATCTACTGCCTCCTTGTTCGATCCTGGATGAAGAATTCGATCCTGCGGGGTGAAGAATGAAAATCGGAGCTGAAATTACTCAGCAACAACCTTCTGCTCTTCGGGGCGGGTGATCTTGGTGCGCATGATGGTCTCGTTAAGAGACAGCTGGCGGTCAAGTTCCTTGGCGGTGTCCGGCTTGGCGGTGAAGTTCACCACGGCGTAGATACCTTCGGACTTCTTCTTGATGTCGTAGGCCAGTCGGCGACGGCCCCAGATGTCAACCTTTTCGATGGTTCCACCATCGTTGGTGATGACATTCAGGAACTTCTGAAGCGACGGCTCAACGGTACGCTCTTCGACCTCGGGGTCGATGATTACCATCAATTCGTAAGGACGCATATGTGAACCCACCTCCTTTGGGCTAAGCGGTTACGGCATTTCCGTAACAGGAGGTTCATTTGCGATGCCATGCACATGCCCGGCCACCGGAACGGAGGCAGGACGCAGCACAGACTTCAATATCTTAGTGCATTTGGACCGGATAGGCGATTCGCGCTTGACTCCACGCTATGCGCCATGGTTCCACAGTGGAAGCAGCCATGAGGATATGTGGAAAACCGAGGCTGGGGACCAGGGTCCTGTGCGCCGCAGCTAGAGTACAGAGCATGGACGCCGCACCGCTCATCGACCGCCCCGGCCCGGTCAGGCGCAGCCGGCTGCGGTTCCTGGCAATGCTGGTGGCGGGAATCGCGGCCACGCTGGCGACGGGCGCTGCCGGCCGATGGTTACAGGCCCCGGCCACAGGGTGGGCCACGGCAGCGCTGGTGTATGTCGGCTGGGTGTGGCTGGTAGTCGGGAGGATGGGTCCAAAGGAAACCAAGGCCCACGCCACCGCCGAGGACCCGTCCCGGACCACCACTGACCTGCTGATCCTGGCGGCGAACGTCGCGTCGCTGGCCGCGGTCGCCGTCGTGGTTATGGACTCACACAATGGCGACGGCGGCACGCAACTTGCTGGGGCTGCACTGGTCCTGGCCAGCGTGGCCCTGTCCTGGATGCTGGTCCAGACCCTGTTCACCCTCAGGTACGCGGAGCACTATTACGGCGGGGCGACCGAAGGCGGCGTCAGCTTCAACCAGGACGAACCGCCGCAGTACACGGACTTCGCCTATCTGGCTACCAGCATCGGCATGACGTACCAGGTCTCGGACACCAGCCTGGAGAACCCGCACATCCGGCGCGAAGCCCTGAAGCACAGCCTCCTGTCCTATGTTTTCGGTACGGTCATCCTGGCCGCCACGATCAACCTGGTGCTGGGCCCGGCGGCCTGAGGACGTCCGGAGACTTACGACGCTTGTGCTGCGCCGACGGCGGCATCCTCACCCTGCGGAGCCTCAGCTGCCGGTCCGGCCGGGCCACCCTTCCGGTAGCGCCATACCCCGATGCCAACCACCACGGCGGCCAGTGCCAGAGAGAGCATCAGGGACTCGCGCGTGGATTCCAGGATCACCATGCCGATCAGCAGCGCCACGATGCTGGCGATGGAAACCCAGGTCAGGTAGGGGAACAGCCACATCTTCAGGGCGAGGTCCTTGGCGGCGGCACCCATGCGCTTGCGCAGGATCAGCTGGGAGGAGGCAATGACCAGCCAGACAAAGAGTGCGATCGCGCCCGAAGTGTTCACGAGGAACAGGAAGACGGTCTCCGGAGCGATGTAGTTCAGCCCCACGGTGACAAAGCCGACGACGGTGGAGGCCAGGACTGCGGAGGCAGGTACGCCCCGCTTTGAAATCCGGGTCCAGGCCACCGGCGCGTCGCCGCGCTTGGAGAGGGAGAAGAGCATGCGGCTGGCGGTGTAGAGGCCGGAGTTCAGGCAGGACAACACGGAGGTGAGGACCACAATATCCATGATGGTGCCGGCACCGGGGATGCCGAACAGTTCAATTACGGCGACGTACGGGCTCTTGGCTACGTTGGCATCATTCCAGGGCAGCAGGGTGACCACGATGGCGATGGAGCCGATGTAGAAGACCAGGATCCGCCAAACAGTGGACTTGACGGCTTTCTTGACTGCGTCAACGGGGTTCTCGGACTCACCAGCGGCAATAGTGGCGATCTCTGCACCGAAAAAGGAGAAAACGACCACCAGGATCCCGGCCAGGACCGCTCCCGGCCCGTTGGGCAGGAATCCGCCATTCTCGATGAGGTTGCTCAGGCCCGGCGCCGGCACTCCGGGGATAAGGCCCATGATGGCTGCCACTCCGAAGAGCAGGAACAGCACAATGGCTGCGACCTTGATGGAGGCGAACCAGAACTCGAATTCTCCATAGGACTTTACCGATCCCAGGTTGGTCAGCGTGAGCAGGACCATCAGGATCAGCGCCCACACCCACTGGTCGATTCCGGGGACCCACCGGTGCATGATCGCGGCGCCGGCGGTTGCTTCGATGCCCAGGACGATGATCCAGAACCAGGCGTACAGCCACCCGATGCTGAAACCTGCCCAGCGGCCCAACGCCTTGTCGGCGTAGGTCGAAAAGGACCCGGTTTCAGGGTTGGCGGCCGCCATCTCGCCGAGCATCCGCATCACCAGGATCACGACAATTCCGGCAGCCATATAGGCCAGCAGGATTCCCGGGCCGGCCTGTTGGATCGCGGCACCGGACCCCACAAAGAGGCCTGCCCCGATGACGCCGGCAATGGCGATCATGGACAGATGCCGCGGCTTGAGCGACTTGGCGAGTTGTTGGTCAGCGGGCATAGGTGCGCCGTCCTTCGTGTTGGTGCGGAAATTTGGCTGCCTTGCGGGGCCATAACGACGGGGCGGGAGGCCATCGTGGTTGCTCCGTGCGGTGGATCACACGTTTTATCCCACCCTAGACGCGCACCGGGCGACGATTGATGTGCACTGGCACAGAACGCCGGAGGCCAAATCAGATGTTTCCACAGGATGGCACACCATTGCGAACCATCCACTGCCTTGCAGGCAACTTTGAAATGCTCTCGAAACCTAAGTACTCAGGGCTCCAAAACCTGAGTACTCGCGGCTCAAATTACTCTGGTGCGGGCTCTGGAACGGGGCTATATTGACATCCAACGGTTGGGTACCGTGCTGGACGTAACGAAGCGGCCAGGAATTTCCCCGGCTCACTCATGGGAATGAGTGGACGGGGCTTCGACGACACATACAGGAAGTACAAGGCAATATCGGTCTCCTTCAACGATGGATGGGGACCACATGTCGTTAATCGGGCGAAGCAAGGAGTTGGACCGGATCCTCTCAGTGATCCGGGGGCCGAAGGAATCCGCCCTGAGCGTTGTAGGCCGCCGTGGCGTGGGTAAATCCGCCCTCCTGTCCGAGATCCCGCGGCTCTCTGACTACCGGACAGTTTTCCTGCGGGCCAGTGCCTCCGAGTCCGACTGGCCGCTTTCGGGCCTCACTGCGCTGCTGAACGGAATCGATGATCCCGTCCTCAACCGGTTCGCCGATGAACTGCTGAGAAATTCCACCGCCGCACTGGATGTCCCCACGGTGTCCACGATGCTCCTGAATGGACTGCATCAGCGATCGTCCTCACGCACCGTCGTCGTCGTTGACGATGCAGACCAGTTGGATCCCAGCAGCCAAGCTGTGATCGGGTTCCTCGCCCGCCGCCTATCCGGGACGGACGTGGCACTTTTCATGAGCGTGCGTGAAGAAGTGCCGGACAGCCCGTTCGGCAGCCTCCCGGCCCTTCACCTCAAGCCGCTGAACTACAACGACACGGTCCGGATGCTGGAGTCGATTCCGGCGCGGCAAGTCGCAACAGCGGCAGTCCACGCGGTGGCTGCTACAACCCAGGGCAACCCGCTTGCCGCCGTCGAGCTTTACACCTGCCTGTTGGAGCGCCAGGCCGAGGGGAAGTACGCCCTGCCCATTCCACTGCCCTGCAAGGGGAGCTTCGAATCCGAATTCGCGGCAACGGTGGGCAGCCTGACCCCGGCCGCGCGGCAGGTCCTTGACCTGATGTCGCTGTCGTGCCGGAGCGATATCGCCACCCTGGAGAAGGTTTACAGCGACCTGTGGACTGGGGTGGACGAACTCCTGGCCAACGGCATGGTCAGCAGGTCCGGACCGCATCTGCGGATCCAGGACCAGTTGCTGCGGGGCTTCGTCTTTACCGCCATGACGCCGGCTGTCCGGACCACCAACCACCGTGCGCTGGCGGATGCTGCCGGCGAGACAGATCCTTACGCCAGGCGATGGCATCTGAGCTTTACGGCCTTGGAGCGCCAGACGCCGTTTGGCCTCCTGCGATTTGCCGTTGACCTCATCCGCAACGGGGAAGTGTCCTTCGCCGTGGAGTACATCGAGCGTGCCCTCACCATCAACCCCTGGGAAGCGGAGACTGCGGCACGGCTCGCCAACGTGGCTGAACTGCTGTTCAACAGGGGAGAGTTCGTTTATGCCAGGCGGTACCTGGAATGGGCGCAGCGTGTGACACGCAACCCCGCTCTGATCCTGCGCCTGACCGGCCTGGATTTCGAGATCCAGTTCATCCAGGGCGCCGCTGTGCGCTCCAGCATGGTGCTACGCCTGGTGAAGGAGTTCGGCCAGCACGATCCTGCCTATTCAGCCACCCTGCTGGCGATCGGTTCGCTCTTTTACGCTGAGCGGTGGGAGTTGGAAGACGCCCTCCGCCTGCTCCGCCACGCCGAGCAGTTCCAGGACGCTGCCTCCAAGGACTGCCTCGCAGTGACGGACCGTGCCAAACTCCTGATCGAAGCAATCAGCGGCAACACCGGGAATCTGGGCCGCAAGCATGACGCCGGCGCCACAGTAGCTACCCTTCTGGTGCAAGGCCGCGCCCTGACCTACGCAGAGCATTATGAACTTGCCCAGGAGGCCTTCGCAGTGGTGCGGAACTCCGTTGAGGCGAACAACGTCAACTGGCGGGAAACCGCGGACTACCTGGCCGTGGACAACGAGATCCGGGCCGGGAATGTGCGGACCGCCGTCCGGTTCATTGAAGACCTGGAACTCACGGAGCCGGAATCCAAATACCACCGCGGGATGCGGCACATCTTCCGCGTGTGGCGCGCCCACTCACTGGGCGACGAGGCGCTGGCCCGGCTTTACGTGGCGGAGGCACAGCATTTCTCCGGCGCTGAAAGCCACCCCGCCATCACTGCCCAATTGGCAGCCTGCCAGGGACATTTCGCACTCATGCGCGGCAACCTGGCCGAATCATTCGCCCAGTTGTCCCGCGCCGTGGAGATCGGCATGGCCTTCGGCAACCCGACACTGCTTCGCTGCGAAGCGGACCTGGTGGAAGTGCTGGTGCGGCTGGGACGGCACCGCGAGGCCACCCAGGTCCTGTACCGGCTCGAAAGCCGCTCCGTGGGGCTCAGATCCCCATGGTTGCTGACCGCCGTCGCACGCAGCCGAGCAATGCTCGCTGACGGTGAGCAGTCGCTTCAGCTGTTCAACCACGCACTTGAGAACAGGGGTGCCCACGACTCGCTGCTGGAACGTGCCAGGACGCTGCTCTGCTACGCGGAGCGGCTAGGGGCCTTCGGCCGGCTGCGGGATGCCAGGGACGGCCTGCTGCGGGCCAAAGTGATGTTCGACGAGGTCGGCGCCGACGCGTGGACCCAGCACGTTGATTCCCTGTTGCTGGACGAACGCGTTGAACCTGCCCGCGCCCCTGGCAACCCTTCCATGCTGATGCTCGCCGACCATGAGCGGGCCCTCGCGCAGATGGTGGCGCGGGGCATGCGCAACAAGGAAATCGCAGCCACGTTGTACGTCTCCGTGCGGACGGTGGAAGTGCGCCTTACCGCGATCTACCGCAAGCTGGGTGTGGAGTCTCGCGCACAGCTCACCGCCCTGGCCGCAGGCAAGGATTCCGCTGCCCGGGAACCCTACGTTCTGCCTGTCCTCTAGGGACCAAAACGCTGGAACCCGCAGTATCCACATTCTTCCCTTCCCGCTACCACAAAGCGCCTGCTTTTCCCCGTAATAACCGCCGTTTCCGGGCTAATTTTGCTTCACAAGTGGAACCCAATGCGGACTCTGCGGGAAGCGATGATCATGGCGGAAATTCCAGTAGCCCCTTTCCGAAGCGCGTCGTTTGGCTGGCCGGTTGAATCCTTGGCCGCGCAGCGGAATGCAACGTCGCCATTGCGTCTGCCGGAATCCTCACCGAAAGGGACCCCGCAGCCACCGGCTGCCGCCCCGGCAACGCCAGGACGCAAGGCGACGGCGGCGTGGATCTCCACCCACATCAACCTCCTGCGAATCACTGACTCGCTCGTGGTGGCCTTGGCCGTGTTTGCCGGCTACCTGCTCTCCAGCGTCGGTTTCACCCCCGGTGTAGAAAGCGACAAAGGCGGAGTCCTGACCGCCACCACGGTTACGCTGCTGTGGCTCATGGCGCTGGAAATTTATCGGACCCGCGACTCGAAAGTCCTGGGTGTCGGCGCGGACGAGTACAAGCGCGTTGCCTCCGCAACCCTGCGGATCTTCGGCCTGATGGCCATTGCCGCCGTGGTCTTTTCCGTCCATGGCGGGACCGCGTTCGTCACGGTTTCCCTTCCGTTGGGGCTGGTGGCCTTGACGGGCAACCGCTGGGTGTTCCGGCGCCGGCTCACCAAGGAAAAGGCCCGGGGACACCACCTGTCCCGGGCCATCGTGGTGGGGGAACCTGAGGAAGTCCGTTACGTGGTGCACCAAGTGGCCAAGAAGTCCGGACCCGTCTACAAGATCCTGGGAGTCTGCCTTCCCGGCGCCCGGCGCGGAGCCAGCCTGCGCGTGGATGGCCAGCAGATCCCGGTTCTCTCCTCCACGGACGACATTGCCCGCACCGCCAGGCTGACCGACGCCGACGCGGTCATCGTTGCGGGCCCTCTGCCCGGCGGAAACAAGTTCATCCGCGAACTCGGCTGGAAACTGGAGGAATGCGCCGCGGAAATGGTCCTCGCGGCCACCCTGACAAACGTTGCGGGTCCCCGCATCCACTGGCGCCCGGTGGAAGGACTCCCCCTTATGCACGTGGACATTCCCCAGTACTCGGGGGCGAAACACGCGCTGAAGAGGGTCATGGATGTGGCGGTAGCGCTGGCTGCCCTCCTTGTGCTGTCGCCACTGCTCCTGGTGCTTGCCGTGATTGTGCGGTTGGACAGTCCGGGTCCGGTGCTTTTCCGGCAGGACAGGGTTGGCAAGGACGGCACCGTGTTCGGGATGTTCAAGTTCCGGTCCATGGTGGTGGACGCCGAGGCCCGTCTGGCCGCCCTTACTGAGCAGAACGAGGGTGCCGGAGTGCTGTTCAAGCTGCGCGATGATCCGCGGGTCACCCGGTGCGGGCGGTGGATGCGGAAGTACTCCCTCGATGAACTCCCTCAACTCTGGAATGTTGTGCTCGGCGACATGAGCATGGTGGGACCCCGTCCGCCGCTGGCCCGGGAAGTCCACGGCTACGAACACCACACTCACCGTCGCCTCCTCATCAAGCCGGGAATCACCGGCCTCTGGCAGATCAACGGCCGCTCGGACCTTTCCTGGGACGAGTCAGTGCGGCTGGACCTCTATTACGTCGAGAACTGGTCCATCGCCGGTGACCTGCTGATCCTGTGGCGGACATTCCGCGCAGTACTCCGGCCCTCCGGCGCCTACTAGATCGTGCGAGAAGAAGGACAGCCATGAAGAGCTTCATTGATCCCTTTCATACACCGGCCCATCGGCTGCCGGCCCGGAAACTGTCAATCGCCGTCGTCGGTGCCGGATATTGGGGGCCGAATCTGGCCCGCAACCTTCAAGCGAGCCCCGTCTGGGACCTGGTTGCCATCTGCGACGTGAACTCAGAACGAGCGCGGGCGTTGGGTACCCCGTTTGCTGACGTTGCGGTGGTCGAATCCCTTGATGAACTGCTGGACACCTTCGAGGTGGATGCGGTCGCCATAGCAACCCCGGCGCATGCCCATTACGGGACGGTCATGACGGCTCTACGGGCGGGAAAGCACGTCCTCGTGGAGGAGCCGATGGCGGACAGCCTCAAGCACGGACTTGAGATGGTGGCCGAGGCGAAGGCAAACGGCCTTGTGCTGATGGTGGACCACACGCACTGCTACTCCCCAGCAGTACTCAAGATGCAGGAGCTGGTGCAGGCCGGCTCGTTGGGCGAGATTCTCTTCGTGGACTCCACGCGGATAAATCTGAGTCTGGAGCGCCCTGAGGTAGACGTGTTCTGGGACGTGGCGCCACACGACCTGGCGATTCTTGACTTCGTTCTTCCTGGCGGCCTGAATCCGACCGAGGTCTCCGCGTTTGGGGGTGACCCGCTTGGTATCGGGAGAAACTGTGTTGGCCACCTAAACTTCAGGCTTCGGAACGATGGCACGGCCCACTTGCACGTGAACTTGCTGAGCCCCACGAAGATACGACAAATGGTCATCGGCGGATCGCTGAGGACCCTGGTGTGGGATGACCTGAACCCGAAGCAACGGCTCAGCGTCTTCGACAGGAGCGTCTCGCTGGACCCGTCATCAAAGTCGGCCAACGAAAAGAGGACGTCCGCTACGGCCTACAGAACGGGCGATATTTGGTCTCCCGCCCTGCCGGAGCGCGAGCCCCTGGGCCAGGTCATAGAGGAGTTGGAATTCTGCATCCGCAACAAGCGTGAGTCGCGCACGGGTTGGGATTCTGCGTTGCGCATTCTCGCAGTGCTGGAAGCAGGGGCGCGGAGCCTCAGCCGTGATGGTCAAACGTCCGTTGTCGCAAGCACCGAACTGGCAGACTCAGCCCTTGCGGGGGCCGAGATCCGGAACATGAGGGCACTTTGAGCGGCCGGGTGGGAGTTTGTGGGCACGAGAAGGATAAGACCGCCGAGACAAGGAAAGTTGGTGCCCGATGACTGCGGAAACAGTCCTCGCGGGGATGAGTGCGATGAAGCCATGGCTCGGTGATGAGGAAGCACGCGCACTGGCTGAAGTTGTGGCCTCCGGTTCGATAGCCCAAGGGCCGAAGGTCAAGGAGTTCGAGAAGGACTTCAGCTCCTTGCAACACGTGCGCTACGCCGTCGCAACCTCCAACTGCACATCTGCGCTTCATCTGGCCCTCATAGTGGCCGGCATCGGTCCCGGGGACGACGTTGTGGTGCCGTCACTGTCGTTTATTTCGACGGCGAACGCGGTGACTTACGTCGGCGCACGCCCGATCTTCTGTGATGTCGACCCCGCCACTGGGAACGTGACTGCCGAGACCATCCATGCGGCACTCACCTTGGACACCCGTGCTGTGATCGTGGTGGACCAGGGCGGCGTGCCAGTGGACCTGCACCCCATCCGCGAACTGTGTGACCGGCACGAGATCACTGTGATCGAGAACGCCGCATGCGCAATCGGCTCCACCTACAAGGACAGCCCAGTGGGCACAGGGGCCGATCTGACTGTGTGGTCCTTCGACCAGGAGAACATAGTGACCACGGGTGAGGGCGGCATGCTCACGACCCGCCGCGCTGACTGGGCTGCACGGGCGCGAACCCTCCGCGACCATGCCAGGAGCGTCACGGGCATGGGCCGACCCGAATCGCTGGCGGCACTGCCCGAGGTCTACCTTGAGATCGGCTTCGACTACCGGATGACTGACCTGCAGGCCGCCATCGGAATCGTGCAGTTGGCCCGGCTCGCACAAATTGTGGAGCGGCGCCGGACCCTGGCCGGCCAGTACGTCGCCGGGCTTGCCGGGTTGAGGGGTTTGCGTTTCGTCGCGGATCCGCCGTACGGCACGACCAACTTCCAGTCCTTCTGGGTGGAGGTCCTGCCGGGATTTCCTGTCAGCCGCGAGGAGCTGCTGGGCAGGCTGGCTGACGCGGGTATCTCCGCCAAGCGGGGCGTCATGGCGGCGCACCGGCAGCCGGCCTACCGCTGGCGCGACACGGGCAACGCCAGGCTGCAGCACACTGAGCGCCTGACCGACCGGACGCTCATCCTGCCCATCTTTCACGAGCTGGACCCCGTCAGCATGAACCGTGTCATGAACACCATCCATGCCGCCGCCAACGGGGTGGGCAGGTGAGCGAGCTGATCCTGATCGCCGCGAGCGGGCTGGCCCGCGAGGTACTGGCGATGGTCCGCAGCAGCGGCCAGTACGACGTCGTGGGCTTGCTCGATGATGACAAGGAGATGGCGGGAGTCACCGTGGACGGGGCACCTGTCCTGGGGACCATCGACGATGCACCCAAATACACGCACGCTTTTGTGCTGGTGTGCCTGGGCTCCGGAAAATCGCGGGAAGCGGTGGTGGAGCGGCTCACCGCGATGGGCCTGCATGAGGCCCGGTATGCCACAGCGATCGACCCGTCCGTCCAATGTCCGGAGGGATGCAGGATCGGCCGGGGCAGTATCCTGCTTCGGAACGTGACGCTGACGGCGTCGGTCACGCTCGGTTCGCACGTGGTGGCCATGCCATCGGTCACGTTCACGCACGACGACGACGTGGCGGACTTCGCCACGTTTGCCGCGGGTGTGTCGCTGGGAGGCGGAGTGCGGATTGGCCGGGCCGCCTACCTGGGCATGAATTCCAGCGTCCGGGAACGGACGTCTGTGGGCGCCTATGCCACGGTTGGGATGGGTGCCGCCGTGCTCAGCAACGTTCCCGACGGCGAGACTTGGGTGGGTGTGCCGGCCCACGAAATCGACCGGGAGATTTTCTGCTTTGGGAACGGACGCTAAGGATCCGGGAGCCTCGCGGGACTGAGCCCTGGACCCTGGCCGCTGCCCGCGACCCTTACGCGGCAGTCCGGAAGAACAGTTCCGTCACCGCAGCCAGCCGGTGCGGGTCTTCCACGCCGCAGAGTTCGCGCGCAGAATGCATCGACAGCAGTGGCACCCCAACGTCCACGGTCCGGATCCCTAGCCGCGTGGCGGTGAGCGGGCCGATGGTGGAGCCGCACGGCATCACGTTGTTGGACACAAATTCCTGGTACGGCACCTTCGCCTGCCCGCAGAGCCGGGCCCAGAATGCGGCACCGTTTGCGTCCGTGGCGTAGCGCTGGTTGGCGTTGATCTTCAGCAGCGGGCCGCCGTTGAGTTCAGGATGGTTGGCGGGGTCGTGCCGCTCGGCGTAGTTGGGATGGACAGCGTGCCCGGCATCCGCGGAGACACAGAACGACGCCGCCAACGCCTGCCGCCGCTGGCTCACCGTGGCACCCAGGCCGTCGGAGATCCGCACCAGAACATCCTCCAGGATGGGTCCGCACGCCCCGGAACGGGAGTTGGAGCCGATTTCCTCGTGATCGAAGGCCGCCAGGACTGCGACCGGCGCATCGGCGCGGACAGAATCAGTCCCAGAAGTGGAAGCATGCGCGATGAGCGCCGCCAGCCCCGCGTGCGTCGCCGAAAGGTTGTCCAGGCGCCCGGAGGCAAAGAACTCCCCATGGGCCCCGAAAACCGCAGGCGGCTGCGTGTCCGCAATCACGACGTCGTACCCGCCAATCCGGGCGGGATCAATGGATGCACCGTCAACATGTGACGCCAGCACGGCAAGGAGGTCCACATTCGCCGGGTTGCCGAGCCCCCACACCGGGTTCATGTGCCGCTGCTTATCCAGCGTGAGGCCGTCGTTCACCGCGCGGTCCAGGTGGATGGCCAGCTGCGGGAACCGGAGCAGCGGCCCGGTCGCCGTGAGGTGCTGGGCGCCGTCGAGCATGACCAGCCGGCCGGCCAACTGCAGTTCCCGGTCAAGCCAGGAGTTCAGCAGCGGCCCGCCGTAGATCTCGACTCCGGCCTGCAGCCAGCCATGGGCTCCAGTGGTCGGCTTGGGCTTGAGCTTGAAAGAGGGGGAGTCGGTATGCGCTCCCAGGATGTTGAAGCCGGTAGCCGGCCCTGCACCTTCCGGCACCACCCAGGCGATGAGGGCGCCGTCACGAACTATGTAGAACGAGCCTGCCCCGCCTTCCCACGGTTGCAGCTCATCCAGGCCTGTGAACCCGGCCGCATCCAGCCTGCGGGCAGCCTCATGGACGGCGTGAAAGCTCGACGGCGAGGCGCTGACGTAGGCGCCAAGGTCCTGGATGTGGTCTGCGGCGTTGGAAAGGGAAGGCATGGTCTCGAGTCTAGATGGTCACATTGAGCCCGGCTGTGTATCCGGCGGCAGCCGATCCAGTCATGCTGGCAAGCTGGTAGATCCCGCCGTCGTCACCGAAGACGTTGTCCGATTGCAGAGTGGTCCGGGGAAAGTTCCGCGCACTGGTTTCATAACCGGCCGTGGCGTAGACGTCCTTGCA
Source organism: Arthrobacter sp. R4 (assembly GCF_051365025.1). Lineage (NCBI taxonomy): Bacteria > Bacillati > Actinomycetota > Actinomycetes > Micrococcales > Micrococcaceae > Arthrobacter > Arthrobacter sp. R4. Next base: position 24,657 of record NZ_JBLWIJ010000007.1, read on the forward strand.
CGCTGCATCCGTCAGGGCGATCTGTGAAACAGCCAGCACCTGCCCGGCCGAGGTGGCATTGCTCATGGACTCGAACACCTCAAAATGGATGTGCGGCCAGCGGCCCATGTAGGCGCCCGGAAAGATCGACGTGAACGTGACCTGGCCGTTCGCATCGGCCTCCTGGACCCCGCGAAGGAAGTTCTCGTTGTCGAGCCCGGAATCATACATGGAGTACTTCCCGTCGCGGTCGCAATGCCAGGCGTAGACGGCCGCACCGGCGAGGGGCACGCAGCCGTTGGAGTTGTCCAGGAGCGTGAGGGTGAAGGTCAGGGGCACTCCCTCGACCTTGGTGCTGGACGTTCCAAAGCTTGTGGTGATGTCCTGCCGGACCACGCCGGAGGCCTCCAGGACGTTGGGCCCGTTGGAACCGTCTCCGGGATATGGTCCCGCCGTTTCCTGGGGGATTTCCGCACCGCACTCGGCAATTGCGCGGGTCAGCGTGGGCGTCGGAGTGGCTGTGGCGGTTGCGGTGGGGGCGGCAGTGGCCGTGGCCGACGCCGAGGTGCTGGCTGTGGACGTCGACCCGCCGGGTGTGCAGGCCGCCAGCGCCACAGCGGCGCCGCCGGCACCGAAGAACATGCCCAGCGACCGGCGGCTCATCAGGGTGGAGAGGTCGAACTCGAGGCCACGGTCGTGGTTGGGGTGGGGCTGGTGATTGGTCATGCGTCCATACAACCGCCCTCCCCTATGCCATGCATAGAGAGTTCCTGTGAGGGTGCTGTGTGCCAGCAGGATGCTACCGGGGGATTCAGTAGTCAGGGTTGCTCGGGACCACCAGGCCGGTTTCGTACGCATACACCACGGCCTGGACACGGTCACGCAGGTGCAGCTTTGTGAGGATACGGCGGACGTGGGTCTTCACGGTGGCTTCGGACAGGAAATACCGGTGCGCGATCTCTGCGTTGGACAGGCCCTCTGCCATGGCCTCAAGCATCTCCGTTTCGCGGGGCGTCAGCTCCTCCAGCAGCGGATCACGCGGCGCGGCAGCGGGAGCAGGGCGGGCAGCACCACGGACGTATGTTTCCAGGAGCCGCTGCGTGACGCGTGGCGCAACCACTGCGTCCCCGCTGGCCACTACGCGCACGGCATGGATCAGTTCCGACGGCGCCACATCCTTTAATAGGAATGCGGACGCGCCGGCCTGGAGGCCCGCGAATGCATACTCGTCCACGTCAAAGGTGGTGAGGATGATGATCCGTGCGCCGGATCCGGATGCTGTGATGGCACGGGTGGCCTCGATGCCGTCCAAGACGGGCATCCGGACATCCATCAGCACCACATCAGGGTTGAGCTCGCGGACCTGCCTGACGGCGTCAGCGCCGTCGGAGGCCTCGCCCACGATGTGGAGGTCGTCCTCGCCCTCCAGGATGAGGCGGAAGCCCATCCTCAGCAGCGGCTGGTCATCGGCCAGCAGGACGGTTATTGGTTGGTTCCCTGTCACGTTTTGCCTTGCAGTTGGTGTGGACGGTTGAGCGGCTCAGTAGGCCCGTCATCGGGACAGGTGAGGACGGCACATACGCGCCAGCCCCGGCCGCTGCGCCCGGCTTCCACGGTGCCGGAGTAGATGCGTGCCCGCTCCGCCATTCCTGCAAGCCCCTGGCCTGGACCCGGAAGCGCCGGGCCCGAGGTGCTCGAACCTGGCCCGCCGCCGTCGGAGGTTCCCTGCCCCGCAACGCCGGCGCCGTCGTCGAGCACTTCAATGGTGACGGTTGAACCGGCCCGGGCGATGCCCACATCCACGCGGCCAAGCGACCTGCCGTAGCGCAGGACGTTCGTAAGCGACTCCTGGACGATCCGGTAGACGGTCAGCTGGAAAGCCGCGTCGCCGGGCAGCGCGGGACCGGTATGCGAGTAGTGCAGCGGCAGGCCGGCGGTGCGGAATCCTTCGAGGAGTGTCGCGAGGCTGTCACCGGAGGCCAGCGGCTGCCGCGGCGCCATCGCCCCGGAATCATCCCGCAGTACGCCCAGCACACGCCGCATGTCCGCCAACGCGGTCCGGCCTGTCCGGGACAGTTCACCGAGCACCTCACCGGCGCGGTCCGGGCTTTTCCGGACCACGACGGCGGCACCGTCTGAGAGGCTGATCATCACGGTCAGCGAGTGGGCCACGACGTCGTGCATTTCCCGCGCGATCCGGTTCCGTTCGTTCACGGATGCCAAGCTTGCAGTTCGCGCCACCCAGGCTGCGATTTCCTGCTCATGTTCCCGCCGCTGCCGCACCGAAATTCCGATTCCCGTGGCGATGACGTTGGACAGGGCGATGGTCGCTCCCGTAGCGATGCTGGTCAAAAGGTGGAAGTCACCGGGGTTACTGCCGGGGTCATGGACGAAGGAGGTGTCCATGGGTCCGACAGCGGCCAACAGATACAGCAGTGCCAGCGGAGCCGTGGCCACCGCCATGGTGACGAGCGCGAACCGGCGGGTGTGCACCACCGCCACCGCATACAGCGAGAACCATAGCCCGGCAGAGACGTTCGAACCCCACGGGTGGAGCAGGGTGACAGCCACTTCCACCACCGCTATGAAGGCAACGAGTGCCACGGGATAGGGACGCCGGAAGAAGAGGGCTCCTGCAACGGCGAGGAGGAGCACCGCAGCCAGCCATGCCCCTGACATCACAGCGTCCACCACGGTGGGGGCCACCAGCAGGGTGTAGCTGACCACCACTACGCCGTCCATCACCCGAGGGTGCTTGTAAAGGTACCGGCGGAGCAGGCCCCGGCGCTTGGCCGTGATTTCGGCAAAGGACGCGTCGGCCAAGCCGGCCGGCGCGTCCCTTACTGGTGCCGTTTCATTCATGGTCTGAGCCTAGCTGCAGCTTAGACGTCGCGTTTCTTCAGGACGATAGCGGCGAGAACTACCGGGATGACCACCCAGGCACCGAGGACAAGTGCAGCCTGCCACGCCTCGAGGGTGTCCGGCACGTGCTGCACGGCAGTCATGGGGTCGACTGTATTCCCTGGGAGGTACTTACGGGTCTGGACAAAGAACTCACCCGGGATCAGCTGGAAGGCGATGGGTGCCACGAAGAAGAGGCCAACCAAGGTCATGATGCCGCCCGCCGAGTTCCTGAGGAGCGATCCCAACGCCATGCCTATGGCGGCGACGGCGGCGACATAGAGGCTGTTGATGAGCAGCATCTTCACCGACTGCGAGCTGGCCAAGTCCAGCTTGAGGTCGTAGTTGTCCAAAATCGGCACGGAGACCAGGCCCGCAACGTATACCGAGACGGCGGTGACTACGAATGCGGTGACCATCACCACCAGCAGCTTGGCGACAAAAGCCGGCGTCCGTTTGGGCACCGCGGCGAAAGTTGAGCGGGCCATGCCCGTGGAGAACTCGGAGCTCATCAAGAGCACGCCAAGGGAGCCGAGAATGAGCTGGGCAAAGGCAATACCCGACGTCGGGACGCCGACGGCGATGTCCCCGCCTTGGGCGGCAAAAGCCGCGGCCGCTTCCGGGTCGTTCAGGGCCTGCTCTGCGAACTGGCCCGTGCCCCAGGCCGAAAGGGCGCCAAAACCAACCACTACCAGAACGGTGCAGGCGAGGAGGATCAGCGTGGACAGCAGGGTGCGGAACTTGATGAACTCGGAGTTCAGCACGCGGAAGAAGGACGGTCCCGGTCCTGTGCTGATGGCATCGCCGGTCAGTTTGCGGGAGGACGCGGAACCTGCGTGCGCACCTCGGCGGGACGGGTTGGGTTCGAGGGTGGTTGAGCTCATGGCCTAGTTGCCTCCGGGCTGGGCGGGAGCCGAGGCGCCCGTGGTGATCAGTGAGTGGTATTCGACCTCATCCTTGGTCAGCTCCATGTAGGCCTCCTCAAGGCTGGCCTGAAGCGGCGTCAGTTCGTAGATCATGACGCGGCTGTCGAGGGCGGCGCGGGCGATCTGCCTGGGATCCAGGCCCGTGACCTCGAGCAATTCGTTTTCCTGCACTTCAACGGAGACACCATCCCCGGCGAGCAGGTGCATCAGCTGGTCTGGCTGATCGGTGCGGACGCGCGTGCGGATCCGTCCCTGGCCGTTGATGATGTCACGGATGGGAGCGTCGGCAATGATCCGGCCGCGCCCGATCACAATCAGGTGGTCCGCCGTGACTGCCATTTCGCTCATGAGGTGGCTGGACAGGAATACGGTACGGCCCTCGGAGGCCAGGTATTTGACCAGGTTTCGGACCCAGACCACGCCCTCCGGGTCCAGGCCGTTGACGGGTTCGTCCAGGATGACGGTCTGCGGGTCACCCAGCAGTGCGGCGGCAATGCCGAGCCGCTGCCCCATGCCGAGCGAGAAGCCGCCGACCTTCTTTTTGGCGACGTCCGACAGGCCGGTCATCTCGATGACCTCATGCACGCGTTTCTTGGGAATGCTGTGTGTTGCTGCCATTGCCCGAAGATGGTTATAGGCCGTCCGGCTGGTGTGGACGGCCTTGGCGTCCAGCAGTGCGCCGACGTCGCGCAGGGGAGCGGCGTGCCGGGCGAACGGTGCACCGTTGACAGTCACAGTGCCCGACGTCGGCCGGTCCAGGCCCATAATCATGCGCATGGTGGTCGATTTGCCGGCACCGTTGGGGCCGAGGAAGCCGGTCACGCGCCCGGCTTCGACGGTGAAATCGACGCCGGAAACGGCCGTCTTTTCGCCGTAAACCTTGGTCAGGCCTTTTGCCTCGATCATGGATTGTTCCTTCGAACAGCAGCCAATGGCTGCGGGGATTTTCGGAGAGTGGTGTATCCACCACGCTACAGACGCAGACCATGGATTTCGCCGGTCTCAGGGATGATTCAGGGTTGAATCAGGGTAGTCCGTCCGGATGACCGGATCCCCCGCAGTGTCCACGGGCGCTCCGCAGGAAACTGGCTCAGGACTGTGGCGAGTAGTACGTCAGGTGACGGTTGGCCACCCGGAACTCCGCCGTACGGACACCGGCCAGGGCTTCGCCGTCGACGGCCAAAACCATCGGTGAGCCGTCGGATTCGACGCGGATCGTAGAGGCTTCGGACAGGTGGGTGATCCGGGAAGTAGCCACAGTTCCCGTCAGGACGGACCATAGGAGGCGGAGCCTTGCGAAGGACTCATCAGCAGTGATCATGCGGACATCCAGGACGCCGTCGTCCAGGACGGGCCTCACCAGGGGTGCATGGTCCCGTGGGTAGTAGCGGCCGCGGCCAATGTAGGCGATCCAGAGTTTGTGCCGCACGCCGTCTACCAGCAGGGTAGTTGGCGTTCCCGTCGCGAAGGTCCGGAACATGGCCACTACACCGGCCAGTGGCTTACCCAGCGCGGGCTGCAACATTTCCCGCCGCCGGACGAGGTTGGGATAGAGGCCGATGCTCGCTGTATTCAACATGACGAGCTCTGCCGTTTCAGGGTTTCCTGCCATTCCCCGTTCCACGGTCACCAGGCCTACGTCCGCCAGGGCCGCTTCGCCACGGTTGGCGGCAGTCACGGCTTCCTTAAGGTGTCCCGTGCCGGCGTCCCGGGCGAAGTGGTTCAGGGTGCCCCCGGGCAGCACCAGCAGCGGGAGGGAATGTTCGACGGCGGCGGCGGCCGCGGTGCCAACGGTTCCGTCCCCGCCCCAGACTCCCAGGGCAACTGTTCCCGGAAAGGTGGCGGTCGCCTGTATTTCAACGGAGAGGTCTTCGCCAGGCTCCACCTTATTTATATGCGCTTGGGGGAATACTTCCTGGAGCGCGCCGGCTGTTTCCTGCGTGAACGATCCCCCGAGGGTGTTCACCACGATGCTGAGTCCGGCGCCCCCGGGCAGTTCCGGAGCTTGGGTGAACGTCCGGCTCACGGCAGGAAACGGCGGGCGGACTGGCCACCACTTCCTGGTTATCAGGGCTGCGCCCGCACCGATGGCGGAGCCGAAGAACACGTCCGAGGGCCAATGCGCCCCGGTGTGGACCCGCGAGTACGCAACACCCACGGCCACAGGGGCCAAGGCGGCCCCGACCACCGGCTTCACCAGTCCGGCTCCCACGGCGAAGGCGATGGCAGAGGCCGAATGTCCGGATGGCATGGACGAACTCGTGGGTTGTGGATGGACGAACCGGAAGACCGGAAGGTGTTCAGGTAAAGGCCTGGCACGGGGCAGCAGGGTTTTGAAGCCCATATTGGTTACTGCGGAGGCTACCGCTTGGGCGATCAATCCGTGGAGGGCTGCCCGGCGGGGCTTTCCCGGGAACGCCGCCATGATGGCCGCAGCGCCCATCCAAAGCTTCCCGTGGTTGGCCGACGCGGACAAACGGCGGAAAAACACGTCATGGTTTCCGCCTGGGAATCGCGAAACCTTCCGGACGAGATGCCGGTCGAAGCGGCTAATCCAGCCGGAACCCCTGCGCCACCTGATTTGCATTCCACCACCCTACCGCCGGGAGCATTTCACCCGGGCAGGCCAGCCGCGACCTACTTCCCGCTCAGCGGCTTCGCGGCGCCCGCAAGGAGGAGGGCAAGCAGGATCGGAGCCAGAATGGCCAGCAGTGCCAGGTGGATGCCGGTCAGGTCGCCCAGGTATCCCAGCAACGGCGGACCGGCCAGGAAGGAGACATACCCCAAGGTGGATACAACCGAGACGCGGGCTGCGGCATGTTTGGGATCATCAGCTGCAGCGGACATGCCCATGGGGAAGGCCAGGGCAGCACCTACGCCCCAGAGAGCGGCGCCGACCGCGGCGAGCCAGACGTTGCCGGCCAGGACGAACAGCAGCAGGCCGGCGGCCGCAGCGGCCATGCTCGCGCGGAGGACAACCACACGGCCGTAGGCGTCGATGGCCCTGCCGCCGACGAAGCGCATTGCTGTCATGGCCAGGACGAACAGGGCAAACATGAGGGCTCCGGTCGACTCTGTGGTGCCGAGCCCGTCCACGGAAGCCTTCGCGATCCAGTCATTTCCTGCACCTTCGGTAAGGGTTGCACCGAGGACCACGACGCCGATCAGCAGCGTGCGGCCGTCCCGCCACGCGGAGGGTCCCTTGGCCGCCTTAGGTTCGCCTTCAGCCGGTGTCGCAGCTGCAATGTGTGGCAGGAAGTACCGCGGCGTCACCAGCGCCACTACGGCCACCACGCCGGCGATGACCAGGAGGTGGACCGGCAGCCCGACTCCGATGGTGGAAAGGCCGGCGCCGATCAGGGCACCTACGAAGGCTCCGCCACTGAACGCCGCATGGAACTGGGGCATGATGGTGCGGCGCATCTTGTGCTCGACGTCGGCGCCTTCGATATTTTGGGCTACATCCCAGAGACCAATGCCGATGCCGAAGAAAAACAAGCACACGGCGGTACCCGGGACGGATTCGACCGAGAGGCTGAGGGCAATCCCGACACCTGCCAGCGTTACCAGCACGCCGGCTGCCCGCACCGTGTTGGCGGTTCCCAGCCTGCCCACCACGAGGCCCGCCGTCGGAAGCGCCAGCAACGAACCGACGGCGGTGCACAGCAGGAGAGTGCCCATCTGGCCTGATGTCAGGTTCAGCGTCTCAGTGACGGCAGGGATGCGTGCCGCCCAGCTGGCGAATACCAGTCCATTGATTCCGAAAACTATGAATGTGGCGGCAGCCGCCGCCTTGAGGGACGGGCTGGCCGTGGTGCGGGTATTGATGCTCATGCTTTCACTACTTCCACCGAGAGCTTGTTGAGGTGTGCGAGTTCTTCCGCACGCAAGTCTTTGTCTGTCACGATCACGTTCACTGATTCGAGGGGCGCTACCAGTGCCATAGCGTTGGCATTCCATTTGGAACCGGCGCAGGCAACAATCACTCGGGCTGCTGACTCGAGGCCTGCCCTTTTGACAGCTGCGTCGTCGAGGTCGTGCGCGAGCAGGCCGTCTTTGAGGTTCAGGGCGCATGGCGTCACCACGGCGGTGTCGAAGCGCAAGGACCGGATGTTGGCTTCCGCCAGCGGGCCGCGAAAGCACAGCTCGCCGGGAACCAGGCTGCCGCCGGGGAGGAGCAGGGCCGGTCGCTGGCCTGCATTCGGGTCGTCAGCCGTCACCGTAGTCAGCGACCGCACGGACATGGGCATCAGCGTCAGCTCGCGGCCGCGCAGGGTCCTGGCGATTTCCGTCGCGGTGGTTCCACTGTCCAGCCACACGTGTTCCCGATCCCGCAGCAAGCCGGCCACGGCCGCCGCAATCCGGACCTTGACGGCCTGGTCTTCGAGTTCACGCTGGCCGTAGCCGGGGTTCTCACCGCTGACAATCAAGCTCCGTGCGCCGCCGTGGACGCGCCGGAGGACGCCATTGGATGCGAGCACCTCCAGGTCCCGGCGGATCGTGGCTCCGGAGGCGCCGCAAGCCACTGTGAGCTCCTCGACGGAAGCCTCGGCCTGACGGCGCAACAGCTCGCCAATCAGCCGATGGCGCTCCTCAGTCTTCATGTTCAAATGCTAACAAGATTTGATCATTTAATCATGCCTATGATCAATCCAGCTCAACGGCCTAGCGGACCCGTTCCACTCGCTTTTCGTCCCAGACAGGCTCGGTGGATTCGTACACTTTGCCGTCAGAACCAAATATCAGGAAACGGTCAAAAGTCCGGGCAAACCAGCGATCGTGCGTCACGGCGAGGACCGTTCCTTCGAAGTGGTCGATGGCGCGCTCAAGCGCCTCGGCCGAGTGCAGGTCCAGGTTGTCGGTCGGCTCGTCGAGGAGCAGCAGCGTGGCTCCGGAGAGTTGCAGGAGCAGGATCTGGAACCGCGCCTGCTGGCCGCCGGAGAGGGATTCGTATTTCTGCTCGGACTGCCCCGCCAGGCCGTAGCCGTCGAGGGCGCCGGCGGCAGCCTCGCGGCCCAGCCCGGACCGGTGCTCATCGCCGCGGTGCAGGATCTCCAGGAGCGTCTTGCCCAGGAGGTCGGGACGAATGTGGGTTTGGGCAAAGAATCCCGGCCGGATGCGGGCGCCGAGCTTCACGGTGCCCTCGTGCGGCACTTCGGCGATCTCGACATCGGACACGGGAAGGTGCTCACGCTCCGGATCCGTGCCTCCGGTCGCGAGCAGGCGCAGGAAGTGGCTCTTGCCGGAGCCATTGGAGCCCAACACACCCACACGGTCACCAAACCACACCTCGGTGGAGAACGGTTTCATCAGGCCGGTCAGTTCCAGCTTCTCGGCCACGATGGCGCGCTTGGCAGTCCGGCCGCCCTTGAGCCGCATGTGTACATTCTGCTCGATTGGCAAGGCCTCCGGCGGGCCAGCCTCGAGGAACTTCGCCAGCCGGGTCTGGGCTGCGTGGTAGCGGTTGGCCATGTCGGACCGGAACGCCGCCTTGTTCTTGTACATGTTGACGAGTTCCTTGAGTTTCACGTGCTCCTCGTCCCAACGCTTGCGCAGTTCCTCAAAGCGGGCGTTCCGGTCAGCCCGGGCTTCCACGTAGGAGCCGAAGCCGCCGCCATGGATCCAGGCGCCGGCACCGTTGATGCCCGGCTCCAGGGTGACAATCCGGCCGGCGGCGTTATTCAGCAGCTCTCGATCGTGGCTGATGAAGAAGACCGTCTTCCTGGACTCGTTAAGCTTTTCCTCGAGCCAGCGCTTGCCGGGCACGTCAAGGTAGTTGTCCGGCTCATCGAGCAGCAGCAGCTCGTCGGGGCCGGCAAACAGGGCTTCCAGGACCAGCCGCTTCTGCTCACCGCCGGACAAGCTCGACGCCGGGCGGTGCTGGGCTCTGTCAAAGGGCAGGCCCAGGGCGGCCATGCAGACTTCGTCCCAGACGGTTTCTACGTCGTAGCCACCTGCGTCTCCCCAGTCCACGATGGCCTGGGCGTAGCGCATCTGGCTGGGTTCGTCGTCGAGCTCCACCATGGCGAGTTCCGCCTCGTCCACTTCGCGGGCAGCGGCGGCCAGCGCAGGTGGAGCGGCCGATACAAGGAGGTCGCGGACGGTTGAGTCGTCCCGGACCTGGCCCACAAACTGGCGCATGATGCCCATGTTCCCCGAGCGCCCGATCACGCCTTCATCCGGAACGAGGTCGCCGGAAATGATCCGAAACAGCGTGGTCTTGCCCGTGCCGTTGGGGCCGATCAGGGCAGTTTTGGTGCCATCCGGGACCTTAAAAGTCACCCCGTTGAGCAGCTGGGTGCCGTCGGAGAGGAAATAGTCAATACCGGAAACGTCTATGTGGGCCACGCCAATAATCTTCCCACGCCCCGCGCCGCGGTCCTCGTCGGCAGGGTCAGCCGGCTGCGACGAGGAACTCCTTGAGCAGGGGCCCGGACGTGGTGGCGCCGAGGCCGCCATCCTCCACAAAGACGGCTACGGCGAGGTCACCGTGGACAGCCACGATCCAGGCGTGCGTCTTGGGCGGGTTTTCGTTGCCGAACTCTGCGGTGCCCGTTTTGGCGCCCACGGGCGCGCCCGGAACGGTGGACAGGAAGCCTGCGTGGCCGGAAGTGACCACCGCCCGCATCATGTCGGCGAGGGCTGCGGCCTCAGCGGCCGTGATCGGCTTGTCCGAGGGCTGGGACGGCGCCTCGGGAGTGACGGTCGACGACGGCGCCGCGGCCCCGTCGGTAGGCTCACCAGTGGCCTCTGCCGCGGCAGGGCCGGCGTCTGGATTCAGGACAAGCTGCGGGGAGACGGGCGCGCCCTTAGCGACGGAGCCGGCCATGACGGCCGCGGCCAGCGGTGACAGCAGCACCTTGCCCTGGCCGATCATCGAGGCCGCATGTTCGGTGCCCTCAGCCTCACCGGGGACTGAGCCCAGAAAGGCCGCTGCCCCCAGTGACGGCGCTTCCACCGCAACCCCCATGGCCATGGCGGCAGCCTCGAGCTGGGACTGGGACACCTTGTCACGCGCTCCGATGAATGCTGTGTTGCAGGAATGGGCGAAGGCATCCCGAAGCGTCACGGATCCCAATGATTCGGCGGGGTAGCCTTCGGCGTTCTTGAAGGTCCGGCCGTCCACAGTGAGGTCGGGAGGGCACTCCACCTTGGAATCCGGGGTGAGTCCATTGCGCAGCATGGCCAGCGAATCGACCATTTTGAAAGTCGATCCGGGGGCGTACTGACCCAGCATGGCGGTGTTGTAGCCGTTGCTCCCGGGACCGGAGGCGGCCGCCAGCACAGCCCCGGTGGAGGGACGCAGTGCCACGATTGCGGACGCCGGACCAACACTGGCGAGCGTGCTCTCCGCCAGCGACTGGAGGGCAGGGTCAAGGGTAGTTTTCAGGGGTGTGCCAGGCGTTGGCGCCACCTCAAAGACGACCCTGCGCGGATCCGTTGCGGCAGTCTGGATCTGTTCGGTGGTGAGGTCAGCCCGCTGGGCCCGGATTACCACGGCGTCGGTGCCGCGCAGCTGGGCGTCGTACTGCTGCTGCAGGCCGCCGATACCGGTCACGTCTCCGGCTGCCAGGGCGCCGGCTGAGGCCTCGATCTGTTCAGCCGTGGCTTCGCCGACCGAACCGAGGACTGCACGGGCAAAGGTGCGGCTGGGCGCCAAAGGCATGGTGGCAGCAATGCCGCGGGCACCAGGGATCTCGGCGATCTGCTGGTCCGTGATAGTACGTCCCTCCTCGCGGAGGGTGATGGCCAGGACAAATGCTTCAGCGCCGGAAGCGGCTACCTGCTGGGCGTAGGCAGCCGGATCGATGCCCACTAGCTGGGCCAGTTTGGTGGCAGATGCAGCCGCATCGGCAGCGCCGAGGCGGGGCTTGTCGATGCCCACATTCACCACGGGCCTATAAGTGACCAGCTTGGCATCGCCGGCACCGAGGATGTCAGCCCGCTGCGGCGATTGCGTGCCTTTGCTGAGGATCTCGCCGTCGGCCAGGTCCGGGACGAGGTCTGCCGGATCCCACACTGCCCGCCACTCGCCGTCGGACTTCTTGAGTTCCGCGGAGACGGTGTATCTCCATTCGGCTGAGGCAATGTTCCATGTGTAGTTCAGGGGGAAAGTGGCGCTGTCACCGTCGAGGGTGAGCTCGCCGGCCTCCACGGTAGGCTTGTCCGGCTCGAGGGACTTGAACACTTCCTTGAGCTGATCATTCACGGCCGCTGAGTCCCGGCCGTCGAAGGCGACTGAGCCGACGTCCAGGGCGGAAACGCCGGAGGCAAGCTGCTTCGCCGCGGCTTCCGCGTCCCCCCGCCCGTCGTCGCAGGCGGCCAGGGAGGCGCCGAGAATGATTCCAACTATGGCAAGAGACAGTTTTTTTGAGTTCCCCACGGCGTCATTATGCCCCGTTTTTGCCCATTCCCCTGCGCGACCGAACGTATGACGCCCCGCGGAACACGGTGTGAAGTAGACGTATGCCCCGAGGAAGCTGGAAAAACTTACTGCCTACAGCCCCAAGGGCGGAACGTCCAGACCAAACATGTCTTTCAAGGCATATTTTGCGGCGTAGAAGCCAGGCATGCCCGTTACACCCGGCCCCGGAGGCGTGGATGATGAGCAAAGGTAGACGCCGCGGAGGGGCGTCCGCCAAGGGACCGTGGAAATAACCGGCCTCTGAAGCAGCCCGCGCACGTCCATGAGGCCAGCGCTGAAGTCTCCGCCAATGTAATTCCGGTTGTAGCGGCCGAGCTCCGCTGCGGTTGTCACGTGGGTCTGCATCACCAGGTCGCGGAATCCGGGCGCGAAACGCTCGAGTTGCGCAGTGACCACCTCGCCCATGTCCCGCGTCGATCCGGCGGGGACATGGCAGTAGGCCCAGAGCACGTGGTAGCCGGCGGGCGCGCGGCCGCTGTCGAAGCGCGACGGCTGGGCCACCAGCACGTACGGGTGTTCAGGGTGCCTCCCGGCCGTCACCTCGTTTTCGGCGTGCGCCAGTTCAGCACGGGTACCGCCAACGTGCACTGTGCCGGCATCCGCCAGTTCGGGCGCTGCCCAGGGAACCGGTCCTGACAGGATGTAGTCCACCTTGCAGGAACCGTTCCCGTACCGGAACGACTCCAGCGACCGCCGGTACTTAGCCGGCAGCCCATCCCCAGCGATGTGGAGCAATCCGCGCGGCGCCACGTCCAGGAGGGTTGCGCGGGCACCGCCGAGTTCCCGGAGGTTTTCAACCGGACTGTCCGTATGGATCACGCCGCCATGGGCACGGATGTCATCACCCAGCGCGGCAGCAATCGACGCCGAACCCCCCACTGGAATCGGCCAGCCTTGGGCGTGGGCCAGGCCGTTGAGCATCAGCCCGGCACCTGCGGCGGCCAGCGAAGGCAGGTGTGAGACAGCATGGGCCGCTACACCGCTGAGCAGTGCGGGAGCGAGTTCTTCCCTGAACCTCGTATTCCATAACCGCGAGCCCTGCTCCAACGTGCCCAACCCGAAGATCACCGCAGCCAATGGATCCTTGGGAATCCGGAAGAGCTGGTGCTGGGTAAGGTCCATCACGCCGTCGATGCGGCTGACAATCGGACCCATCAGCTTCCGGTAGGCCTGACCGTCACGCCCCAGCCCCTGGACTGTTCGCTCCAGTGAATGGTAGGCCAACGCCGCGCGGCCGCCGTCGAGGGGGGATCCGAACGACAATTCAGGGACCACCAGTTCCACCCGGCGGGCCAGCTCAAAATCGCGGAAAAAGGGAGAGGCCAGGGCCATCGGGTGGACCGCCGAGCAGACATCGTGGAAGTATCCGGGCTGCATCAGCTCTGACGTCCGGGTTCCGCCTCCGATCGTTCCTGCCTCTTCGAAGACCTCAACGTGGAGACCCGCGCGCGCCATCACGGCGGCAGCAGCCAGTCCGTTCGGCCCGGATCCGACGACGGCGACGTCAGGCATGGCTCTTGGCCCGCCAAGGAAGGACGGATTCCGCCGGTTTGAGGATACGGATCCGCAAACGGTCAGGTGCCCCCTCAAAGGGCCCGCCTTGGGGGTCGTCCATCTCATGGCGGCGGACGGGATCGTAGCCGGGGTCGTAGATGTCCCACACCACACGGCCCATAAGATATGCCGTTGCGAGCATGTGAGCCGCGACAGCAAGGACGTAATAGGGCATATCGATATTGTGTTGCGAGGAGCCTCCGCTGGTCACCTGTCCGAGGTACATCCAGATGGCAGCCCAGTGGAGGCCCTCAATTCCCTGCCACACGAGGAAGTCCCGCCATCGCGGCCTTGCCAGGGCAAGAAGGGGAATCAGCCACATCACAAACTGGGGGGAGTAGACCTTGTTGGTCAGGATGAATGCGGCCACTATGAGGAAGGTCAACTGTGCGAGCCGGGGCCGCCTCGAAGCGGTCAGGGCAACTATGGCAATGCCGACGCAGGCCAGGACAAACAGGTTGAGGGCCAGCGCGTTGATGACTTCGGCGTCCAGGACTTTCCAGCGCAGCCTTGTTGCCACCAGGTTGTACGCGAACCAGGGTGAGCTGTAACCGGCCGGCCGGTCTTCCGTGAATTGGTAAAAGTACCGCCACCCTGCGGGGTTCATCAGCGCAATCGGTACGTTGACGGCCAGCCATGCCACCAGGGCCGCACCCCCGGTGACCACGAATGTCCGGATCCTTCCGGTCCTTAGCGCCAGGAGCAGGATGGCCCCAAAAATAAGCACCGGGTAGAGCTTGGTGGCTGTTCCCAAGCCGATCAGGACGCCCGCGAGCACCAGCCTCCCCTTCGAAAAACACAGCATGCCCAGGGCCAGCAGTCCCACGGCCCACATATCCCAGTTGATGGTCCCGGCCAGTACGATCCCGGGCGCCAGCGCCACCATCGCAGCATCCCAAGGACGGCGCCGCGACATCCGTGCGGTTGCCAGTACCGTGACGATCCAGACAGCGGTGATCAGGGTTGCATTGACGTCGAAGTAGCCGAGGATCCTCGCATCGGTGACGCCCTCACCCGGTACAAGCCAGGCAGTGGCACCTGCGATGAGCCCCATCAGGACCGGGTATTCGAACAGGCTCCCTTGGCTGAAGAACGGGAAGGTCCCGTCTCCCAGCCCGCGGTTGCGGAAGAGCTCTGGAAAATCCGAATAGCACGTTGAGTAGAACTGGCTGGGGGACTCCCAACCGTTGGCGCGGCAATAGCCCTTAATGAGGATGCTCAGCAGGGCCGCGAGCACCGTCAGGATGATCAGCACGCGCTCCACCGTGAACACCCCGGGGGAGATCAATCCGGGAGCCGAACGGACACCCATTGGCCCGCCAATGATTTCAGTGAAGTTTCTGAGCAGCAGGTCGCTGCGGCTGGGAACCACCAAGCGAGTGCGTCGCGGGTGTGCCGGCGGTTTGGTCTCCTGCATGCTTTCGAGCTTACCCGTGTGGTTCCAGGCAGCAACGACCCACAGTCTGCAGGAACGCCATTGGACTCGCTTAGCTTAAATGGGGGAGCCCACGCGTCGCCGCGTGGGCTCCTTGCGGATTGCTGCCGGTATTAGCCATCAGCTCCTCCTGGACGAACGAAGAGGGGACTGCGGCATCAGTTCATGCCGCGCATTTGCTGGTGCATCAGTAAGAAAACGTACTCACGATGGCTGTCCAGTAGGTCACCGTTGAATTCACGGGGCCTGTCGCGGACTGGTTGGGGTCTGGAGAACAGTCGCTGGATCTTTTTGATCATGTGGGTCACCTCCTTCCGAGGGTCTTTGGCAGCGTGGCTTGCAGGCTGCGAACTGGATGGTGCAGGCGTGGTGATCGTCATGGTCTCTGGCTTTCAGCAGGAATTAGGCACAACAAATAGAGCCGTTTATGGTCGCGACAATAAACGCCTGAATTTAGGCAAAGAAATGCCCGGTGCTAATTAATAGAATTCGCAGAATGCGACAATGGGGCCCCTGAGGCTGGCGCTGCAGACCCAACAGGAAGCTGGTTCCGAACTATGGGTGCTGCGCAACCACGGGGTTCCGCCTGGACCAGATGCTGACAACCGGCCACCCTGACAGGGAGGCTAGTAGGCGACTATTGCTCCACTGATGCTCGGCATCAGCAGCAATAGGCTTTAGGAGTCAGTTCGTCGGTCAAGATGGCGCGCATGTGCGACAGGGGCCGGGAACGCGGTGATGGTCATCTTCCATCCGCTAGTCAAAGTAATCATTTCTCCCAACCTCCTTTTCCGCTAAGCCGTTGCACTGACTGACTCGCCAGGCAAACGCGCGCCTTGACCCCGGCGAGACGCTCTGGGGTCAGAAATAAAATTACACTATGAATGCATCAGTTCGCCACTGAATGGGGAAACATTTCAAATTCTTTTGTAACTAAAGCCTTCTAGAGGCCCCAGCGCACAATTGCGGGAGTCTTCTTATCCCAGCCCAATGTGCAGACTTTCGCGGTACCCAATATGAAGTGGCGTCCTTCGGTGGGTGCCAATTCGAGCCAGCGGGCGGTAAGGATCCGGGAAAAGTGCCCGTGGGCGACGATCAGCACATTATCCAGGCCTGATTCGAGGACCCTCGCCACGATCTTGTCGGCGCGGGCCGCCACTTCGTCCAAGGTTTCCCCGTTGGGCACCCCGTGCGTCCAGATCAGATAGTCAGGGTTGTCCTTGCGGATCAGGTCCGAACTGATTCCTTCATAGTCGCCGTAGTTCCACTCCACGGCGAGGGGCTCGTGCTGCGCGTCCGGGAATCCTGCGAGCTCGGCGGTGCGGCGGGCACGGCGCAGCGGGGAGGTCAGGACCAGGTCGAAGTCCACCTGGTCCAGCACTTTGCGAGCCTCTACGGCCTGCTGCTCGCCCTCCACCGTGAGCGGCAGATCGGTCAGGCCCGTGTACTGGCCGCTCTTGGACCACTCCGTTTCGCCGTGGCGCAGGATCCAGAGCTGAGGCCGGGGGGTCATGGCAGAGATGTTCATTTGGGCTCCTCAGTAGCGGAAAGTTCGACGTCGGCAGGAGACTCATCGGCCTCCGGAACCGGAGGTGCTGCTTCGGGCTGCTGCGCCCACCAGGCGAGCAGCCTGGCCTCGGCATCGTCCGGCTGCAGGGGGCCATGCTCCATCCGTTCCTCCAGGAGGAACTTGTAGGCACGGCCAACGACTGGCCCCGGTTTGAGGCCCAGGATGTCCATGATCCGGGCACCATCGAGGTCGGGGCGCACGGCGTCCAGGGATTCCTGCTCGCGCAGTGCTGCGATGCGGGCCTCAAGGTCGTCGTAGGCGAAGGCGAGGCGCTCGGCTTTGCGCTGGTTGCGGGTGGTGACGTCGGAGCGGGTCAGCCGGTGCAGGCGCTCAAGCAGCGGACCGGCATCCGTGACGTAGCGGCGGACGGCAGAATCGCTCCAGCCGGCATCGCCGTAGCCGTAGAAGCGCATGTGCAGTTCCACCAGGCGGGCCACGGCTTTGATGGTGTCGTTGTCGAAGCGCAGTGTCTTCATCCGCTTCGCAGTGAGCTTTGAGCCCACCATGTCGTGGTGGCGGAAGCTGACCGCGCCGCCCGGTTCAAAACGCCGCGTAGCCGGCTTGCCGACGTCGTGCATCAACGCCGCAAACCGCAGCACAAAGTCCGGAGCCGGCACGTCGCCGTCGGCATCGGTTTCAAGGGCAGCCGCCTGTTCCAGGACCTGCAGCGAATGCTGGTAAACGTCCTTATGGCGGTGGTGCTCGTCCGATTCAAGCCGCAGGGCGGAGACTTCCGGCAGCACATACTCCGCCAGGCCGGTGTCCACCAGGAGGTCCACGCCGGTCCGGGGGTTGGCGCCGCAGATGAGCTTGACCAGCTCATCGCGCACACGTTCGGCGGAGATGATCGTGATCCGCTCGGCCATTTGGCTCATGGCGAGGCGGACGTCGTCATGCACGGAAATCCCCAGCTGGGAGGCAAACCGTGCGGCGCGCATCATGCGGAGGGGATCGTCGGAGAAGGAGGCCTCGGGGGAGCCGGGGGTGGCCAGGACGGAGCCGTGGAGGTCCCGCACGCCGCCGAAAGGGTCAATGAGCTCCAGCGAGGGCAGGCGCAGTGCCATGGCGTTAATAGTGAAGTCGCGGCGCAGCAGGTCATCGGTCAGGGAGGCACCGAACGCCACCACTGGCTTCCGCGACTCGGGATCATAGGCCTCGGCCCGGTAGGTGGTGATCTCGATCTGGAAGCCGGCTTTCCGCATGCCGATGGTTCCGAAGGCGCGGCCAATCTCCCAGTAGTTGTCCGCCCACTTCTTAATGAGGGCCACCGTCTGATCCGGAGTGGCATCGGTAGTGAAGTCCAGGTCCGGCGACGTCCGCCCCAGGAAAAGGTCACGGACCGGGCCACCCACCAACGACAGCTCGTGGCCTGCGTCGACAAACCGCTGGCCGAGCTCCAGGACCACCGGGTCAACCTGGAAATCGACGGTGTGGGATTCAGTCTTGTGATGTACGTGCGCCATAGTTACTTAAGCTTGGCAGAAACCAGAGCGTTGGCAGGCCAAAATCTCGTGAAGATCGCGCCTAATCGTTCCGGCGGGGGCAAAGTGCGTCATACGCAGTCCATCCTGATGTCATGTTCCGGTCATCAGGAACGAGCAAGAGTCGTTAGAGTGGACTTCATGGCCCATCCCGTACCGAGCGCTCCCGGCAGGAGGACAAACCCACCGTTGCCATCGGCAATCGGTGCCCATGTCGCGCCCGCCCAGCACTCGGCACCGGCCTCGCTTCCAACTGTGGAGGAGATCAGCGCCGGCGGGGTAGTAGTGGACACTTCCGACGGCGACCTCAAGGTTGCGATCATCGCCCGCCTTAACAGGGGCGGACGGCTCGAATGGTGCCTGCCCAAGGGGCACCCGGAGGGCAAAGAAAATAACGAAGAGGCCGCAGTCCGCGAAATTGCCGAGGAAACAGGCATCGAGGGCGACATCCTGGCGCCGCTGGGCAGCATCGACTACTGGTTCACTGTCAGCGGACATCGCGTGCACAAGACCGTGCACCACTACCTGCTGCGCGCCACCGGCGGCGAACTCACCATCGAGAACGATCCCGACCAGGAAGCCGTGGACGTCGCTTGGGTACCTATCCATGAACTCGCGCGGAAGCTCTCCTTTCCCAACGAACGGCGCATCGCCGACCTCGCGCGGGAAGTCCTGCCCGAACATCTTTGAGTAGTCAAAGGCACGCGCCCCGCGGCCGCGGCTTCCCGCTGCGTTACGGCAATATCGGCCTCCGGGTGAGACGATGAAGTCGATGTCCGCTACCAACTTCCCCTCCGACAACGCAGGCAATGCCGGTGAAGCAGAGCCTGCTGCCGTCCAACCCAGCGAAACGCGTTCCAGTGCCATCATGGCCGCCGGTACGCTGATTTCCCGCTTCCTGGGGTTCGGCAAGACCTGGATGCTCGGCATTGCCCTTGGACTCGGGTCCACTGTTAACGACACTTTCATCAACGCGAACAACCTTCCCAACCTGATCTTCCTGCTGGTTGCGGGCGGCGTTTTTAACGCCGTGCTGGTGCCCCAGATCATCAAGGCAAGCAAAGCGCCGGACAGGGGAGCGGACTACATCAGCCGGCTGCTGACCCTGGCTGTGCTCCTGCTGCTGGGGCTCACGGCCCTGGTGACCCTTGCAGCCCCATGGGTAATTGAACTGACCACGCAGGGTTACTCGCCACAGCAGAAGTCGCTTGCGGTGGCTTTTGCGTTCTGGTGCCTGCCACAGATCTTCTTCTACGGCCTGTACGCGCTGCTCACCCAGGTCCTTAACGCCAACGGAGCCTTTGGCCCTGCCATGTGGGCACCCATCCTGAACAACCTCGTGGCCGTCGCTGGCCTGGGAATGTTCATTTGGATCTTTGGGGCCAACATCGCCAACCCGCACACGCTGGAAAACTGGGGTTCCTCGCAGACCCTTCTTGTGGCGGGTTTTTCCACCATTGGTGTGGTGGCCCAGACCGCCATCCTGCTGGTGCCGGTATTCCGTCTAAAGCTCAAGCTGCGTCCGCGGTTCGGCTGGCGGGGAGTGGGACTTGGCCAGGCGGCAAAACTCAGCGTGTGGACGCTGCTGACGGCCGCCGTCGGGCAGCTCGCCTTCCTGTATGTCATGCGTATCGCCACAATTCCCGGAGCCGAGCGGCTCAGGCTTCAGGCTGCCGGTGATCCGGCGGCCGCCATGCTGCCCGGCAACGCCGTGCTGGAGGTGGCCAGCCAGCTGTATCTGCTTCCGCACTCCATCATTGCCATTTCGCTGGCCACAGTCCTGTTCAACCGGATGACCCGCGCCTCCCAGGACGGCAACCGGGACGAGCTCCGTGATGCCCTGTCCCACGGGCTGCGAACCATGGCTGTCGCAACTGTTTTTGGCGCGCTGGCCCTCTTCGCCCTGGCGGGACCGCTGGGCATGTTCTTCTCGGGCGGCCCCCGGCAGGACGGCGTGATGCTGGCCCAGACGCTCACGCTCCTGGCGCTCAGCACGCCCTTTATGAGCGCAAACTTCATGATGTCCCGTGTCTTCTACGCCAATGAAGATGCCCGCACACCGTTCTATATTCAGCTCCTGCTGGCCCTTGTCTATGTTGTGGGCGCCTTCGCCATCCAGTTCCTGCCCGTCGGCCAGATCATCTACGCCATCGCCATCCTATATATGGTGGGCAACATCCTCTCGGTGGTGATCAGCGCCTATTTCCTGCGCCGGCTGCTGGGACACCTCGACGGTCCGCGGATTGCCAATTCATATATCCGGATGGGGTACGCCGCGCTGGGATCCGCCGTTGCGGGCGCCGGCGCGTTATGGCTGATGGGCAGTTACAGCCCGGACGGCTTTGCCTGGACCAACCAGGCAACCGCCCTGGTGACCCTCGTCGTCGTCGGGCCCATCATGCTGGTGGTCTACGTTTTCCTGCTCAAGATCTTCCATGTCTCGGAGTTGCGCGACCTTCTCCGCCCGCTGCTGGGACGCCTTGGTCGGTCCAAGTCCGCCGCTCCCACTGACTCCGGCCCGGAGACGCCGCCGTCGTCCGGTTCAGGGGGAGCCCACTCCGGAACGGGACGTCCGACGCCGGAACGCGCCACGGTCTCGGTGGACACCGGCCTGATTCCCCGGATTTCCGGCGAGTTTGACTCGGTCTCTTTCCGGGCGGGGCCAGTGCCGGAGCCTTCACGGGACCACGCCCCCCACGCCGTTCCTCCTCCAGCCGACTCCGACGACGGATCCGGCGGTGGATACTTGCCGGCGGAAGACGTGCCCGGCACAGCCAGGCGGGGCCTGCTGCGGGACGAGATCCCGTTGCCCGGCCGGCGGACCTTCCAAGGGCCAGCGGGGCAGAACCCCCACTTCAAGCCGCGACGGCCACGAAAAAAGTGATATAGCCGGGGTTATCAGCTGCCTGTCTCCACCGGCCGCCACAGCCCATCGGCTAGGATCGAAAGTGAACAAGGGTTGTTGCAGTCAAGCGTCAGCCGGCCCGCCGGCAGGCCCTGGAACGGCAGTGGCACCATCCACAAGCCGGCAATTTCCCGGACAGTCTAGGAGGAACACGTGTCCCACCCGATCGATGTTGGATCAGTACTCGGCGGCCGCTACAAGGTCACAGCCACGGTATTGACTTCACACGACCAGGATCTGGTGCTGGACGGGGTGGACCAGGTTCTCAACCGTCCAGTCAGCATTCTGGTCGCCGGCCCGGAAAATACCGAGCAGGTTGCCCAGAGCGCCCGTGAAGTTGCCACCGGTGAACGGCCCGGCACCGTCCAGGTCCTTGATCTTGGTGTCACGGAAGCAGCCACCTACCTGATCACCAATCACACTTCCGCCGCAGACCTGCTGGACCTTGTGGTCGCCTCCAACCCGCCGTACGTAGAGCCGTTTTTCACGGATACGCTCGGCAGTGAAATCTTTGGCCAGGCACGGTCACATGAACCGGAACCGTACGACGACGAAGAGAACGTCGACGCCGGCTACATCAAGTATTCGAATGATCACCCAAGCCAGGTCGACCCTTACCGGGCCAACCAGCCGGTGGTTCCGCCTAAGCCGCCCGCCCGGCCCGCTTCGACCCCTGCTGCTGGCGCGGCCGCCGGAGCGGCCGGTGCTGCTGCCGCCGGCGTTGCCGCTTCCGGAGCCGCGTCCCAGCATGCCACCTCCCCACAGCCGCTCCAGCCGAACGGCCCGCAGCCCAATGTGCCGGTAGCCGGGGGCTCCGGTTCCGCGGACAGCACCAGCGCGGCCTCACCCAAGGTCTCCCTGTGGAACGAAGAGGACTACAACTACGGTACGGACCAGCAGGAAGCCGCCTATGATGAGCCGGCAGCGAACACCGCGCCCCGCCAGGCGGATCGTTCCTCTGGGAAGTTCCCCGCTTTTGCCCGTTCTGCTGCGCCCGCAGCGGCAGCGACATCCTCCGCCCCCGCAGACGAACCCGAGACCTACTACGACGACGACGAGCCTGAGCGCGAGCCCCGCTCCATGCGCTGGCTGGTCGGGGGCCTGCTCGCCGTGGTCCTCATTGCTGGACTCGTCTTCGCTGTGACCAATCTGGGAAGCCTGTTCCGCTCTGATCCACAGGCAAACACCACTGCCACTGGCTCAAACGCGGCTCCTTCGGAATCCGGTCCGGCCAACCCGACCGCGACTTCGACTGCGCCAGCTGCACCTCCCGCCATCGAGGGCATTACCCGCCAGGGTAATTTCGATTTTGCCGCCACCTACGATGTGGACCTGGTGAAAGCGTTTGATGGCAATGCCGCCAGTTACTGGTCTGACATGGAGTTTGCCACTGAGGGATGGGGCGGGCTGGCCTCTGACGGAGTGCCGCTGTTCATTAAGCTGAAGAGTCCGGCCACTGTTTCCTCTATCACCCTGACCCAGCTGGGAGCATCCGGCGGTAACATCAGCGTGTTTACGAACGACCGGCCATCCTTGGATGGCGCCAAGCAGGTGGGGACCAACAGTTTCACCTCCACTGATCTGACCATGCCCCTCGCTGAACCTGTGGACGCCCAGTACGTCATTGTGTCCATCAAGTCTTTGCCCAAGCTGGCTGCACCTAAGACGCGATATGGCTACGGCATCCGTCTTGCCGAAATCAAAATCCAGTAGTTCACGCGTTCTTGTCGTTGCAGTCGAGCCGCGCCAGTTCCCCTTCACTCTTGGGGTAACAGGCGCGGCTCTGCTGTCTGCAGACGGTAATCTGGTATGGCGTCGTTGTTGAGGTGACTTTGCACCGTTACCGGATGGTTCCTTCGTTTACCGGCGCCCGGAATATTCAGCAATGCGATTCAGTTGTGCCATGTGGCCACCTCCACGGGGTGGCGCATCAATTAAGGAAGAGGTTCACCGTTCAGTGAGCAACGCAGAAAACACCGCGTCCGAAGTACGTGATGTCATCATCGTCGGCTCGGGCCCGGCTGGTTACACGGCCGCCGTCTACACGGCGCGTGCCAACCTCAAGCCCTTGCTTCTGGCGGGCTCCGTCACCGCTGGCGGGGAACTGATGAACACTACCGACGTTGAGAACTATCCGGGATTCCCCGAGGGCATCATGGGCCCGGACCTCATGGAGAACTTCGAGAAGCAGGCGGCGCGGTTCGGTACGGAGATCCAGTTCGAGGATGTCACCGCACTGCAGCTTGAGGGCGATGTCAAGACCGTCACGATCGCCACGGGTGAAACATTCCAGGCACGCGCAATCATTCTCTCGACGGGATCCGCCTACCGTGAACTGGGACTACCCAACGAGAAGCGACTTTCCGGCCATGGCGTCAGCTGGTGTGCAACCTGCGACGGTTTCTTTTTCAAGGACCAGGACATCGCAGTCATCGGCGGGGGAGACTCCGCCATGGAGGAAGCGCTGTTCCTGACCAAGTTCGCAAAGTCTGTCACCGTAGTCCATCGCCGCGATTCGTTGAAGGCTTCGAAGATCATGGCTGACCGCGCGCTGGCCCACGAAAAGATCAGTTTCATCTGGAACAGCACCGTGGACGACGTCATTGGCGAGAACAAGGTTACGGGACTGAAGATCAAGAACCTCCTGGACGGGTCCGTTTCCGACCTCGCTGTCACCGGGGTCTTCGTTGCAATCGGCAACGACCCCCGCACTGAGCTCGTGAAGGACACCTTGGATATCACGCCCGCCGGCACCATCGCCGTCGAGGGCCGCAGCTCTAAAACCAGCATCCCTGGCGTCTTCGCCGCCGGAGACGTTGTGGACCCCACTTACCGTCAGGCCATCACGGCTTCCGGTTCGGGCTGTGTGGCAGCCATAGATGTAGAGCACTACCTCGCAGACCTTCACGCCTAATTCGCGTATCCACCCTTTGAAGAGAGAGAAAAGGTTATGAGCAACGCAAAAGACGTAACTGATGCAAGTTTCGGCACGGACGTCCTGTCAGCGGACAAGCCGGTCATCGTGGACTTCTGGGCGGAGTGGTGTGGCCCTTGCCGCAAACTGGGCCCCATCCTCGATGAGATCTCCGTGGAGTACAGCGAGAAAGTGAACGTCGTCAAGGTCAACGTTGACGACAACCCGGCCATCGCTGCTGAGTATGGCATCACGTCCATTCCCGCCGTTTACCTGTTCCAGGATGGGCAGGTGAAGAACACCGTGATTGGCGCCAAGCCAAAGCAGTTCTTTGAGAAGGAATTCGCGGACGTCCTGTCCTAAGGGTTCTCGCTGGAACTGGGCTCATCGCCCAGCCGCCGGATGGCCACCGCTTTCAAGCGGTGGCCATCCTCTTTTAAGCGGCTGAACTTACTAAAATCCACCACTTATGCCGCGGTCTGCCGGGTTATGTGTACATTTTTGGTTTAATTCGGAGTGCGTTTGTTGTCCTAGCCGTCCTGAGTGTCACTTTCTGGACTTGCCTGCAACTGGGGGAGCGCTGGGCGAACTTGGTGAAGTTCGACTTGTGTAGGCACGGCTCCGAGCCCGTGTTTCACGTGAAACATTGCGTGGTCTTGAGTGGCAAGAGACGGATTCTGTGCAGCGTGCGGTGGAGGGCGCCCAATCAGATCTGACATCTCGATGGAACCCCGAGCAGACCAGCGCTCGATGAGCATCAGCTCAGGAAGCCGGCGCTCGTCATGGGGCCGGAACTCTCCTGGATCGCGCGACGTAACTCAAAGCGACACCCCGTCATTTCTATCGGATGAGCAAAAGGTGCCATAAGCGAATGGGAGGGTCTCACACCGGTGGTGAATCAGTTCCTTAGGGCTGAGCTAAAGAATGACTTGGCGCCGCACTTCCTACGCTAGCCGTACTTTGACTTCACAGTTGCCCCAACTAGGCTCCTCGCGGTGGTCTGCTACATTTTCCAAAACCATCCAAGGCTGTCGAGCGCTTGTGGTATCCCGTGGATGACCGATTCGCGCACCTCATCGGAGGTCCCTGCCAGTCGGCGTAATAGCGTGTTTCACGTGAAACATAGCGAGTCATCCCTCCTGCACACAGCGGCACAATTGGACGACCACATGATCCACGGATGCACATCCAGTCCAACATTCCCCAGAATTCTGGTTGCGCGACACCTCCAAGAGAATGGAAAATCGCCAAGGATCAATGACAACAACCGGATATGGCTAACATCCAAACCTGGGTAAGCACCGAACTGTCCTCTTCGACAGTTGCCCACCCTGTCTTTTTGCAAGTCGCGATTACTGCAACGGTCGGTTGCTTGCCGCAAAGTCCGGTGGCAATGTCCGGCTCTGCCGATCGGGGCAGGGGACTTGGGCCCCTCGGGATAGGGGACCGAGTCGGAACGTCGATCTGCAGCAACGGGCGCGTCCAGGGTTCCTGAAACACCCGCCATAACGCCAATTCGTCCGCGGCCTCCACGACTCCAGGTTCGCTTGTGCGCGGCCCAAGGCAACTCATGGCACAATGGCCGAGGTTTCTGAATCTGGCTGATCCCCATCGATTCATCCTGTCTCTTGAGCCCACCACCTGAGCTTCTGGTGCAAACTCTGGGCGACTACAGAACAGCCCTACTTAATCTGGCACCAGCTTCAGCCAAGCAAGCCAGCCCGATTCTAGAAAGCCACATTCGGGCATATCGCCACTGTGGACGGGGAGGAGGACCTATCCACTGCGCGAGACAGGCCACACGTCCGCCGGCGCCAATAATCGAAGGCCCGTGTTCGGCCGCCAGGCGGTACGCCGCCCGCATTCTCTCCTTGTGCGTTTTCGTAGGGGCTCAGCGGCCCAATGGACAACGCGTCGAGTATTTTGTCCGCGTCTGCTCAACTCACCATGTCCTTGAAACCAGGACACCAGGACAATGCCACCAGGGCCACGACGCCTCCTTGGCTGTTTCACGTGAAACAGTACTCAAGCAGTGGCAGCTGCTCACCGTGGCGGTACCTCGCCTTTGCTTAGCTATATCCATCCCGCCACCAATCCGCAATAGTCCGTATCAACAATGTCGGCTTGCAAGTTCGTTGACACTACTTCGCTTAGCCCTAGCCCTGCACTTTGTAAACCCAACGCCCGGGGCAGACGGCAGTACGTTGGCTCACGGACAGAGCAGACAGCCTTCCGGTACGCCCTTCGGCCTTAGCTGCCGGTATGACCCTTCGGCCTAGTGCTGCTGCCGCGGTGCATCAGTGCATGCGATTTGCAGCCGGCTCGGAGCTTATAGGAGCCCTTTGGCGGCTGCTGGCGCCACGAGCGTGGCCCGGACGGACGCAATGTTTCACGTGAAACCCTAGCCGTTCTCGGCTGTAAGGAACCGAAAGCGCGAGGCACACATGACGGAGAAAGCAGTCGCTTCGACGGCAAGACCCCCAGACATGCACCTGCCGAAATGAGCGGCGCCTGACCCCTTCGCACCTTAGGTACTAAAAAGGGCAGTGCTAGTCCCTTGCGAGCCTCACTTCCCGAGCGTCATAGAAATATCCGGCATCAGCCGGCGAGTGCACGACTCCGCTATGCCGTTCGCCAGCTCCCGCCCAGCGGAACGCAAGGCACCCCGCCGCAGGTCCCGCAGAGAGGGCGATATCCAGTACCGGTCAGATCTACAGCCATGCACAACCTTCCGTCGGTCTGTCATTCGGCAGCGAGCTCCTCTAACTAGACGGTCGGGTCCTGGTTGCGCGGACAACCTAAGGCAAGCAGCAACCCTCCACTGTCGAACCCATATGGAGGCACTCGGAGGGGAAAGCGGTGCCTAGCATGCCGTGATCCATTCCACTGCAGCGACCGAATCTGGAACGCACATCTCCCATACTGTTCCGCCAACGGAACAAAGCACTGACTTTGAATCAGTTAGGCTGGTGGCTCCGCCTCGGTGGGGGCCAGTTTGTCAACAGGCTGCATGCTTATCCCCAGAAGTTATCCACACCATTATCCACAGGCTTATGCACAAGCTGATTTTTGAGGAATTAATCACAGAAACGCAGGACCGCCGTTCCTTGTCTTGCCCTGAGATGAACGGGCGGAACTCCCCGCCACCAGAACGCCCCTCGCCCCCACTTCTGCGCTATTATTCGGGCCCTTCAAGCCTGAAAATCAGCTCCAGTAAGCGAATATCCCGGTATTTCCGCCCGAGCCGAGCCAACCTAGTGTGTTTCACGTGAAACAGGCGGCCATCCGGTGAGTGGGGATCATCCAAAGAGTACCCACACGACAAACCGGGCGTCGACACCGAAGTGCCTCGCGGTGTGTCCGGCCGTCTTCTATCCACAAAGTTATCCACAGTGTTATCCACTGCACAATACACAGGTCGTCCCCAGACCAGGTCGACCCAAACCTCTCGTCTAAGGGGTCCGCCAGGCCTTCAGGGAACCAACGCCCTACTCCTCACCAGTAGCATCCATAGTTCTTTTCCGTCCGGACACATGGAGTGGACAGCTCACCAACTACCTCCTGGAGTCAAAGACCACACCGCGCCCCACCTGGGACGGGCCGGCTGGAATCGGACGAATACGTCGATTCTCCACTTTGCGGTCAAGCGCACCGGTGCCGCGAGTCCGGAGCCAACTCCTCCTCCTCCAAGCGGCAGTCCCTCAATTCCTTCGTACGGTCGCTCCGTTGGTCGTTGAGATCAGCTGTCAATTGGCGGTTCAAATCCTGTCCCACGCTCGGCCGGGCAATAGATGCGAACTTCTACCGGGCAATCCAGTGGACGGACCTTGGGCATCTTCTGCACATGAGGTGGATGATCCGCGCAGCTACGCACACTTAGCGTCGGGGCAAATCCGTCTGTGGTTCTAGCCAGATTTCCTATTTGGGCAGGTCAGTCGGCTGTCCGACATCAGCATTTGTCTGCACTCCTGTTCGCGGGGTGCTGGTTCCTGCCTGCTGATTCGCCAAGTTCTGTGTGGCAACGGAACGCCACGGGACCGGTCCTGAACCGAGGGCGCCCAAAGAGGGGGAGTGCCGACCAGCTCCCACCCGAAGTGGCCATGTCTTCGCCTGCATTTGCAGCGTGCGAAAATCGTGCGTCTTTGGGGCTTTGGTCCCGGGCTGCCGCACCGATCGCCAATTGTGGAGAACCCAGTCTCCAAGGTCAACAACGGGGTGAACCAGGCTCGGCCGGCGATGAGGCGGCATGGTCGGTCCGACAACACCGGCGGGTAGGGGACCGTCAGCCTGATTGGCCTGCGCCCTCCACATGATGTCCGTTCCGAAGGCTACAAAGTGTCACGGTCGGGTTCATCGGGACGAAGGCTGGTTCACAGCTCAACAGGAGATTTTCCTCTGCATACCGTGACTCAGTACGATCCAACGCACAGACTGAATCGAGTCTGCCCAGACCCACTCCGACGACGAATCTTGAGGCAACAAGGTGTCCCAGGCCAGAAGGAGGTGGTTATGGGCTCCGACGCTCTGTGTGTTGGCAGCTCAGCGCCTTCCCATGACGACGGACCCCTCTGGGGCATGGCGAATGGCCCTTAGCACGGCTGTTGGGCCGCCCAATGAGGGCGACCTTCCTATGGCCTGCAGAGCGGGCCAGGTCCCACCTCCGGGAAGCAGATGGGCCCAGAAGACGGTACAGGGAGTGTGGGATCTGGAGGCCATCAGATACGGGCAAAGCAGGCGCGCTGCCACATGATGAACAGGTATAGGTTCACTGCGCGTGCAGACCTGGGAGCTTTCTCGCCTGGGGTAGTGCTGTTTCACGTGAAACAATCCGCCGAATGAGGATTCCCCGGGCAGAACAAGGCATGTCTGCCGCGAACGGAAGGAATGCCCGCACTCCGGCCGCGGCCGGCATACCCTTAATAGTTCGATGTTTGGACCTGGCTTATAGACGTACATTCGCCCGATTGCGGCCTCCGTTAGCATCCCGGGCCGCCGCGACCACGCAGGAACTATGGATCCAAGGAGCCCAAGCTCTGGGGTGGCCGCCAGGTTAGACGTTCCTAACAAATTGGATTCCGGCATCGGGGATCAGGCATTCGCCCTCTTCCACGCATCCAAGCCGTGTGTTTCACGTGAAACGACGGGATATTCCGGCTCGTCGTGCTCCCACGGTGCAATCCGCTGGGCGACGATCACAGAGATCACGTCCCACAACTTTAGAACCCTTGTGCCTCTGACAGAACGGTGCCCGTCCATCAAACAGAAAGTCCCGGAAATGGCGCCGCTCAGTGGAGAAGCCCCCTAAAGACTATTTCCACGTCCGAATTCGATGAGCTCTGGGCTCGCCTCGCAGAGTATCCGAGAGGCCTCGAAAGCCTTCCCGTTTCGTTCGCCGTGAGAGGTCAAGGACTCACATAGAAGACAAATTTCAAAGCGATCCGTCCAAGAACTCCATGGAAGAAGCCCGAACATTGTGGCACTCAGCGCTCAATGAACGGGAACGCTGAAACGGAAGCAGCGCCATGCTGAATTTATGCGTGCAACCTATAGAGTCAACCCTCAGCGAGGTCCAATAGGGGTCGAGCCTGATGCCGTCGCTGCCCATGGCCCCGAGCATGCGTAGGGAATGCAACGTCTTGGAACTGGCATCCCGAAAGTCATCTATGGTTTAGTGCTCACCATAGCGAATCGCGCAGGCCCTCATGGAAACGAAGACAAAGAAGGGGGCCTGTTTCACGTGAAACAGGCCCCCGCATCCGTAGCCCTCTTAGTTGTCCTGGCCCGGAGCCAAGACCTCCATGATCCTGTTTAGGTCCTCAACGCTTGCAAATTCGATGCTGACCCGTCCTTTACGCACTCCAAGCGAAATCTTGACGTTTGTATCCAGGCGGTCTGAGAGCGATGAAGCCAGGTAATCAAGCCGTTCGTGGCGGGCGCCAGGGCGCGGAATGTTGTTCTTGGCTGGCTTCGCCGGGTCCTGGTAAAGAGTGACCGCTTCCTCGGTAGCACGCACGGACATACCTTCGGCGACGATCTTTTGCGCCAGGCGTTCCATCGCTGCAGCATCGGGAAGCGCCAGCAGAGCCCGCGCGTGGCCCGCAGACAGAACACTTGCAGCCACACGCCGCTGGACCAGTGGTGGCAGCTTCAGGAGGCGGAGCGTATTAGACACCTGCGGCCGGGACCGTCCGATCCGGTCTGCAAGCTGTTCGTGAGTGGTGCCAAAATCTTCAAGAAGCTGCTGGTAGGCCGCAGCCTCTTCCAGTGGGTTGAGCTGGCTGCGGTGCAAGTTTTCCAGCAGCGCATCGCGGAGAAGATCATCATCTGTGGTGTCACGGACGATCGCGGGGATAGTTTCCAAGCCGGCGGCTTGGACAGCCCTCCAGCGGCGCTCACCCATCACCAACTCATATGGTTCACCACCGGATTCGGTTGATGTGCGCACCACAATTGGCTGGAGGACGCCTATTTCGCGGACTGAGTGGATAAGCTCCGCCATGTCATCTTCATCGAAGACGGAACGAGGCTGTTTCCGGTTCGGGTGGATGTCACCCACGGGAATTTCGGCGAACCGCGCTCCGGGCACTTCCACCAAGTCAACACCGTTGTCGACCTGCTGGGTGTCCTCGGAAATGGCAACTGTTGTCCCGGCGGGGGCCTCGTCCTCGGCAAGCTTGGGGGTGCTGGTCTTCGCGGCGGCCGTCCGCGGCTTCGACGGTTCTTTCACAGCTGCCGGCTTGGCCTCAACTTTAGGCGTAGCTCGCGGCGCCGTCGTGGCCGCGGCCGATTTCCTGGCCGTGGGCGTGGCCTCAGTTTCAGCCTGGGCAGCGACAGCCGCGGGGTCGGCTACGGCGGGCGTCTTCCCAGACGGCATACGGTCGGCGTCATCCTCTACCGAGGTGACTTTTTTCCGGCCTTCAGGAAAGAAGAGATCCACTGGCCGGGACGCTGCAGCCCCGTTGCCCGACGCACTGCCAGAGGCGGAACTTGGAATGAGTGCGCCAAGACCGCGGCCTAAGCCCCGTCGCTTTTCGCTCATGGATAAATCCCTCCAGTGGTAGAACCTGACAAAGCCCGGCTCCGGTTGTTGCAGTTTTCGAAGATTCTAGCGTTCAGCAATTTCAGCTGCGGCTTCCAGGTAAGACAGGGCTCCACTGGAGGAAGGATCGTAAGTCATCACGGTCTGCTGGTAGCTTGGCGCTTCCGATATCCGGACGGAGCGTGGAACCACCGCACCCAATACCTGGTCCGGGAAGTGCTGGCGAACTTCTGCAGCTACCTGCGCCGCCAGGTTAGTCCGGCCGTCGTACATGGTCAGAAGAATTGTGGAGACTTCCAGGTCAGCGTTCAGGTGCTTCTGGATCATCTCGATGTTCTTGAGCAACTGGCTCAGGCCCTCGAGGGCGTAGTACTCACACTGGATTGGAATCAGTACTTCGCCAGCGGCGCAGAAGGCATTTACTGTGAGCAGCCCCAAGCTGGGCGGGCAGTCAATGAAAATGTAGTCCAGGCGTTCTTCGCCGTTCTTGGCGCGGGCCTTGGCATAAACATCAATGGCCCGGCGGAGCCGCTGTTCGCGGGCCACAAGGGAGACGAGTTCGATCTCCGCGCCGGCGAGATGGATGGTGGCGGGTGCACAGATCAGGTTGCTGATATCAGGGCAAGGCGCCACAACGTCGGCGAGCGGGAAATCGTTGATCAGGACGTCATAGATACTGTCCACATCGGCATGGTGCTCGACGCCCAGTGCTGTAGAAGCATTGCCCTGGGGATCGATGTCAATGACCAGGACGTTCAAGCCGGCCGCTGCCAGGGCTGCTGCGATGTTTACGGTAGTGGTGGTCTTGCCAACACCACCTTTTTGGTTTGAGACCGTGAAGATCCGAGTCTTCTCGGGTTTGGGCAACTCCCTGCCCAGAAGGCGTTCCCTGCGCTTGGTCTCATGGGCAAGTTCTCGGGCGATCGGGCTGGAATCGTCCATTGAGTCAAAAACATTGGTTTTACCGGAAGTGGTTGTTTCACGTGAAACAGCCACCATCGTTGCAAGTTCAGCAACCGGATTCGGGTGAATTCCACCTCGTCCTGGTGCGTATCCCGGCCCAGCAACTGATCGTGCTGACCCCAAAGACACAAACGGGGGAATCCGTTGTGTGGAGGCTTCGCTACTGGTCACTGGGACACACTCACTCTCGTTCAGCTTTTTGCTGCCGTTGTCTAGCCTAACCGCTTCGCCCTGCAGACCAAGGTTACCGGGGCCCGGCGCTAGGCAATCTTTTGGGACTTATTTACAACGATGCGGACCACGGTGGTGGGCTCCTCCAAGAGATGCTCACCCACCGTGACCACGGACGTCTGGACGCCACCGAGTTTCCTGATGACCTTGGCGGCTTTTTCAATTTCCTCGCCCGCGCTGCGGCCCTTGATAGCCACAACCTCACCCTTGCCGCCAAGCAGGGGAATAGTGAGTCCAGCCAGGTTACTCAGTGCTGACACCGCACGGGCGGTCACAACATCGGCATTCACATGGCCCACGGCGAGCTCCGCCCGCGTTCGCATGACCGTCACGTTGGCCAAGCCCAGGTCATCCACCACTTCCTGGAGCCAGAGCACCCTGCGTTCGAGAGGCTCAATCAGGGTCAGTTCCAGGTCCGGACGGGCGATGGCGAGGCACAGTCCGGGGAGGCCTGCACCGCTTCCGACGTCGGCAACATGGCTCCCGTGGGCGATCTCACTTTCGATGACCGCGCAGTTCAGGACGTGCCGGCTCCACAACCGCGGGATCTCTCGCGGGCCGATGAGCCCACGCTCCGTTCCAGAGGTAGCCAGGTGCTCCACGTATCGCTTAGCGAGGTCCAGCCGGTCGCCGAAGATCTTCTCTGCGGCCAGCAGTTCAGCTGCCGTGATATCAACCATGATTAGCTGTTCAGCAATTCTCTAGTCAGCGGATACAACGATGTGGCGGCCAGCGCCTTCACCTTCGGATTCACTGACCAGACCAAGGTCAGCTACGGCGTCGTGGACAATTTTGCGTTCGTAGGCGCTCATCGGCTCGAGGGCCACGGCTTTGCCGGTCTCCTTGACCGAAGCGGCGGCATCCTCAGCGATTTTCTGAAGGTGTCCGGCACGCTGCTGGCGGTAGCCATTGATGTCCAGCACCAGGCGCGAACGGTTCTCGGTGGCAGACAGGACAGAAAGGCGGGTCAGTTCCTGCAGCGCTTCCAGGACCTCCCCGTCTTCGCCCACGAGGCTGTCCAGGCTGTCCGATTCCTCTTCGGCCACGATGGAGATGTAGGTTCGGCCGTTGCGGACCTCAATGTCAATGTCGCCATCGATGTCAGCGATATCCAGAAGTTCTTCGAGGTAGTCGGCAGCAACATCGCCCTCTTCCTCCAGGCGGCTGGCCGTTGAGCCCTTCGTGGAAGTGGCATCACTCACGGACTCGTCGCGGTCTTCGGTGACCTCGTCGGAAAGGGCGTGTTCGGTGCTCTCGGCTGACATTACTTCTTCTTCCTGTTCTTGCGTTGTGGCTGAATGCGCTGACCCTTGGCCTCGATGATTGCAGCGGCAGCGGCGGCCTCTGCTTCGGCGTCGGCCTTCTTCCCGCCCAGGATGGGCAGGGCCGGCAGGCCCTTGGCCGCACGGCGCTCGGCCAGTGCTTTGGCAGCAGGGGATCCGGGCGTCGGCATCCGTCGGATGACAAAGAACTGCTGTGCCATGGTCCACAGGTTGGTGGTGGTCCAGTAAATCAGCACACCGATGGGGAAGTTGATGCCGCCCACGCCGAACACGATCGGCAGGATGTACAGCATCATTTTCTGCTGGCGCATGAACGGGCTGGCCATGGCTTCTTCAGACATGTTCTTGGCCATGATCTGCTTCTGCGTGATGAACTGCGAGGCCGTCATGGCCAGGATCATCACGATCGACAGGACATAAACGGCAACTACGTTGCCCTCGGGGTTGTGCAGCAACGTAGCTGACAGCGGCGCTCCGAATATGGTGGAGTCATCAAACTGCAACACCTGTTCGTGGCTCATCGCGCCGATGCTCTTGCCCTGGTCACGGGCCGTGCTGATGCCGGAAAGAACCTGGAACAGCGCGAAGAAGAACGGCATCTGAATCAGCATGGGCAAGCAGGCGGAGAACGGGTTGGTGCCGTGCTTCTTGTACATGGCCATCTGTTCCTGCGCCATTGCCTGGCGGGAGAGCTGGTCGGTCTTGCCCTTGTACTTGTCCTGGAGTTTCTTCAGGTCCGGCTGCAGCAACTGCATGCCGCGCTGGGCTTTAATCTGCTTGACGAACACCGGGATCAGAGCGGCACGGATCACCAGCACCAGGCCGATGATGGAGAGCGTCCATGTCCAGCCGGAGGCCTCCGGCATGCCGATGGAACTCAGGCCCTCATGGAAACCCACCATGATGATGGACACAAGCCACTTGAACGGAAACATGATTGTTTCAAAGAAGTCCATACGATATCCCTATTCGTCAGGCCGCAAGGCGGCCTTCTCCATCAGTCTGAGCAGCCAGGTACTTGTCCGGGTTGTTCAGCACAACAATTGTGGGGGTCCGGTTTTCAGGCCATTCCCGGTGGCCGGCGGGGACATGGTCCACGCCGCCGGCATTCCAAGGGTGGCAGCGGGCGAGGCGCCGGACGGCAAGCCAACTCCCTTTGACTGCACCATGGACAGTGATTGCTTCAAGGGCGTATGCCGAGCAAGAAGGGAAGAAGCGGCAAACCTGGCCGTACAAGGGGGAAATCACCTTGCGATAGGCCTTGAGCAGCAGAATGAGGATGTTTCGGGGCAGGTTCCAGATGACCTTGCCCAGGGTGACGGCAACAGGCTGCAGGAAATGGACGACGGCGGCAGTCACGTTATGCACGCTGTGTCCCTTCCTGTGTTGTACCGGTAGAACCGTTAACAGCAGCCCGCGGAAGGCGGCTGCCCAACCGGCTCACCGTCGATTCCAGCGCGGCGTTGTAGTCCGCCAACAACTGATCCCAGCTGGCGGCCGCGGACGCAGGCAGAGCCCGGACCACTATGGCGAACCCGGTACCGTACTCGCGTAGCGAGGCAGCACCGGCTTCCCTCAGTCTCCTCTTAACGAGGTTCCTGACCACAGCGTTCCCGACACCTTTGGAAACGATAAACCCGATCCGGCTGGGTTCGTCGGCAGCGATAGCTGCCGTATATAACACTACGTTCCGGCGCCCATTGCGGACACCGGAACGTACGGTTGTTGAAAAATCGGATGCAGTCCTCAAACGGTTACGGGTGGCCAGCACCTTAAACTCGCAAAGAAATGTAAACCGACGAGTCAGTTATTTAGGCCGACAGTTCGGTGCGGCCCTTGCCACGACGGGCTGCCAGGATGGCACGGCCGGCACGGGTACGCATACGAAGGCGGAAGCCGTGCTTCTTGGCTCGACGGCGGTTATTCGGCTGAAAAGTCCGCTTGCTCACGTTAGTTACTCCAGTGGATCAAAGGTGCGCCCACCCGATCAGTAAAGGGGAAGAACTGGCCGACGCTAAGTTTTGTAATGCACGCTTCCCCCGGCTGCTCGAACGCGGTGCGTCTGAGAGATTCAGATGGGGCCAAAAAGCGGACACAAAGGACTTCACAACGTTAGGGCAAATTACGCCCGAGAGTCAAACCGGGACGGCCTGCGGTCCTTGTCCCCAGCTGTGGTTAACCGTCCACAACAGCCTGTGGATGAACTGGCTCACAGGCCCCTTTTCAGAACCACACTGGTGTAATTATCCACAAGCTACTTCCCAGCTATCTTCTGGCGTTTTGATCCCCTAGAGTGGCTCAGTAGCCGATTATCCACGGACTGTGTATAACCCTGTGGATGAAGCTGGACCAGCATCCTGGTTCCGGACTTGGGGCTGCAGGTAATGCAGGCAAAGCAAGTTTTGAGGAACTGATTGATGACAGTAGACGAAGCCAACCACGCCAATACTGTCGGAAGTTCCTGGCGGCGCGTTGTCAGCCTGCTGGAGCAGGACGACCGCGTTTCACCACGGCAGCGGGGCTTTGTCATCCTGGCCCAGGCCCAGGGCCTGATCGGTTCAACCCTTCTGGTGGCCGTCCCCAACGAACTCACCCGCGAGGTCCTTCAGACGCAGGTCAAAGATGCGCTGGACGACGCACTGCACAACGTTTTCTCTGAGGACATCCGCTGTGCCATCGACGTGGACACCGATCTGGTGCCCATCCATGAGGAGCCGGAACTCGTCGTCGAGCCGTCCTTCACGTCCGACCAGCTGATCGAGCAGAAGCCGCAACCCATGCTGCCGAGCACCTCCCACGAATTCGGGCGGCTGAATCCCAAGTACGTTTTCGATACCTTCGTCATCGGCTCGTCCAACCGGTTTGCCCACGCGGCCGCGGTGGCCGTTGCCGAAGCGCCGGCCAAGGCCTACAACCCGCTCTTCATCTATGGTGACTCGGGGCTGGGCAAAACCCACCTCCTGCACGCCATCGGCCATTACGCCCGCCGCCTCTACAGTGGCATTCGTGTCCGGTACGTGAACTCTGAAGAATTCACCAACGACTTCATCAACTCCATCCGCGACGACGAGGGTGCGAGTTTCAAGACGACGTACCGCAACGTGGACGTGCTGCTGATCGACGACATCCAATTCCTGGCAGGCAAGGACCGGACGTTGGAAGAGTTCTTCCACACGTTCAATTCCCTGCACAACAACAACAAACAGGTGGTCATCACCTCGGACCAGCCGCCCAAGCTCCTGGCAGGGTTCGAAGACAGGATGAAGTCCCGCTTTGAGTGGGGCCTGCTCACGGACATCCAGCCGCCGGAACTTGAAACCCGAATCGCCATTCTCCGGAAGAAGGCGCTCAGTGAGGGCCTCTCCGCGCCGGACGACGCCCTCGAATACATCGCTTCCAAGATCTCCAGCAACATCCGCGAACTCGAAGGCGCCCTCATTCGCGTCACGGCGTTCGCGAGCCTGAACCGACAGCCGGTTGACGTTGCCCTGGCAGAGATGGTCCTCAAGGACCTCATCACCGATGACGGCGCCCAGGAGATCACCTCCAGCCAGATCCTCACGCAGACGGCGGAGTACTTCAAGCTCAGCATGGAGGAACTCTGCAGCAAGTCACGCACCCGAACACTGGTGACGGCCCGCCAGATCGCGATGTACCTGTGCCGCGAGCTCACGGACATGTCGCTGCCCAAGATCGGCCAGGAGCTCGGCGGCCGAGACCACACCACGGTGATCCATGCGGACCGCAAGATCCGCGAACTCATGGCCGAGCGCCGTGTGATCTACAACCAGGTCACCGAGCTCACCAACAGGATCAAACAGCAGCAGCGCGACTCCTGACCCTCCGCCTCTATACCTTATTAACAGGTGCATGTGGATAACCCTGTGGACAGTTAAGGGGACAAGTGCGGTTAATGGGCTTAAAACCCTTAACCCATCTGTGGATCAGCGAAACCGCCAAAATTCTTATCCCCATCCACACCCTGTTTAAAACCTGCTTCACCCACAGTCCATGAACAGGGCTTAACCGCCGGATCCTGCGGCGAGACGGGGTTATCCACAGTTTCCACAGCAGTTATTAACACTACTAATCCCAAAAAATGGATTTCCCTCAAACAACAATCTGGATCCACACGACGAACCTTCCAGGGCCTGGCGGCCCAGGACAACCGGGATCCTTGCCGGGGATGGGTTAATCCCGGATCTTCCGGCTAAGCTGTCAGCAGCGCTCCCATCCTCGGGTTTCTTTGTGGTTCAGCAAGCACGGACCATGCAGGTTCAGGAGTTTGGGGCACCCACTTTTGGAACTCCACGATGGAGTTCCCGGTTCAGACATGGCAGCAGCAATGAAAGGCGGCACCCTTCCGTGAAGTTCAGAGTCGATCGGGACGTCCTGGCAGAAGCCGTCACATGGACAGCCCGCTCGTTGTCTCCGCGGCCGCCAGTACCGGTCCTTTCAGGCCTGCTCCTCAAGGCTGAGTCCGGCACCGTAAGCCTTTCGAGTTTCGACTACGAAACCTCTGCCCGGCTTGAGATCCCGGCTGACATCGCAGTGGAAGGCACCATCCTGGTATCGGGCCGTCTCCTGGCAGACATCTGCCGCAGCCTGCCTTCGGCCCCGGTTGACGTGGAAACGGACGGCAACAAAGTCACGCTTACTTGCCGCCGCAGCAGTTTCCACCTGGCCACCATGCCGGAAGCCGAGTACCCGCCACTGCCTGCCTTGCCCACCATCAGCGGCACAGTTCCCGGCGATGCCTTCGCCCAAGCTGTTTCCCAGGTCATCATCGCGGCCAGCAAGGATGACACCCTCCCCATCCTGACCGGCGTCAGGATGGAAATTGAGGATGATCTCATTACTCTCCTGGCCACCGACAGGTACCGGCTGGCCATGCGCGAAGTCCCATGGAAGCCCGTCACCCCGGGAATTTCCACCAGCGCGCTGGTCAAGGCGAAGACCCTGAACGAAGTTGCCAAAACACTGGGTAACAGCGGTGACATCAACCTGGCCCTGGCGGACGACGACAGCCGGCTCATCGGCTTCGAAAGCGGCGGCCGCACCACCACATCTCTGCTGGTGGACGGCGACTACCCCAAAATCCGCTCGCTTTTCCCCGACACGACACCCATCCACGCCACCGTGCAGACCCAGGAATTGGTCGAAGCCGTGCGTCGTGTGTCCCTTGTCGCCGAACGCAACACCCCGGTGCGCCTGGCTTTCACTGAAGGCCAGCTGCACCTCGACGCCGGGACCGGCGAGGATGCACAGGCCTCTGAAGAACTCGAGGCCCAGCTGTCCGGTGAGGACATCACTGTTGCCTTCAATCCCCACTACTTGGTGGAAGGGCTGAGCGTCATTGAAACCAAATACGTCCGGTTCTCCTTCACCACCGCGCCCAAACCAGCGATGATCACGGCCCAGGCGGACGTCGACGGCGAAGACCAGGACGACTACCGTTACTTGGTCATGCCGGTCCGCCTCCCCAACTAGCAGCCTCCCACCCAACTAGGTAGCAGTAGATGTCGTTTTGAACCCTCATAACGACATCTGCTGCTACCTAGTTGGGATGACGCCCCCCCCGCAGCCACACCACCAGCGCAGAAAAGAGATCCACCGTGCATATCGGACTGATCGGCCTTGGCAAAATGGGTTTCAACATGCGCGAACGCCTGCGCAAGGGTGGAATTGACGTCACCGGCTTCGACCGCAATCCGGACGTCACCGATGTTTCCTCGCTGGACGAACTCATCGCCGCCGTCCCGGCACCCCGGATTATCTGGGTCATGGTCCCGGCCGGCGATATCACCGATGCCGTCGTCACCGAGCTCGGGGCCAAGCTCGACGCCGGTGACCTGGTGATCGACGGCGGCAACTCCCGGTTCACCGAGGACCAGAAACATGGTGCCGCGCTGGCCGAAAAGGGCATCCGGTTTGCTGACTGCGGTGTCTCCGGCGGCGTGTGGGGCCTCCAGAACGGCTACGGATTGATGGCCGGCGGAGACGCGGCCGACATCGAACGGGCCCTCCCGGTCTTCGACGCACTCCGCCCGGAAGGCGAACGGGCCGACAGCTTTGTGCATGTGGGCGGGGTCGGCGCCGGACACTACGCGAAGATGGTCCACAATGGCATCGAGTACGGCCTGATGCAGGCCTACGCCGAGGGCTATGAACTGCTCGCGGCCAAGGACATCGTCAACGATCTTCCCGGGACCTTCCGCGCCTGGCAAAAGGGAACGGTTGTCCGGTCCTGGCTGCTGGACCTCATGGTGAAGGCGCTTGACGAAGATCCGGGCCTTGCCTCCATCGATGATTACGTAGAAGATTCCGGCGAGGGCCGCTGGACCGTCGAAGAGGCGATCGCCAACGCAGTGCCCGCTCCTGCCATCACGGCAGCACTTTTTGCCCGTTTCTCCTCACGGGAAGACAATTCCCCCGCCATGAAGATGGTTTCGGCGCTGCGCCACCAGTTCGGCGGGCACGCCACCCGCCCTGCCAAATAGCTCCAATCCCCGGGACCCGAGGGTTTCGAGAATCCTGAAGACCGCGTGTACCTAGAACACCTCTCACTGACTGACTTCCGCAGTTACGCCCAGGTTGACCTTGCCCTGGAACCTGGCGTCACGGTACTGGTGGGATCCAACGGGATTGGCAAGACCAACCTGATGGAAGCCATCGGCTACCTCGCCACCCTCAGCTCGCACCGTGTCAGCGCAGACGGTCCGCTGCTGAGGTTCGGTACGGAGCGTGCCCTGGTCCGGGCCCGGCTGGTCCGCGAAGGCCAGATCACCGTGCTCGAACTGGAAATCAATGCCAGCCGTGCAAACCGTGGCCGCATCAATCGCAGCAATCCCGTGCGTGCGCGGGACATCCTCGGGATCTGCCAGACAGTGCTCTTCGCCCCCGAAGACCTGGCGCTGGTCAAAGGTGATCCGTCCAACCGGCGCCGGTTCCTCGATGAACTGCTGGTCAGCCTGGTTCCGCGGCACGCGGCAACCCGCAGCGACTATGACCGTGTGCTGAAGCAGCGCAATGCGTTGCTGAAATCTGCGAGGGCCGGCAAATTCACCGCCGGCCACGAAGCCACTCTTGACGTGTGGGACCAGCACATGGCCAGGGCCGGCGCCGAGCTGCTGCATGCCCGGCTGGAACTGGTAGAGCGGCTTCGCCCGCACTTGGCCAGTGCGTATGCGCAGCTCACGGACGGTTCAAAGGTTGCCGACGCCGCCTACCGCTCAAGCCTGCAAAACATGATGGACGACGACGGCGGCGCAGCACCGGGTGCGGCCTTTCCGTCCGCCACGGGCGAACCGGTTCAGGAAGACCTCCGGACGCTGACGGTGGAAGAACTCACCGAAGCGTACGTCCGGGCGTTCGCCGCGTCCCGCCGCAAGGAACTTGAGCGTGGCATTTCACTGGTGGGCCCGCACCGCGACGAGCTGGAACTTGTCCTGGGCGAGGCTCCGGCCAAGGGGTACGCCTCGCACGGGGAAACATGGTCCATGTGCCTCTCCCTCCGGCTGGCGTCCTATTATGTGATGCTCGACGACGCCCGAACGGGCGGGTCCGCTCCCATCCTGATCCTCGATGATGTTTTTGCCGAACTCGATGTCCAGCGGCGGCGTAAACTGGCGGCAATAGTCTCCGGCGCGGAACAGGTGCTGGTGACTGCAGCCGTCGACGCCGATATTCCGGAAGAACTCTCCGGCCGGCGGGTGAAGGTCATCCCGGGAGGAATCGATGAATAAGGATGAAAACGGCGGCCTCCAGCCCGGCCGGGATCCCGACAACATCGACGCGCCGCAGGCGGCGCTGAATCGGATGCGCGAAGCAGCAGCGGCACGCGGCGAGATCCGCCGTAAGGCACCACCCGCCGCCGGTGCCGGCAAGACAAAACGTGGCGGCATCCGGGACACCCGAGGTTTTAGCCAGTTCCACTCCACCGGCCGTGATCCGCTGGGCCTCGGCAAGGTGGTGGGACGCCTGGTGGCCGAACGCGGCTGGACCTCGCCCGTTGCTGTCGGGTCGGTGATGGCCGAATGGGCCACCCTCGTGGGGCCGGAAATCTCCGCGCACTGCACACCGGAGAGCTTTACGGACACCACTTTGCACGTTCGCTGCGACTCAACGGCGTGGGCCACGCAGCTTCGCCTCCTCAGCATCAGCCTGCTCGAGAAGTTCCGCACCGAACTTGGTGACGGCGTGGTGACCAGCATCCACGTCCTGGGCCCGTCGGCGCCCAGTTGGCGCAAGGGAGGGCGAAGCGTTAACGGCCGAGGCCCCCGCGATACTTACGGGTGAGCCTGCGAGGTCCGTGCCGCCGTCGTCGACTATTGAATATTCGCCCAAGGGCGTGTAGGGCGATGCAACGGCCGTGGGGTGTATAGGCACCCGGAGACCGGACCGCTGGGGCGCCCAAGGCGGGGTCAACGGCCTGACAAAGGCACATTGCCTGCCGCCGAGGCCCTCCGAATGCGGGTGAACGCCGCGATCCACGATAGAATCGCAACAGATAACTGGGCGCCGGTGAAACGTTGACTGAGTCCGTTTTCCGCACGCTTCCCGCTGGCGGATCGCGGTTCCGCATGTCAGCTAACTCGCCAGCGCCATCAGTTTGTGCCTGTTGGCCGAAGCTTTCCCTGGGGGAAGGACTCCGGCCGGCCATCATCGAAAACAGAGGAGTCGACAGCGCCTGTGGCTAACGACAATACAGATATCCAGGCAGTGGAACCCGCAGTTGAGGATGCCCGTACCCCCGACACCCCGGCAGACGCTGTGACCCCCCGTGAATACGGTGCAAGTGACATTACCGTCCTTGAAGGCCTCGAAGCCGTGCGCAAACGCCCCGGCATGTACATCGGCTCGACCGGTCCGCGCGGCCTCCACCACCTGGTCTATGAAGTGGTGGACAACTCTGTAGA
Source organism: Arthrobacter sp. R4 (assembly GCF_051365025.1). Lineage (NCBI taxonomy): Bacteria > Bacillati > Actinomycetota > Actinomycetes > Micrococcales > Micrococcaceae > Arthrobacter > Arthrobacter sp. R4. The sequence goes on from NZ_JBLWIJ010000007.1 coordinate 67,181, forward strand.
TGAGGCTTTGGCCGGTTACTGCACGCACATCGAGGTAGTCCTTCAGGCCGATGGCGGCGTCAAGGTGGTGGACGATGGCCGTGGAATCCCCGTGGACATGCACCCCACCGAACACAAGCCCACCGTCGAAGTTGTGATGACAATCCTGCATGCGGGCGGCAAGTTCGGCGGCGGTGGTTACGCGGTTTCCGGCGGCCTGCACGGTGTGGGCATCTCCGTAGTGAACGCACTTTCCAGCCGTGTTGACACCGAAGTCCGGCGCCAAGGACACGTCTGGCGGATGTCCTTCGCCGACGGCGGCAAGCCCCAGGGCGGCCTTGTCCAGGGCGAGGAGACGGACCACACCGGGACCACGCAGACCTTCTACCCGGATGCCGGCATTTTCGAAAGCACTGAATTCGATTTTGAGACGCTTCGGGCCCGCTTCCAGCAGATGGCCTTCCTGAACAAGGGCTTGCGCATTACGCTGACCGACGAGCGCACCTCCCCGGAGGACAACGACGGCGACCTGGACCTGGACGCCGTGGTCACCGAGGGCGAGGTCACTGCAGAGCACCGCACCGTGGTCTATCAGTACGACGACGGCCTGCTGGACTACGTCAAGCACCTGAACTCCGGGAAGAAGGTCGACGTCGTCCACGAGGACGTGATTGCCTTCGAAACCGAGGACAAGGACCGGCGTATCGCGCTGGAAATGGCTATGCAGTGGACCAACGCGTATTCCGAAAGCGTCCACACCTACGCCAACACCATCAACACCCACGAGGGCGGAACGCACGAAGAGGGCTTCCGCGCCGCCATGACTTCGCTCATCAACCGCTACGCGCGGGAGAAGGGCATCATCAAGGAAAAGGACGACAACCTCACCGGCGATGACATCCGTGAGGGCCTGACTGCCGTTATTTCAGTCAAGCTTGCCGAGCCGCAATTCGAGGGACAGACCAAGACCAAGCTGGGCAACTCCGAGGTCAAGGGCTTTGTCCAGCGCGTTGTCACAGACGGACTCGGCGACTGGCTGGAGCGCAATCCGGGTCCGGCCCGTGACGTTATCCGTAAGGCAATTTCCGCGGCCCAGGCCCGTATGGCGGCCCGCAAGGCACGCGACAACGCCCGCCGCAAGAGCCCGCTCGAGTCCTTCGGCATGCCCGGAAAACTTTCGGACTGCTCCTCGAAGGACCCGGCAAGGTGCGAGGTCTACATCGTGGAGGGTGACTCCGCAGGTGGTTCCGCCAAGCGCGGCCGCAACCCGGAAACCCAGGCGATCCTGCCGCTACGCGGCAAGATCCTGAACGTTGAGCGGGCACGCCTGGACAAGGCCCTGGGCAACGCCGAGGTCCAGTCCATGATTACCGCCTTTGGCACCGGCATCGGCGAGGACTTCGACCTCAGCAAGCTCCGGTACCACAAGATCGTGCTGATGGCCGATGCCGACGTCGACGGACAGCACATCACCACGCTGCTGATGACACTCCTTTTCCGGTACATGCGTCCCCTCATCGAGAACGGTTACGTCTATCTGGCCCAGCCGCCGCTGTACCGCATCAAGTGGTCCAATGCGCCGCACGACTACGTCTTCAGCGACAAACAGCGCGATGCCAAGCTGCTGTCGGGGCAGGCAGCCGGACGCCGCATTCCGAAGGACAACGGCATCCAGCGCTACAAGGGCCTGGGCGAAATGGACTACACCGAGCTCTGGGACACCACCATGGACCCGGACAACCGGACCCTCCTGCAGGTCACCATGGACGATGCCCTGGCTGCGGACCAGATCTTCTCCACCCTGATGGGCGAGGACGTTGAATCACGCCGAAACTTCATCCAGCAAAACGCCAAGGACGTCAGGTTCCTGGATATCTAGCGGTACTCCCGACTGATATTCCAGAACTGACATATACCTGAAACGGAAAATATAGACGATGAGTGACGAGACACCCGAGAACCAGGCGGAATCCGCCGATCTTCCGGAAACCGTGCTTGAAGGCGATGTGCTGATCGACCGCGTAGAGCAGGTGGACCTGCAGACCGAAATGCAGCGGTCCTACCTCGACTACGCGATGGCCGTTATTGTGGGCCGCGCCCTTCCTGACGTGCGCGACGGCCTGAAGCCGGTACACCGCCGCGTGTTGTACGCAATGTTCGACGGCGGGTACCGCCCCGACCGCTCGTTCAACAAGTGCGCACGTGTGGTGGGCGAGGTCATGGGCCAGTACCACCCCCACGGCGACACCGCCATTTACGACGCCTTGGTCCGCCTGATCCAGGACTGGACCATGCGTTACCCGCTGGCGCTTGGGCAGGGTAACTTCGGTTCCCCTGGCAATGACGGTGCTGCCGCCCCGCGGTACACCGAAACCAAGATGGCGCAGCTGGCCATGGAGATGGTCCGGGACATCGATGAGGAAACCGTCGATTTCCAGGACAACTACGACGGCAAGAACCAGGAACCAACCATCCTGCCGGCGCGTTTCCCCAACCTGCTGGTCAACGGTTCCTCAGGCATCGCCGTCGGCATGGCCACCAACATCCCGCCGCACAACCTGCGGGAGGTGGCCGACGGCGTCCAGTGGTACTTGGCGAATCCGACCGCCAGCCGCGAGGAACTGCTCGAAGAGCTGCTGCTGCGGGTCAAGGGACCCGACTTCCCGACAGGGGCCACCATCCTGGGACACAAGGGTATCGAGGACGCTTACCGCACCGGCCGCGGGTCTGTCACGATGCGGGCTGTGGTCAACGTAGAGGAACTCCAGGGCCGTACTTGCCTGGTGGTTACCGAGCTGCCCTACCAGGCCAACCCGGACAACCTGGCCATCAAGATCGCCGAACTGGTCAAGGACGGCAAGATCTCCGGCATCGCGGACCTCCGCGATGAGACGTCCGGCCGTACGGGCCAGCGCCTGGTCATCGTGCTTAAGCGCGATGCCGTTGCCAAGGTAGTGCTGAACAACCTTTACAAGCACACCGAACTGCAAAGCAACTTCTCCGCGAACATGCTGGCCATCGTGGACGGAGTGCCGCGCACGCTCAGCCTGGATGCCTTCATCCGGCACTGGGTGACCCACCAGCTGGACGTTATCGCCCGGCGCACGAAGTACCGCCTGCGCAAGGCCGAGGAAGAAGCACATATCCTGCGGGCGCTGCTCAAGGCCCTGGACATGCTGGACGAGGTCATCGCACTCATCCGGGCCTCGAACACCACGGAGGCGGCCCGCGACGGGCTGATGCAACTGCTGGACATCGACGAACTGCAGGCCCGGGCCATCCTGGACATGCAGTTGCGCCGCCTGGCAGCCCTGGAACGCCAGAAGATCCAGGACCGGCACTCAGAACTCGAGGCGCTGATTGCGGAGTACAACTCGATCCTGGCCTCGGAGGAGCGTCAGCGCGAGATCATCAGCAGCGAATTGGCCGAGATCGTGGCCAAACACGGTGATGACCGCCGCACGAAGATCCTGATGGGCTTCGACGGCGACATGTCCATGGAGGACCTGATCCCCGAAGAGGAAATGGTTGTCACCATTACCCGTGGCGGCTACGTCAAGCGGACCCGCAGCGACAACTACCGTTCGCAGCAGCGCGGCGGCAAGGGCATCAAGGGCGCCCAGCTGCGCGGCGATGACGTGGTGGAGCACTTCTTTGTAACCACCACGCACCACTGGCTGCTGTTCTTCACCAACCTCGGCAGGGTTTACCGGGCCAAGGCTTACGAACTGGTGGAGGCGGGCCGCGATGCCAAGGGCCAGCACGTCGCCAACCTGATGGCTTTCCAGCCGGACGAACACATCGCCCAGGTACTGGACCTCAAGGACTACCAGCACGCGCCCTACCTGGTCCTCGCCACCAAACGCGGACTGGTCAAGAAGACCCGGCTGGAGGATTACGACACCAACCGTTCCGCCGGCGTCATTGCCATCAACCTCCGGGACGAGGACGAACTGGTGTCCGCCCAGCTGGTCTCCGAATCGGACGACCTCCTGCTCGTCTCACGCAAGGGCCAGTCCATCCGGTTCACGGCCACCGATGACGCACTGCGGCCGATGGGGCGTGCCACGTCCGGCGTCACCGGCATGAAGTTCCGTGAGGAAGACGAACTGCTGGCCGCCAACGTGGTCACGGACGGCTCCTTTGTGTTCATCGTCACCGAGGGCGGCTACGCCAAGCGCACCGCCGTGGAGGAATACAGGCTCCAAGGCCGCGGCGGCCTGGGAATCAAGGTTGCCAAGCTGGCCGAGGAACGCGGTGACCTCGTGGGAGCCCTGATTGTCCAGGAGGAAGACGAAGTCCTGGTAGTCATGGAAGGCGGCAAGGTGGTCCGTTCCTCCGTGGCTGGCGTCCCTGCCAAGGGCCGCGACACCATGGGCGTGATCTTCGCCAAACCTGACAAGAATGACCGCATCATCGAAGTGGCCCGGAACAGCGAACGCGGTCTTGAGGGCGATGAATCCTTGGAGGATGACGTAACGTTGGCTGAAGAGGACGGATCCCCCGAGGGGTCCGCAGGGTCAGCAGCAGTGGCAGAGACAGCACCGGCCGTTGAGTCAGAGGACGCCTCCGGCGACGCTGAGCCGAACGAAGACTACACCGGAGGTAACGAGTGAGTAATCCCGACTCATATCCCAAGCAGAACAGCAATGTTCCCGGCGGAACGGGGCAGCCCGCGGCTGCCCCCCGAGTGAACGCCCCCGTTCGTCCCCAGCAGCGCCCGGCGGCTCCGGCAGGCCTGCCCGGCCAGCGCCCCGCGGCAGCAGGCCAGCGTCCGCAGGCCCAGCCCGGGCAGGCCCAGCCTGGACAGGGCCAGCCTGGACAGGGCCAGCGCCCGGCTCAGCGTCCCGCCACGGCAGGGCAGCGACCCGCGCCTGGCGGTCCGGGACTGGTAAAGCCGGCCCCCAAAGCCAAGGTCAGGCGTGCGCGCCTGCTGGTCAGCAAAGTTGATCCCTGGTCCGTCCTGAAAATGGCGTTCCTGCTGTCTGTGGCCTTGGGAATCGTTACGGTCGTTGCGGCCATCGTGCTCTGGACAGTCCTGGACCTGACCGGCATCTTCGACCAAGTGGACAGTCTCCTGGGCACCCTCGCCGGGTCCGAAGGCGGGGGCTTCGAATTGAAGAAGGTTGCGTCGCTGGGGCAGGTGGCCTCCTTTGCCACCATCATCGCCGTAGTGAACGTGGTCCTGCTGACCGCGTTGTCCATGTTGTCTGCAGTGCTGTACAACATCTCCGCCACCCTGGTGGGCGGTATCGGCGTTACCCTCACGGACGACTGAAAAACCCATAATTCCGGCGGGTTTTTCCCGCGGAATGCCTCGATTTGAGATCGGGCCGGGATGTGCTGTACAGTCATATCTCGGCCCGATGAGGCATCGGGGCGTATAGCTCAGGCGGTTAGAGCGCTTCGCTGATAACGAAGAGGTCCCAGGTTCAAGTCCTGGTACGCCCACGGAACCTGTGCAGGTTTCAGGAAAGGTTCAGTCCTCCGGTTGGTGGACTGAGTCGGAACGGGGTGCATGTGAAGAAGTTGCTGGTTCTTGCAGCTGCGATCGCAGGCGTCCTGCTCTACCGGAAAGCACAGGAATCCGAGGCCCGGAAAACGGTCTGGAGCGAATCAACCGATACGGTTGATTAGCACGGATTCCCGGACCGGGAGCTGGCAAGAGGCTCCCAGGTTCTAGGGTATGATTGACGGGTTGCTTCTTATGGGGGCATGGCGCAATTGGTAGCGCACCTGCTTTGCAAGCAGGGGGTTCGGGGTTCGAGTCCCCGTGCCTCCACCATATGGAAAGTCCCGGACAGCGGAAACGCTGTCCGGGACTTTTTGGTTAACTCGAAAAAGTAGGGTTGGACAGTGAACTTCTTCATCGCGGCACTCGGCGTGCTGGGCGTTGCCTCGTCCGGTCCGCTGATCGCGGCCACCCTCGGTGCCACCACTGTCAGCGCCCTGGCCATTGCGTTCTGGCGCAATGCCATAGGCGCGGTGGTGATGGCCACACCCACCCTCGTGCGCGAACCTCGGCAGTTCGGGGCCATTTCCGGCCGGGAGTTCCACTGGTCGCTGCTTGCCGCCGTCGCCCTGGCCCTGCACTTCGCGTGCTTCATCACCTCACTGCAGCTGACCTCCGTGGCCGCCGCGACTGCCCTCGTGTGCCTTCAATCCGGTTGGATTGCTGTCTTCCAGCTATTTCGTGGCACTAAACACCGCTGGCCCGTCCTGGCCGGCCTGGGCATAGCTTTCGGCGGCGTCGTTGCCATCACGGGTTTTGATATGGGCAGCTCCCCCGAGGCGCTCTTGGGCGACCTGCTGGCGGTGGCCGGCGGGGCCCTGGCCGGGCTGTACACGCTGGCGGGCGGCAAGGCGCGGCAAAGCATGACCACAGGGACGTACACGACGCTCTGCTACGGCATGTGCGCCGCACTGGTGGCCGTCCTCGCCCTGTTCAGCGGACAACCCCTGACAGGGTTCGACGCCGGCGGCTGGCTGGGGATTATCGCCATCACCGTGTGTGCGCAATTGGTGGGCCACACAGCCTTCAACCACCTGCTGGCAACGATGAGCCCGTTGCTGGTCTCGATGATCATCCTGCTGGAAATCCCCGGCGCTGCGGTGCTGGCGGCCGTCTTCCTGGACGAAACCCTCCCGGCCGGAACCTACGCAGGGTTGGCCCTGATCCTGGTGGGACTCGCCGTCGTCGTCCTGGGACAACGGTCCGGAAACGCCCGACGGCGGCGCCTGGATTCAGAGGACGGCACGCGGGACGGCGAACCGCCGTCGGACCGCCTCGCGGAGCTCGGAACGGACTGACCGTAAGGACCGTACCGAAGGTGCTTACTGGCCGCCGCGGCGGACCGGCTGAGCCGTGTTGACGGTGTGGATGGCCCGCAGCAGCTTCGCTGGGAAGTAAACGGAGAAGAAGACCACCATCGGGGCCTTGAGAGCCATTTTCTTCACGTTGTGGGCCTTGTACGTCCGGTCGAAGCGTGTCACGTAGTAGCGGTAGTCGCGGGGCGAATCTTCCAGCCGGCGGGCAGACATTCCGGACACCATCTGCGGCCAGTACTGCACTTTGAGTTCGTGGTCGGCAAGATGCAGGGACAGATCGATGTCCTCATGCATCTCATCCTTCTCATCACGGCAGGTCTCGGACCGAATGGTTTCCCACGCCGAGGCACGCAGGGCCATGTTTGAGCCAAAGAGAAAATGGTATTGGTGCTTGGCGAGCTTAAGCATGAGCTGGCGCATTTTGTCGTCGGCTTTGAGGCCGAACCGGCGCATTGGCATGTCGTAGTAGACCACCGGTCCCGTGGCCGCTTGGACTGAAGGGTCCTGGAATGCCTTCTGGACCTGCTCCACCCAGTCCGGTTCCACGACGGAGTCGGCGTCGATCCGGCCCAGAATGTCGCCGGTTGCATGGTCCAGGCCAAAGTTGCGGGTGGGAATCAGCCCCTGGTCGCGGTCTTGGCTCAGCAGGATGATGGGGCTTTCCGGATACTCCAGCTGCATCTGCTGCACGATTGCCGCGGTCCGGTCTGTGGAGAGGTTGTCCACCACGATGATCTCGTGCGCCGGAACCGATTGGTAGACGGCAGCGATGAGGCACTGCCGGATCACACTTTCCTCGTTGTAAGCCGGAATGACAATGGACACGCGGGGCAGCTGTGCTGCGTCGTTCAAGGCATCCCCAGAGGATTTATCGGCTGACATCAGTTCAAATTTAGCATCGATCGGTGACCGGCCCCCCGGGCTGCCGGCTCAAGTCCGGACAAACACTGGGAAAACACTGAAGGGGCCCCGCACCAGGCGGGACCCCTTCAGCTGACGGCGCAAAGCGCCTGGAACTGCTAGACGGTGTCCTTGTCCGCGGATCCGTTCATGTTGGAGGCGATGTTCTTCATCGCGGTCTTGGCATCGGTTGTTGCCTTCGCGGCCGCGTCCTTGGCGTCCTCGGCGACGTGCTTGGCTTTGTCGGCTGCATCTTCAGCAGCCTCCTTGGCATCTTCCGCGACATCCTTGGCCTTTTCCGCAACGGCTCCTGCAGCTGAGGCAGCAGCGGCTGCCACATTGCTGACGGCGTCGGCTGCGGTTTCCTTGAGGTCGTTGACCGTGGTGGCGGGTACCGGGGCGGGAGTGGGCGTCACCGGAGAAGGGGTTTTCCACGGATCTTCAACCGGCTTGGAAGCCTTCCACGCGGCAACACCAGCGGCCACGGCGGCGGCGATGATGCCGAAGACCAGCCAACCGCGTTTCTTGGGCTTCTCAGGCTGGGCGATCTGCACGCCTACCACCTTGCCGGCTTCATGCGCGGCTGCCTTGAGCTGGGTCCCTGCCGTGTGGGCCTGCTCCTGGATGGAGTGCACAACTCCGGAATCGGCAAGCCGCTGGGCTACGGCGTCCACGTGCAACGGAGCATTCTCCAGCGTGCGGTGAACAGCTTCGGACGCCTGGCCGATCTGGTCCGAGAGGCGTGGCAGGTACTCCACCACTACGCGGTCGCGGGCGTTCAGGATCACGGGTGTGGCTTTGTCCAGCGCTTCGTGAAGGCGCGGAGTGGTGCCTTCAACAGCATCGTGGATCTTTGGGGCCAGGTGGGCGAGCCCGTCCTGGATCCGCGGCGTTACTGTTGCTACGCCGTCGGCAAGGTTGTGGGCGGCTGTCTTAAGCCCTTCCTGGATCTTGGGAGATGCGGTATCCAGGCCATGCTGCAGGCGGGGAACGGCCCAGTCCACTGCTGCTTCCACGCGGGGGGCTGCCCAGTCCTTGGCGTTCTCTACCGCGCTGTTGACTGACTGCTCAAGGTCACGGGCAATACGATCCGATTTCTTCACAACTACCTCCCGATTAATGTGACGGTTCTGTTGTTAGCCTACGTGGATTGACCTTCACCGGCTATTCTTGGCCCGGAATTCAGGCTGATTTCACCCAGCGCGGAACTGCCGTCCACACCCGTGCCGCTTTGGCGGGCCGTGAAAGAATAAGCGGTATGACTGCCATCGCAACCGCAAAAGCAACCATCCACACCAGCCTCGGCGACATCGTCGTGAACCTCTTCGGGAACCACGCCCCCAAGACGGTCAAGAACTTCATCGGCCTCGCCACGGGCGAGCAGGCCTGGACCCACCCGGAAACCGGTGAGGACAAGACCGGTACTCCGCTGTACAACGGCACCATCTTCCACCGCATCATCAAGGATTTCATGATCCAGGCCGGCGATCCCCTGGGCCGTGGCGTGGGCGGACCCGGCTACAAGTTCGACGACGAAATCCACCCCGAGCTCAGCTTCAACCAGCCCTACAAGCTGGCCATGGCCAACGCAGGCATCCAGATGGGCAAGGGCACCAACGGCTCCCAGTTCTTCATCACCACGATCCCCACCGACTGGCTGCAGGGTAAGCACAGCATCTTCGGCGAGGTGGCTGACGAGGACTCCAAGAAGGTCGTCGACGCCATCGAGGGTGTCCGCACCGGCATGGGCGACCGCCCGGTCGAGGACGTCACCATCAACAGCATTGACATCGAACAGCTCTAACAAGCACCAATGAGTTACGGAATCCCGGCGGCGGAGCCGTCAGCGCAAGTTCCGGTCTGCCCCCGGCACCCGGACCGGCCCTCCTATGTGCGGTGCCAGCGCTGCGGGCGCCCCGCGTGCCCTGACTGCCAGCGCGCGGCCGCCGTCGGGTTCCAATGTGTTGACTGCGTCAACGAAACAGCACGTTCGACGCCGGCCGTCAGGACCGTCTACGGCGGTACGGTGACAACCGGCAAGCCCATCGTCACGTACGGAATTATCGCCGTCTGTGCGCTGATGTACGTCCTGCAGTGGATAGTGCCCGGCGGCGCCGTATACGAACAGTTCGCGTACAACAATGTGTTCGCGACGCCCGCCTACGGCGCGTTTGAGCCCTGGCGCATGCTGACGGCCGCGTTCCTGCACTCTCCTGATTCAGTCCTCCACATCGTGCTGAACATGTATACGCTGTGGATTTTCGGGCAGGCCCTCGAGCCGCTTCTGGGCAGGGTCCGCTTTCTGGCGGTTTACCTGATCTCTGCCGTCGGCGGTTCGGTGGGCTATCTGCTCCTGAACCCGCTGCTGGTCCCAGGCCAGCAGCTCGCAGGAGTGGTCGGGGCATCCGGTGCCATTTTCGGACTCTTCGGGGCGATGCTGCTGGTCCAGCGGCATCGGGGCGGGGAAACGCGCCAGCTATGGGTGCTGATAGCCATCAACGGCGTCATCGGCTTCCTGATCCCCCAGATCGCCTGGCAGGCCCACTTGGGCGGCCTCATCACCGGGGCGTTGTGCGCTGCAGTGGTAGCGTACACGCCGCGCGGCCCGCGTCAGGGCCTGCTCCAGGCAGCTGGCCTGGTGGCCGTTTTTGGGCTGCTGATTCTCGTGAGCTGGGTCCGCGTCACGGCGGGCTGATTTTGGCGCTGTAGCCGCTCTTACCGAAGACCCCGGTGTCCCTTGGACACCGGGGTCTTTTTGTGTCTGGAATGCCGACCGAAGTTTTCCACAGGGTTTATCCACATTGTTGGTAACTTACATGGCTGTAGTTCCAGGCCGGATTCTGCCAGAAGCCCGCAACGGCGCACTGGCTGGTACGCAAGGGGAGGCGTACGTCCACAGTTGTGGATAACTGCTGGGGATGTCCCTGTGGTTAAGTGGACAATCACGCACTTTGGGGCTGCAGCTGTGGATATCGCTGGCTTTACGGAGCCGGAGAGGCGCTGAGCAAGCTATCTCGGCCGGATTTCAACATGGTTATTCACAGTGTTAATAACTCACAGGCGTGTAGTTCATGGTCGACGCGAGGCTCTGCGTAGCCTCTGCGGGGAAAAAACCGTGTGTACTCATGCATGTTGTCCACATCTGTGGATAAGTTGTGGGTAGTCGTGTGTTAGCAAGTGGATAACCACGCGGATCGGCGCACCGGCAAGCCCCGCCGCCGACGCAACCCAGAATCAGGAGGGCCCATGGGCCGCAACACCGGAAACATCTTCCTAGACAAGCAGCACCCGGCCATGTGGCGATCGCTGAACGGCCTGGGACTCAAGGCACGCGAGGCAGCGGCCACCGCCGGAGTGGATGAAACGATCATTGAACTGATGTACGTGCGCATTTCTCAGATCAACGGTTGCGCGTTCTGCCTGGACATGCACGTCGGCGATGCCGTTGAAAACGGCGAATCCCCCCAACGGCTTGCGGTACTTCCCGCGTGGCGGGACACGGCCCTGTTCACAGACCGGGAGCGTGCTGCGCTGGCGCTGGCCGAGAGCATCACTGAACTCCCCGATCCGCGCTCACGGGAGGTAGAGGAAGGCTATGCCCGGCGACACCTCACTGCGGATGAGTTCTCAGCGGTCAGCTGGCTGGCGATCACCATGAACGCGTTCAACCGGGTCTCCATAACTAGCCATCATCCGGTACGCCGCCAGGAGTAAGGGTTCCAGCGCGGAAGCGGGACTTGCTGCGGCCACGGTGTCCCGCCTCGTCTGTGGGAAGAGCCGAGTCTTATCCACAGCTAATCCACACTGTTAATAACTGCCTCGCCAAAGGCACTGTTCGCATAAGTCTTGATTGAGGGCATCTGCGGGCCCTTTCGGCAAATCGCCGGGCGTCAGTTATTCACATTGTGGATAACTTTAGGAACAGCTGGGGAGAACTCGGGGGCACGGACTTATTCGCTGGCATCCGGCCATACCCCGGATGATCCTCGGCGGTGGCTGTCCAGCAGGTGCGTGTCCACCATCCCGATCGCCTCCATCAGCGCGTACATCGTAGTGGGCCCCACGAAGGAGAAGCCCTTCTTGCGGAGCGCCTTGGAGAGCGCAACCGATTCCGGGGACTGGGTGGGGATATCGGAGTGTGTGAGCGGCTGCGGCGTCTCGGGGGGCTGGAAGCTCCAGACGAAGTTCACGAGCCCGCCTTCGCTGCGCAGGGCGATGACCGCCTTGGCGTTCGTGATGGCGGCCCGGATTTTGAGCCGGTTCCGGATAATCCCGGGGTCCTGCAGCAGCCGCTCCACATCGTCTTCAGTGAAAGTGGCTACGATATCCGGGTCGAAGTGGTGGAACGCGGCGCGGAAAGCCGGGCGTTTCCGCAGGATAGTGGCCCATGACAGGCCGGCTTGGAATCCCTCCAGGCTGATGCGTTCGTAGAGGCCCTGTTCGTCCCGGACCGGCAGGCCCCACTCGGTGTCGTAGTACTCCCGGAGGAGGGGATCAACGGCGGCCCAGGGCGGACGGAAGAGTCCGTCGTCGCCAAGAACGGTGCCGCCAGGGCCGGGGATCATACTCCGGACGCTACGAACGCCAGCGGGTGGTCATCAGGAAGCCAACGATGGCGATGCCGAACCCGGCGACGATGTTCCATGATTCCCAGGCCTTGACAGGAAGCTGGCCTTCGCTGATATAGAACGTGATGATCCAGAGCAGCCCGATGATCATGAGGCCGAACATGACAGGCTTGAACCACACGGGGTTCGGCTTGTACGCCTGCGTGGACGAAGCCGCCTGGGCCGGGGTGGAAGTCTTCTTGCGTGGCTTGGACTCGGGCACGTGCTCTCCTTGCGGCTGAGGCAAGCTCGGCGACCCGGGCTTGATATCCTGCAAGAAGGAAATTGCCAGCGGTCTGCGCGATCTTGGTCAAATCTGGATTCTTACTAGCAGCCAATTCTAGCCGTAGTTCAGGGCCAACCAGCGCCCGTGGTGACCGCCCGGAGGAGAACGCGTGGTATTGCAGGAGAAGGCGAGGACCGGCACTGCGCCGGGGCCCGGCGTCGTAATTCTGCGTGGGACTGTCCAGGTGCTGGGCGAGCTGCTCATCACGGCGGGCATTATCTTGCTGCTTTTTGTGGGCTGGCAGCTGTGGTGGACCAACGTTGAATCGGACGCCAGGCAGAGCGCCATCATCAAGGAATTCGCACAGGATATCGGCGCGGGTGCGCCCACCAGTTCTCCCTCCGCACCCGGCGCCGTGGACTACGGAGCACCCGTGGTCTCTGCGGCCCCCGGACACGCCGGAACCATCGGCATCATGTACATTCCGCGCTTCGGTGCGAACTACACCCGGCCCATTGTCCAAGGCACTACCGGTGATGTGCTGGATACCCTGGGGCTGGGCCACTACAGCAACACCGCGATGCCCGGCGCCGTCGGGAATTTTGCGGTGGCCGGCCACCGGCAGACACACGGCGCAGTCCTGGACAGCATCCACACCCTGGTACCGGGCGACAAAATCTACGTCCAGACCAAGGATGGCTACTACGTGTATGTCTACCGCAACAACCAGATTGTGCTGCCATCCCGGACCGATGTGCTGGAACCGGTGCCCACCAGGCCCGGCCTCACACCCACCGAAAGCTTCCTCACCATGACAAGCTGCAACCCGCGCTTCGGCTCCCAGGAACGCATTATCGCCTATGCGCTCCTGGACAGCTGGCGACCTGCCTCGGCGGGCCCCCCGGCTGAGATAGCGGCCCAGGTGGCCGCCGCGATCGGAGTGGGCTGATCATGTACGCCTGGATTTTCCGGCACCTGCCGGGCCCCCTGTGGCTGCGGATAGCCACTTCGGTGCTGCTTGTCTTCGCCGCCCTGGTCCTGATGGCCCAGTTCCTGTTCCCCTGGATGTCCACTTTCACCCCATTCACCGACTCAACGATTGGTTCTGCAACCCAGCCATGACCACAACCAAGATCCTGGTCGTAGACAACTACGACAGCTTTGTATACACCCTGGTGGGATACCTCCAGGAGCTCGGCGCCGAGACCACCGTGGTGCGCAACGACGATGTCACGCTGGCAGAAGCCATCGAAATGGCAGGAACGCGCGACGGTGTCCTCATATCGCCCGGCCCAGGCAACCCGGCGGAAGCCGGAGTCTGCATCGAACTGATCAAGTGGTGCGGGGACAACAACAAGCCCATGTTCGGCGTCTGCCTGGGCCACCAGGCTTTGGCCGAGGCCTACGGCGGCAAAGTGACCCATGCCCCTGAGCTGATGCACGGCAAGACCTCTTTGGTGGAGCACCACGGAACGAGTGTTTTCGAAGGGCTCCCCTCCCCCGTGACCGCCACCCGGTATCACTCGCTGGCAGCCGTCCGCGACACCATCCCGGACGTCCTGGAGATCACCGCGGAAACTTCGACCGGCGTGGTTATGGGCCTGCAACACCGTACGGCGCCGCTGTGCGGCGTGCAGTTCCACCCGGAGTCCGTGCTGACGGAGGGCGGCTACCAGATGTTGGGCAACTGGCTCGAATCGCTGGGCATGGCCGGTGCCGCATCCCGGGCCGCCAAACTGAGTCCGCTCATCCAGCACTGACCAATAGGCGCTGCTGACCGGCGCAGTGCATCCGGACTGGCACATCTGGCCCCGCGTTCCATGAAGGACGCGGGGTCAGCCTTTTTTGGTGGCTGACGGGGTGGGAGTCGGCGTCGGTGTGGGGGTTACCGGCGGTGGCGGCTCCTTGGCCACCACGATGTTGATGGTCTTCCCCTGTTCGACAGCGGCGTTGACGGGATCGCTCTGGTCCGTCACCCGGCCAGCCTCCACCTGGGAGTTTTCCACTTCCTGCACGTTCGGAACAAGGCCCAGTTCCTTCAAGGCAGTTTCAGCCTCGGCACGGGTACGGCCGCGCAGTTCCGGCATGGCCACCTTCCCGGTGGAGACCACAATCTCCACGGTGCTGCCGACGGCCACCGATTGTCCGGGGGCGGGGCTGGTGGTGATCACAATGCCGGCCGGTACGGTGGCGCTGTTGGCCATAGTGGTGGTCGGGGCGCCCACCAGGCCGCTTTGGCGCAGGACGTCCCGGGCTGCTGCCTCAGTCTTCCCGGGCAAGTTCTCCGGTACCTTGACCGCGCTGGGGCCATCGGAGATGTTCAGGATTACTTCGGAATTGGGATCAAGCGATGTTCCGGCTGCCGGGTCCGTTCCGATCGCTGTCCCTTTGGGAACGGTATCGTGCTGGGCTCGTTTGATCTGTGGGCGCAGGTTGGCGCCGTAGAGCTCCTGCAGGGCAGCGGACTCGGTCATGGCGGCCACTGCGGGGATCTCCACCTTGGGAGCTGCTGGGGCGGGCCTGTTGACCGTGTTGTAGAGCCACAGGCCGCCGCCAGCCAGGACCAGCAGTGTGAAGATCACCAGGGTGACTATCCAGGCACGACGACGGGACTTCTGCCGCGGGCTCCGCTCCCGTTCCGGCGGGAGGCCGAGAGGAAGCTCATCCGCGTCCGGCGGCTCGTAGGCTGTGGCCGCTCCGGCGGCTCCGGCGGCCAGGGAGTTCCCGTTGGAGTGGTTGTTGGACGTGGCCCGCAGCCGGCCGGTGGGGGCGTCGTCGAGGAAACTGGCACCAGTGAAAGCGAAGGCCTCGGTGGCGGGCGTACGTTCCGGCGTCGGAACGTGGTCGTTCGGATCCGTCGGCGCCTCAGTTGCCGCAACGTCCGGAACCGGCACCCCGGCCCGGGCGGCGCGAAGGGCGCGCCGGAATGCCGCCGCGTCCTGGAACCGGTCAGCCCTGTTCTTGAGCAGGGCCTTGGCCAGGACGCTGTCCAGCGCCGGCGACACCTCGGGATTAACGCTGCTCGCAGGTTCCGGGATCTCCCGGACGTGCTGGTAGGCGACTGAAACCGGACTGTCCCCAATGAAGGGCGGGCGTCCCGTGAGCATTTCATACAGCAGGCAGCCGGCGGAATATAGGTCGCTGCGGGCGTCCACGGTTTCACCACGGGCCTGTTCCGGCGAAAGGTACTGCGCCGTGCCCACTACGGCCTGGGTCTGGGTCATGGTGGCCGACGAATCGGCGATAGCCCGGGCGATGCCGAAGTCCATCACCTTGACGGAGTTGGTACCCTCGCACCACATCACGTTGGCCGGTTTGATGTCCCGGTGGACAATGCCGGCCTTGTGGCTGTACTCCAGTGCCGCGAGCACGCCCAAGGCGAACTCGATGGCCTGGTCGATGCTGACTTCCTTGGCCCTGATGAGGTCGCGGATGGTCTTGCCTTCCACAAACTCCATCACGATGTACGGAACGCGGATGTTGTCTTCCGTTCCGTCCGGAACCGTGTGCTCGCCGGTGTCGTAGATGGCAACGATGGAGGGGTGGTTCAATGCGGCGACGGCCTGCGCCTCGCGCTTGAACCGTGCCTGGAACTGCGGATCCCTGGCCATGTCTGGGCGGAGCAGCTTGATGGCAACGGTCCGGCCCAGCCTGGTGTCCACCCCCCGGTGAACGTCCGCCATTCCGCCGCGCCCGATCAGCCCGCCGAGTTCGTAGCGGCCGCTCAGGACACGCTGGTTATCCACCGGGAGGCTGTCCTCACGGTGCGACGGCGTACGGGGCGTGTCAGTCACTGGGCGTCCCGGAGGCTACGGCTTGCAGGTGGCGGGCACGCCCGGCAGCTGGCCGGTGGTGCAGTCGGGCAGGGCGGTCTCGCTGGCGGTGGCCTTCGGCGTCGTGGTTGGAACCGGAGTGGCCGTCGGGAGCGGTACGGCGTAGATGACGGTGACAGCCGTGCCCTTGGGAACGGTTCCGGTCGGGTTGATTTCCAGTACCGTTCCGGCCGTCTCAGCACTCTGCTGCGGAAGGACGGTCACCGAGAGGCCCAACGCTTCCAAGGAGGACTGGACCTGGCGGTAATCCTTGCCCAGGTAAGCCGCGGAAATGATGTTTACGGTTTCGGGCGTCGGGGTGGGCGTGGGCGTTGGCGGTGGCGTCGTCAACGTGGGAGTGGGCGTTGCGGACGTTGTTGTCGGACTTGGGCTGCTCGATGTCGTGCTGGGCGCAGAGCTGGTGGGATTGCTCGGAGGGAACAGGATGCCTTGCTGGGACAGGAAGAAACCGACCAGCGCGAAGAGCACCAGCAGGATCAGGGCGATCAGGGGCCAAGTCCAAGGGCTCCGGCCCCGGCGCTGGGGCTCGTCGGCAGGTTCGTCGTCGTATGTCTCCTCTTCCTGGACCCAGGAGCGTTCTGCAGCAAGCGCATCGGCCCGCGACAGCGTACTGGCGGCGCCGGTGCCGGTGCCGGCGGCGTTGGCAGCAGCAGCGCCCGCTGCGGCGCCGCCTGCCGCACCTGCGGCAGCGGCACCCAGTACCGGCAGTGCGGACGTGGACGTGATGGAGCTGTCCTTCTGCCCGCCGATGATGCCCGTGGGCGCGGTGGCAACATTCACCGGGGCCGTGATCGGGCCGGTGGCAGCTTCGAACAACAGCATTCCGGGGACGGCGGCGTGTGCGGCGCTGATGTCGCCGTTGCGGATAGCCTCGGCGGCCTCGGACAGCTTGATGGCGTTGGCCGGCCGGTTCTTGGGATCCTTGGCCAACATGGACATCAGGAGGGCACGGACGGGTTTGGGCAGCGTATCGGGCAGCGGCGGCGGGGCATCGTTGACCTGCGCAAGGGCAATGGCGATCTGGGATTCGCCGGAGAACGGCCGGTGCCCGGTAAGGCACTCGTAGCCGATCACTCCGAGCGAATAGATGTCCGAGGCACCAGTGGCGGTCTGGCCTGTTGCCTGCTCCGGGGCGAGGTACTGGGCCGTGCCCATCACCTGCCCGGTCTGCGTCAGCGGGACCTGGTCGGCCAGGCGGGCAATGCCGAAATCGGTGACCTTGACCCGGCCGTCGGGAGTGATCAGCAGGTTGCCCGGCTTGATGTCGCGGTGGACCAGTCCCTGGGCGTGGGCGACGGACAAAGCCCGGGCGGTCTGCGCGATCATGGACAGGGTCCGGTCCGGGGACAGCACCTGCTCGTGCTCGATGATGCTGCTCAGCGGCTGGCCCGGGACGAGTTCCATCACGAGGTAGGCGGAGCCCTCTTCCTCGCCGTAGTCAAAGACATTTGCGATGCCCACGTGGTTCAGGAGCGCGGTGTGGCGTGCCTCGGCACGGAACCTCTGCAGGAAGCCGGGGTCACCGGTGTATTCCTCCTTGAGCACCTTGATGGCGACGATCCGGCCCAGGACCTGGTCCTTGGCTTTCCAAACCTCTCCCATGCCGCCGATCGCAATCCGCGTGGTCAGCTGGAATCTGCCGCCGAGGGTGATTCCTGTTGTAGGCCTCACTTATTCAACACCGCCTCAAAAATCTTCTTCGCGTTCGGACTGGTTAGCTGTGCGCCGGTGGTGATGTCTACGCCTTCCATGACGATCGTGACACCCACCTGCGGGTTGTTCGCGGGGGCAAAGCCCGTGAACCAGGAGTTGTTCAGGCCATTGCCCAATTCCGCCGTACCTGTCTTGCCGGCCACCTGAACGCCGGGAACGGCCGCGCCGCGGGCGATGCCCTCGCTCACCGCACTGGTCATCCATTCGGTGATCTGGTTGGCGATGTCGGGCGTGGTTGACGTGCGCAGAGGCGTCGGCTGGGGTTCTTCCAGGACGCGGAGGTCCGGTGAGCGAAGGGTCTTGACCAGGTTTGGGCTCATCTGGACGCCATCGTTCGCTATTGCCGCCGTCATCAGCGCAATCTGGAGCGGCGTTGCCCGGACATCTTTTTGGCCGATAGCGGACTGGGCCAGCCCCGGTTCGTCCAAGTTATCGGGGAAGCCCTGCAGAGCGTAATCAAGTTTCAGCTGGTCCCCCAGACTCTCGCCAAACCCGAACTTCTTCGCCTGTTCGGCGATGGCGTCGCGCCCCAGATCCAGGGCGATGCTGGCGAAGGGCGTGTTGCATGACTGCTGCAGGGCGAAGGCGAAGGAAGCCGTGTCCCTGGTGTAGCAGTTGCCCCCGGCATAGTTGGGGAGCTTGTACGAGATGCCGGTGAAGGGCATCTCGGCAGGGTTGGGTAGCTGGCTGTCCTTGTTGTACTTGCCCGAATTCAGCGCCGCGGCGGTGTCAACGAGCTTGAACACAGAGCCGGGGGCTAGGAGCTCGCCGGTCGGGCCGCTGACCGACTGGTTCAGGTTGATGCCGGGGACCTTGACGAGCTCGTTGATATTCGTGCTCTCAGCAGTGGGGTCCTGGGTGGCGATGAGGTTGGGGTTGTAGGAGGGCTTCGACACCATGGCCAGGATGGCACCGGTCTTGGGGTTGGTCACCACAATGGAACCGCGCTGTCCGTCCGGGATCAGGTCGTAAGCGAGTTGTTGGATCCGAGGATCGATGGTCAGCTCCACCGAGGCGCCCTTGGGCTGGTTTCCGAGGAACAGCTGGCCTATCCGGTCCAGGAACTGCTGGTCGGAGCTGCCGGCCAGCTGGTCATTCATCGCAATTTCCAGCCCTGTGGCTCCATAGTTTTGAGAGAAATAGCCGGTGATGCCTGCATAGAGTTCGGGCTGGGAATAGGTGCGCTGGAACTTGCACGTCTCCGAGCCTTCAACCGACTCGGCTATCGGCGTGCCGCCCACAATGATGGCACCCCGGTCATTGCAGTAGTCCTGCAGGATGGCGCGCTTGTTCCAGGCGTTGGCCTTGAGGTCGTCCGCCCCGATCACTTGCACGTAGCTCAGAGCACCGAAAATCAGTGCGAACATCGCGATCGCGGCGACCCATGAGTTTCGTATTGCCTGGTTCACAGGTGCTTCACCGCCTCGGTTGGTGTGTCAATGCCGTTGGACTCTGCGCCCTTGGCAGGCGGCAGCGGGGTAGTGTCCACTGGCCCCCTTGCCGTGTGCGAAATCATGAGCAACAGGCCCACGATGATCCAGTTGGCGAGCAATGAGGAACCGCCTGCTGCCAGGAAGGGTGTGGTCAGGCCGGTCAGCGGAATGAGGCGCGTGACGCCGCCTATCACCACAAAGCACTGCAGCGCGATGGCAAACGACAGGCCGCAGGCGAGGAGCTTACCGAAGGCGTCGCGGGTGCCCAGGGCAGCCCGGAAGCCGCGCGTGAAGAGCAGCAGGAACATCATGACGATGGCGAACAGCCCGATGAGTCCGAGCTCTTCACCGAACGAGGCGATGATCATGTCGCTGTTGGAAAAGGGCACGAGGTTGGGCCTGCCCTGTCCGAGACCCGTCCCTACGAGGCCACCGTTGGCCATGCCAAAGAGGCCTTCAACAATCTGGAAGCTGCCGCCGAACTGCCGTCCATAGACCTCGTCGGTGAAGGCGTTGAGCCAGCCATCAATGCGCAGGCCAACGTGGGAGAACACCTTCGAAGCCACAAAGCCGCCGCCCAGGATGAGTGCTACGCCGATCACTACCCAGCTGATCCGGCTGGTGGCCACGTAGATCATCACGATGAACAGGCCGAAGAACAGGACAGAGGAACCAAGGTCCCGCTGGAAGATGAGCACGCCGATGCTCACCAGCCAGGCGGTGATCATCGGCCCCATGTCCTTGAACCGAGGGAACTGCAGCGGGCCGATCTTCCGCCCCGCCAGCAGGATCAGGTCCCTGTTTGACGAAAGGTAACCTGCGAAGAAGATGGCAAGCGTAATCTTGGCAATTTCGCCCGGCTGAAAGGTCCATGGACCGAGTCTGATCCACACACGGGCGCCCAGGATTTCGCCGGCTGTGATTCCCGGTACCAGCGGCAAGACGAGCAAGAGTGCGCTGGCTGCCAGGGAAATATAAGTGAAGCGTCGGAGGACCCGGTGGTCCTTGAGGAACCAAATGACGGCGATCGCCACGGCCATAGCGACCAATGTCCAGCGGAGCTGGTCGTTGCCGGTGTCGTCGCCGGGCCCGTCCAGTCGGTGGATCATAGCGAGGCCGAGACCGTTTAGCGCTACAACAAGAGGAAGTATCACCGGATCGGCATATTTCGCCCGGATCCGCAGGACCACATGGAATGCCAGTGCAGCGACGGCGAGCAGGCTGGACTGGAACCAGAAATCGGTATCAAACGCCTTTTCCTGATCCACACCGACCAACATGTTGGCGCCGATTCCCACCGACAGGGCAAGCAACAACAACAGCAGTTCGACGTTCCGCCTGGGTTTGGGGATAGTACTTAGCTGGCTCATGGGGTGCCCTCGCAGGTGACAGTAGGACTTGGTGAGGGCGACGTGGGAGCCGGCGCTGCTGCCGGCTCCGACGGAGAGGGTGCGGGCGTTGCCGTTTCTGTGGGTGCCGGTGCGGGCGTTGCCGTTTCTGTGGGTGCCGGTGCGGGCGGGGTCGTTGTGGCGCCGGTAGTCGGCGACGGGCATTCGTCCGCCGGGGAGGTAGTGCCCGTCCGCTCAAGGTTCTTAACGATCCGCTGGGCGTCGTAAAGGTCCCGCGCCGGGACGGTCTGGCGGACTCGCTGCTGCGAGAACGGCGGCAGCGAGTCCATCCGGATCTCCGTCACGGCTTCAAGGCTGGAGAGCTGAATGGGGCCGAGGCGCTGGGAGACTCCGTTGTAGATGGCGACCCGGGAATCGTATTCGCCGATGTAGTAGCGCGTCTGTGTCCACGCGTAGCCGAGCCAGAGCCCGACTGTGAGGACCACCAGGACCGAGGCCGCGATGGACCAGGTGACCCAGCGGCGAGGCCTGGGCTGAAGGAAGGATTCATCTGCATCGACGGACTGCGGGTCGGCTTTGTGCGTCAGCACCGTGGCCGCGCGTCGGGCCACCGTACGGCCGGCGATAGTGGGAATGGAGCCGGACTCTGCCGCTGAGGCTGCGGCGCCCACAAGTTCGTGCGGGCGGGAGGCCAGTTCCTCCCGGAGGACTTCGGCGGAGAGATGTTCGCCGAGGTGCGGGTCTGTGGAATCGGCGCTTTCGTCCTTGCCGGCCTGCCCCGCATCAGCTTTGGCTTCGTCCGGGTTTTCGGCGTCGGCCCTTCCTGCATCAGGCTCTTCTTCGTCAGATTTCCCTGAGGAGGGCGCTACTGCCGCTTTGGGCTCGGCCGCGTCCCCGGCAGCAGGTGGCTGCTTCGCCGCCGCACCGGCGGGCTCGCTGGGTGTGACGACTGCGGTGACTGACGCGGGAGGGATGATTTCGACGGCGGCGGTACTGACGTCGTCGCGCGTTTCCTCCGCTATTTCCACCATCACCACGGTGACGTTGTCAGGTGAGCCGGCTTCCAGCGTCAGGTTAACGAGGGTCTCGACGCATTCGCGGAGGTCCTTCGTCTCCCGGACCGTCCGTTCCACTACGTGCCCGGCGACGTAGTTGAGGCCGTCCGAGCAGAGAAGCCAGCGTTCCCCGGGCTTGACGTCCAAGGTGTCGAGGTCGAGTTCCGGGCTGGCGTCGACGTCGCCGAGAACGCGCATCAGGACGTTTTTGTGCGGATGCGTCTCGGCTTCCTCGGGCCGGAGCCGGCCCTCATCGATGAGCCGCTGCACAAACGTGTGGTCGACGCTTACCTGCTCGAAAACGCCGTCGCGAAGGCGGTAGGCGCGGGAGTCCCCGATATGGGCGAAGTGCAGTTTGCCTTCGGCCAGGAGCAGGGCTGTGACGGTGGTTCCCATGCCGGCGAGCTTGGGATTGATGTGGACCAGCTCGGACAGGAGGGAATTGGCTGTTTGGATTTCATCCGCAAGCACGGTGCCGGCGTCGCCGTCGTAATCCCCGTGATCCAGGTGCAGCATGTCCAGGACGGTTGCGGCGGAGGCAACGTCACCGCCGGCGTGGCCACCCATGCCATCAGCGACGACGGCAAGGTGGCGGCCCACGTAGGCGGAGTCGTCATTCTTGGCGCGGATGCGGCCCACGTCCGAGCGGGCTGCATAACGCATGATGAGGGGCCGCTGCGCGGGCTGTGCCTCGTCTGCGGGAATTTCTGGATCGGCCATGGCTATGGCCTCAATTCGATGACCGTCTTGCCGATCCTCACAGGTACGCCAGGCTCAACGGGCAGGGCGCGGGTAAGTTGCTGGTCCGCCAGGTACGTGCCGTTGGTGGAGCCCAGGTCCTCTATGAACCATCTACTGCCCTGCGGGAAGAGCCGGGCGTGACGGCCGGAGGCGTAGTCGTCTTCAAGCACCAAGGTGGCTTCCTGGGCCCGGCCGAGGAGGATGGGACTGGCCGCCAAGGGGATGGTGGTGCCTTTGAGGGGTCCTTCGGTGACCACGAGCTGGTGTGCCTGCTGCTTCACGGGCTGCGGCGGGGCATCGGCCAGTTCAGGGTTCTTCCGGACCTGGCGGGCAGTGGGAGTTCCAACGGCGGCCTTGCGGCCCACCATCAGGTCCCGGCGCATTGCCGACACGATACTGAAAATCAGCACCCAGAGCAGGAGCAGGAAGCCGAAGCGGAGGGCGGTAATGGTCAGTTCGCTCATGGGCGGCCACCAGAGGTGGCGGGGAGCAAGCGGAAGATGATCTTTGTCCGTCCCATCGTGATGGTGGAGCCGTCGGTAAGTTCGGTGCTGCCTGCGACCTTGTGCCCGTTAACATAGCTGCCGTTGGTGGAACCCATGTCCACGGCGCTGGTAACCCCGTTCGCCGTTCGGATCTCGAGGTGGCGGCGGGACACGCCGGTGTCGTCAACCAGGATGTCGGCCTCGGAGGACCGGCCCAGGATGATCGAAGGGGCATTAAGCGAGTAGCGCTGGCCATCGATGTCCAGGACTGGCTGCAGGCGGGTGGGCTGGCGGCTGGGGGCGGCGGGGAGATTGGGCCGGGGCGCTGGGCTGGCAGGTGCCCCGCTTGATTTTTCGGTGGAGGACTTGATCTCGAAATCGCCGGCTCGCAGCTCTTCGAAGCGGCGGAATGAGATCCGCACGGAGCCCTGGAGCGTGTAGCCCTGACTGCGGACATGGTTGATGACGACATCGCACAGTTCCTCAGCCAGCGGAGTGCCCCATTCCTGCGCCCGCTTGAAATCGTCCTCGCTCAGCAGGACGTCGAAAACGTTGGGGGCGAGGGTCCGGCCGGCGGCAATGGTGATCGCCTTGTGGTCCACCTCGCGGCGGAGCCGGCTTGCGATCTCAACCGGCTCGACCTGCGCCCGGGAACCAGTGGAGAAGACACCGCGAACGGCCTTTTCGATGCCGCGCTCGACCTTGTCCAGCAAACCCATGGTCCTCCTCCTTTCCCCCCGACTGCGGGGCAGTTTTCGTTCCGGAACTCAACCAGCAACACAGATCACTGCGTATCGGTAGGCCCGCCGACGGCAGGCACTACTACATCAGATACTACTGGGCAGGCCTGTGAATGACCTTAATCCACAACGGCCCGGCCTGCGGAAAAGTTCGTTCCGGGCGATCTGCGCGCGGTCAGAAAGGGTTCATTGCCGGTGGCTCCCGTGGCCTTGATACATGCCTGGATCGGCCGCGTAGGCCAGGCTGCCGAGCTCAATTGGTGTTTTGCCGCCGATGTCCGTTATGCTTGATCTCGCTGCTTTTACATGGTGCGGAACCGGGAAACCGGTCGCAATTCATGGAAAAGAAGTTGCGCGCGAGTGGCGGAACGGCAGACGCGCTGGCTTCAGGTGCCAGTGTCCGAAAGGGCGTGGGGGTTCAAATCCCCCCTCGCGCACGCAAATAAAAGAGCCCCGGTCTTAGGACCGGGGCTTTTTTGCGTCCAGAGAACGGCAGCGCGACGACTTATCCCCGCCGCACGGTCATTTCCCCTGGAATCGCGTGGGGGATTGGACCGCGGGGCGGGGATAAGTGGAAGGACAGGTTACTAGCGGACTGTGGCCGGCTCCATAAGCCCTTCGGCGGGGGTTGCGTTGCGGGACTCCTGCTCAGGTTCCTTCCCAGGCGAGGCCGGGGTGCGGCGTTCCTTGAGGAAGTAGACGAGTCCCGCCGCCAGGGTGGAGGCTGCGGCAAGTGCGAACAGGCCGGGCACAACACTGCCCGTGGTCTCCTTGATGATGCCGAACCCGAACGGGGCTACAAAACCACCCAGGTTGCCCAGCGAGTTAATGATCGCGATGGCGGGAGCAAGGACCAGGGGGTGCAGCCCGGACTGCGGGATGGTCCAGAACAGCGGCGACGCGCTCTTGAAGCCCATGGCGGCGATGGCCAGGAACACGAGGGCCAGGACCGGGGTGGCGATCGCGGCTGCCAGAGTTCCGACGGCGGCGACCAGCAACGCGGCCACCAGCAGCGGCTTTTTGGACCTGGCCTTGTCCTGCCACTTGGCGGCGAAATACATCGCGAAGACGGCGCACACCCACGGGATGGAGGACAGGAAGCCAACACTCAGGTCCGTTGTTCCGGGAATCTGCTTGACGATGGTGGGCAACCAGAAAGTGTTGGCGTAGATGGAGAGCTGCACGGAGAAGTAGATGCCGCAAAGCAGCAGGATCTGCGGGTTGAGCAGCATCTTCCAGCGGTTGATCTTCGCCCCGGAAGTGCTGGCGTGCTGGGCGTCCTCGTCATCAATGGCGTTGGCCAGGGCGGACTTTTCGCCGGCCGAGAGCCACTTGGCGTCCTGGATCTTGGCGTCCAACAGGAAGAACACGATGATGCCCACCACCACGGAGAGCAGGCCCTCGAAGCCGAACAGCCACTGCCAGCCGCGGATTCCCAGGACGTCGTGAAGGCTCAGCAGCATGCCGGCGATGGGCCCGGACAGTGCTGCGGCGATGGAGGAGCCCGCGATGAAGATGGCGGTCGCCTTGCCGCGCTGGCCGGCCGGTACCCACCGGGCGAAGTAGAAGATTACTGCCGGGAAGAAGCCGGCTTCGGCGGCCCCCAGCAGGAACCGCAACACGTAGAACATCATTTCGTTCTGCACGAACGCCATCAGAAAGGAGACAATGCCCCAGCTGACCATGATCCGTGCCAGCCACACCTTGGCGCCGTACTTCTCCATCATGACGTTGCTGGGGAGTTCAAAGATCGCGTAGGCGATGAAGAAGAGTCCTGCCCCGAAGCCGTAGGCGGCGGCGCCGATCCCGACGTCCGCTTCGAGGTGTTCGTGGGAGTAGCCGATGTTGGACCGGTTCAGCTGGTTGCACACCAGCATGACAAGCATGATGGGCAGTACCCGCTTGAAAAACTTCTTCGTGGCCAGGGCCACATCCGTGACAGCGGTGTCTACAGACTGCATGGGGAAATTCCTTAGGCATTGCGGTGGGGGCCCGTCCGTGGACCCGGTTCAACTCCTGTGGTGTGAAACACAGAGAGGTGGTCCACTGTATTCAGGGAATTCGATGCGCGTCCAACACGTATATGGCATTGTTTGATGCCCTCAGGGCATCACAACAGGTGGGCCCCATTTGCGCTCACGGAGACGGCCGCACGGAAGCCCTAAACCGGCGTCGGGAATTTGCCAGATGGCTGCGCATCGCGGCGGCGGCGGCGGTTTCATCTCCGTCAGCGATGGCTGCGGCGATGGACCGGTGCTCGTGGATCACTTGGTCAAAGTGGTCACGCGCGTAGTGTTCGACGCCGGTCATCAGCCGGGTGCGCGGCATCGCGATCATGGTCTGGCCCAGGGCCGCCAGGCAGTCCGAGTAGAACGGGTTTCCGGAGGCGGCTGCGATGGCCCGGTGGAATTCGAAGTCGAACTTCATTGCATGGCCTGGGTGGTCCGGGCTGGCGGTGAACTGTTCCAGGGCGGCATTAATGGCCCGGAGTTGGCGTTCGGTGTGGTTGCGGGCGGCCAGGGCGGCAGCCTCGGCCTCCACACCCATTCGGAATTCGAGCAGATGGAGGCGGTCCTCCACGCTGGCTACCGGTCGGCTGCCCGGGACTGGAAGAGGGCCGTCGTCGGGCGGGGTCAGCGCGAAGCTGCCCCGCCCCCGTTCGGTTTCCACAAGCCCTTCGGCCTGGAGGCGAGTTAAAGCTGAGCGCACCACGGTGCGGCTGACGCCGAATTCGCCCATCAGCGCGTTCTCGCTGGGAAGCTTGTCGCCGGGCTGGATGACGCCGTCCACGATGCGGGTGCGAAGGTCGGCGGCGAGGTCCGCGGTCAGGTTCCGGCTCATGCGTTCAAGGTTACGCGCCGAACTCCACGGTCTCGGTGGTCCAGGCCCGGGCCTGGTCACTCAGGGTCACTCCGAGGCCCGGGCGGTCCGGAACGATCATGCGCCCGTCCTTCGTTTCGAGGCGTTCGTTGAACAGCGGGTCTAGCCAGTCGAAGTGCTCCACCCAGGGCTCGCGGGGGTAGGCGGCGGCCAGGTGCAGGTGGATCTCCATGGCGAAGTGCGGGGCCAGCCCTAGCCCGCGTTCATCGGCGAGGGCGGCGAGGCGCAGGAACTGGGTGATACCGCCGACGCGGGGTGCATCCGGCTGGATGATGTCGCAGCCGTTGGCGTTGATCAGGCCCTTGTGCTCAGCAACGGAGGCCAACATCTCGCCGGTGGCGATGGGGGTATCCAGCACATTGGCCAGGTGGGCGTGGCCCTCGAAATCGTAGGCGTCCAGCGGTTCTTCGATCCAGACAAGGTTGAATTCCTCCAGCTGGCGGCCCAGGCGCAGGGCGGTGGCGCGGTCCCACTGCTGGTTGGCGTCCACCATGAGCGGGACGTCCCAGCCGATGTGCTCGCGGATGCCGGCAACCCGGCGCAGGTCTTCCTTGCTGTCGGGCAGGCCCACTTTGATCTTGATGCCGCCGATGCCCTCGTCGAGGGACTGCGTGGCACGGGCCTTGACCTCTTCCAGGGAGGCGTTGAGGAAGCCGCCCGAGGTGTTGTACGTCTGGACGGAGTCGCGGTACGAGCCCAACAGCTTTGCCAGCGGCAGGCCAGCGCGCTTGGCCTTGAGGTCGTAGAGTGCGATGTCGATGGCGGCCAAAGCCTGGGTGGCAACGCCCGAGCGGCCCACGGAGGCGCCGGCCCAGAGGAGCTTGGTGTAGAGCTTGCCGATGTCGTTGGGGTCCTCGCCGATGATGCCTTCGGCGACCTCCTTGGCGTGGGCGTACTGGGCGGGGCCGCCGGCGCGCTTGGAGTAGCTGAAGCCGATACCGCTGTGGCCCTGCTCCGTGGTGATCTCGGCAAAGAGGAAGACGACCTCCGTCATGGGCTTCTGGCGTCCGGTGAAGACCTTGGCATCACTGATCGGGACAGCGAGCGGAAGTCTTGCAGTGGAGAGTTTTACATGGCGGATGAGGTCGACGGTACTCATGGGTGCTCCTCGAAAGCTGGCTGTCAGGGCTGCGTTGCCCGCCTACTTAGAATACAAGTATAAAACTTGTATTACAAGTAGCTGACAGTTGGCGGCTACACCAGCCAGGCGACAACAAGCAGCGCGCCAACGCTCAATACCGTGGTGCACAGGATGACATCACGGGCCACGCTCATTCCGCGGCCATAGGGGGAGGCGAAGAGGAACACGTTCTGGGCCGTGGGCAGCGCGGCCATGATCACGCTTGCAAGCAGGTGCTGGCCGTCCAGTCCAAAGACAAAGCGGCCCAAGGCCCACACAACAAGTGGCATCGCGGCGATCTTCAGGAACGTTGCCACGAGCGTTTCTACCCGGCCATCGCCCTTCTGCAGCGGAGCACGGCCCGCAAGGGAGAGGCCGAAGGCCAGCAGCACCATGGGCACGGCACCTCCGGCCAGCATGTCGATGGGCTTCTGCAGCAGGTCCGGCGCGGTCCAGCCGGTGAGGGCGACGACGACACCCAGTCCGGAGGCGATGATCATGGGACTCGCGAACGGCTGTAACAGCACCTTTTTCCACGAGACCTTGGAGCCTGACGCAAGCCCCAGGACAGTGAGGTAGAACGGCGCCAGAACCAGGAGCTGGACCAGGAGCACGGGGGCCACATGCTGCGCAGTCCCCACTGCATAGAGGGACACCGGAATGCCGATATTGTTGGCATTCGCATAGCTGCTCGCCATGGCCCCGACGGCGGTCTCCGCCACCGGACGGCGGAAGAACAGGAAACTCACCAGCCAATAAAGAAGCCCCACTATCGCTGCTGAGAGCAACGCGAGCGGGGCATCTGTTCCCAAGGCGGCGCGGATGTCGCTTCCGGCCACAACGGTAAACAGCAAGGCCGGATTGGTGATGTAGAAGGCCGTCCGGGTCAGCGCGCCCTGGACTTCCGGCCCCAGGATCCGCAGCCGGGCGGCGAAATAGCCTACGGCAATGACAGCGGAGACGATCAGTATTCCGGAGACAACGCCACCCAAAAGTGCGCCCTTCTATTTAACTGAGGTGATTCCGCACGGCCGCCTCCTGTTGCGAAAAGAGGGCCGGCCGTGCGGAAGCTTGGTGGTCGAAACGTCCTACCGGACCAGGCAGGGGCGCTTCGGGTCGAAGGACCAGCCTTCGATGTAGTACTGCATGCCGATGCTGTCGTCGCGGGCATCGAGCCCGTGCTGCAGGTACAGCTCGTGCGCCTTGTCCAGGGCCTCGCGGTCCAGCTCGATGCCCAGGCCCGGGGCGTCCGGAACCTCGATGGCGCCGTCGCGGATCTGCAGCGGGTTTTTGGTCAGTCCCTGCCCGTCCTGCCAGATCCAGTGCGTGTCCAGCGCGGTGATTTCGCCCGGGGCAGCTGCACCGGTGTGCGTGAACATTGCCAGTGAGATATCGAAGTGGTTGTTCGAGTGCGATCCCCAGGTCAGGCCAAACTCGTTGCACAGTTGCGCCACGCGGACGGAACCGGACATGGTCCAGAAGTGCGGGTCCGCGAGCGGGATGTCGACGGCGTTGCTGCGGATGGCGTGCGACATCTCCCGCCAGTCCGTGGCGATCATGTTGGTAGCGGTCTTCAGGCCGGTGGCACGCCGGAATTCAGCCATGACCTCGCGGCCGGAGAAGCGCCCCTCAGCTCCGCACGGATCCTCCGCATACGCAACGACGCCTTGCATCCGCTTGCCGAGGCGGATGGCGTCTTCCAGGAGCCAGCCACCGTTCGGATCAAGGGTCACGCGCGCCTCGGGGAAGCGCTTGGCGAGGGCGGTGACCACATCCACTTCGTCGTCGCCGGAAAGTACGCCGCCCTTGAGCTTGAAGTCGCTGAAGCCGTAGCGCTCCTGGGCGGCTTCGGCCAGGGCAACAACAGCCTCCGGCGTCATGGCCTCCTGACGGCGCAGCTTCTCCCAGCGATCCGACGGCGCCTCCTCCACGAGATACGGAAGGTCAGTCCGGGCGGTGTCTCCTATAAAGAAGAGGTATCCGAGCATCGGCACAGAGGTGCGCTGCTGGCCGTCGCCGAGCAGTTCAGCGACGGGGATGCCGAGGAACTGGCCGTGAAGGTCCAGCAGGGCGGATTCGACGGCGGTGACGGCGTGCACGGTGGTCCGCAGGTCAAAGGTCTGCAGACCGCGGCCCCCGGCGTCACGGTGGGCGAACTCTGCGGCAACCTCCCGTAGCAGGGAACGGTAGCGGGCTACAGGCTGGCCGGTGATGTGCGTCCCGGCTTCCTCGATGGTGCCCTTGATCTTCTCGCCGCCGGGGACCTCGCCGAGGCCGGTCCGGCCCTCCGAATCGGTAACGATGACCACGTTGCGGGTAAAGAACGGTCCGTGGGCGCCGCTGAGGTTCATCAGCATGCTGTCGTGGCCGGCCACTGGGACCACTTCAATCCTTGCGATGGTTGGCTGGGTGCTCATGCGTTGACCTCTGCATCTGCCGCAACCACGGTTCCGTCGATACGGCGGTTCAGGTGCCAGGGGTTGGTGTCCTGCAGGGCTGCGGGGAGGAGTTCCTGCGGGAGGTTCTGGTAGGAGACCGGGCGGAGGAAGCGGTTGATCGCGAGGGTGCCCACGGAGGTGGTGCGGGTGTCCGAGGTGGCCGGGAAGGGGCCGCCGTGGACCATGGCATGGCCTACTTCGACGCCGGTGGGCCAGCCGTTGACGATGATGCGTCCCACTTTCTGCTCGAGGGCTGGAAGCAGGCGTGCCGCCGTCGGGTAGTCCTCTTCCGTGAGTTGCAGTGAGGCGGTGAGCTGGCCTTCGAGCCGGCCGATGGCCTCGATGAGTTCCTCGGTGGAGGAGTATCGGATCACCAGGGACGCGGCGCCGAAGATCTCGGCGTGCAGGACGTGGTTGGAAACGAACTCGCCGATGTGGGTGCCGAAGATGGTGGGGGCGGGCGCGTTTTCGGTGGGACCCTTTGTGCCCTGCCCGACGACGGTGACACCGTTCGCGGAACCGAGGGCTTCGGCGCCGGCATTCCAGGATCCGGCGATGCCTTCGGTGAGCATCGTCTGGCCGGCGCAGGCGGAGATCGCGCGGCCGACGGCGGCAGCCAGTTTGTCACCCAGCGCACCTTCGGGCGCGAACAGGAGTCCGGGGGAGGTGCAGAGCTGGCCTGAGCTGCCGGTGACGGCAGTGACGTACTGCTGTGCCAGCGCGTCAATTTGTTCCGCGGAGCCGCTGAGGGCGCCGTCGAAGACGAAGACCGGGTTCAGCGAGGACATTTCGGCGTAGACGGGGATCGGTTCGGGCCGGGCTGCGGCGGTGCGCATCAGCGCGATGCCGGCGGACTGGGAGCCTGTGAAGCCGACGGCCTTGATCGCGGGGTCGGCCACGAGGGCCTGGCCGATGCTGGATCCGGGGCCGTAGATCAGGGAGAACACGCCCGGGTGCAGGCCGGCGTCGGCAACAGCTTTGGCGATGGCCTGGCCGACGAGTTCGCTGGTGCCGGGGTGGGCGTTGTGGGCCTTGAAGACGACCGGGCAGCCGGCTGCGAGGGCGGATGCGGTGTCGCCTCCCGCCGTCGAGAATGCGAGCGGGAAGTTGCTCGCGCCGAAGACGGCGACCGGGCCGAGCGGGATCTGGCGCTGGCGGATGTCGGCCCGGGGCAGGGGCGAGCGGTCCGGGATGGCCGGGTCAATGCGGACGCCGCGGAAGTCGCCCTGGCGGACCACAGTGGCGAAGAGCCGGAGCTGGCCCGTGGTGCGGGCGCGTTCTCCGGTAAGCCTCGCGGCGGGCAGGCCGGTTTCCTGGCCGGCGCGGGTGATGAGTTCCTCGCCGATGGCCTCGATGTTGTCCACGATTGCGTCCAGGAACGCGGCGTGCGTTTCCGGGTGCAGGGTGCTGAAAGAGGGGTAGGCCGCCGCCGCGGCGGAGGTCGCCGTCGTCAGCTGCTCTTCGGTGATCAGCGTGTAGGTCGGTTCGAGTGCCTCGTTGGTGGCGGGGTTGAAGCCAAAGGTTGTCTTGCCGGCGCCGACGACGGGCTGGCCGGCAATCAGGGAATGTCCGGTGAGTGTCACTGTGGTTACTCCTCAGGAGAAGGTGTTCAGGAGACGGTTGATCAGGAGACGGTGGCGATGAGGGCTTTCAGGTCCGCGAAGTCCTGCGGAGCCAGGTTCTGCAGTGGCGGGCGGACACCGCCGGCCGAGCGGCCAATGGCGTCCAGGCCACCCTTGACGATGGAGACGGAGTATCCCTTCACTCGGTCGCGGATGTCCAGGTATGGGATCACGAAGTCATTGAGCTTCTTGTTCACGGCCACGCGGTCGTTATTACGGACGTCCTGGTAGAAATCCAGGGCAAACTGCGGAACGAAGTTGTACATGGCGGAAGAGTAAGTGCTCATGCCCAGTTGGAGCAGCGGGAGCGCGAAGGTTTCTGCCGTGGGCAGGCCGCCGAGGTAGAAGAGGCGGTCGCCGAGCTTGGCGTAAACCCGGGCATCGTGTTCAAGGTCGCCCACGCCATCCTTGAAACCGATCAGGTTCTCGTGGCGGTCCGCGAGGGTGGCCACGGTGGTGTCTTTGTAGATGGCGTTGGCTCGGTTGTAGATGATCACACCCAGCGACGTTGCGCCGCAGATGGCGCTGACGTGGTCAATCAGGCCGCCCTGGTCAGCCTCGGTGAGGTACGGCGGGAGGAGCAGGAGGCCATCGGCGCCCGCTGCCTCGGCAGCCTTGGCGTTCTCGATGGCTTGGGCGGTGGAACCGCCAGCGGATGCGAGCACGGGAACCTGGCCACCTACCTCTTCAACGGCGGTGCGGACCACGCGCTCCGATTCCGACGGCGTCAGGGAGAACCCTTCGCCGGTGCCGCCCGCTGCGAAGAGGCCAGCCACAGGGAAACTCGCCTGCCAGGCAAGGTGCTTGCGGTAGTTTTCCTCATCGAACCGCAGTTGGGCATCAAACGACGTCACCGGGAAGGACAGCAGGCCTTCCTTGAGGGTGTCTGCCAGTTCCTGCGGGGTGTACTTTGCCACGATGTTGTCCTCTGTGTGAATGCCGCTGCCGGCTAAGGGGTGTTGGTTCGTGTCAAGAGTAGGCAGGGTGACTGATGCCTGTCTAAGTGCCTTTTCGTATTGATTGATACCCAAAATGTATCGTCGATCGGTTTGCCGGATCCCCGCGCTACTCTGTCCGGAATTCCAGGTCCTGGAGGAGGCGCCGGAGTGCCGGGTTGGCGACTTTACGGTTCCAGATGGCGTGGAGCTCCACCGGGTCCTCGCTGCTGGGCCCGGCGAGGGGTAGGAATTCGACGCCCTTGATGGCGAGCAGCGTGGCCGAGTGTGGCACAAAAGCCACCCCCCGCCGTGCTGCCACGAGGGAGACCATGGTCAGGATCTGGCTCACGGTGTGGAGGACATTCCCGTGCTGGATGTCATGCATGCGTATCACCAGGTCGTAGAAATAGGCGGCCTGGGTGGGTGAATGCATGATCAGGGGTTCGTCCCGGAGGTCTGCGTCCTCCACGGGCCTGGAAAGCTCCGTCAACCGGTGCCCGGCCGGGACTGCCAGCATCATGGACTCGCGGTAGAGCAGGTGTGAATCAAAGACTTCGCGGTCGAACGGCGGCCGGGCCAGGCCCATATCCAGCTCTCCCGTCAGCAGCCCTTGGATCTGCTCACCCGTGACGAGTTCCTGGAGGTCGATGTCCACCTCGGGAAGGATTGTGGCGATTTCTTCCAGCAGCGGTCCCAGGATGCTGAACCCGCTGGCCGCGGTGAACCCGACGCGCAACACGCCTGCGCGCCCTGTGGCGATCCTGCGCGCGGTAATCGGCGCCCGGTTAGCCAGTGCCATAAGACGCTTGGCTTCGTCCAGGAAGGCGATGCCGGCGGGAGTGAGTTGCACCTTCCTGTTGTCGCGTTCCAGCAGTTCCGTGCCGATGCTTTTCTCCAGTTTCTGGATCTGGCGGCTCAGCGGAGGCTGGGTCATGTTCAGCCTTTCCGCGGCCCGTCCGAAGTGGAGTTCCTCCGCGACGGCAATGAATCCGGCCAGTTGGTCAAAAGTAAACATGATGCCTTTCCGGTATCACCCGATGCATTTTAGGGCTTAGACAGGCATCATAGCGGCTCCCTATAGTCGTCACAGCGAGCCAGTGATTCGGTTCACATCACATGCCGGACCCCCGTTCCGGAGATTTCCTCAAGGAGTTCCAATGATGCACTTCCCCACCCGCCGCACAATTCTCGGTGCGGCCTCTGCCGTGACGCTGCTGGCGCTGACGGCCTGCGGCAATGTCGCCGGCGGCGCAACAGACTCCGCCAAGTACCCCTCCGGGCCCGTGAACCTTTCGGTAGGCCAGGCTGCAGGTGGCAGCACGGACCTGATCGCCCGCGCCCTTGCCGAAGGCGCCTCCAAGACCCTGGGCCAGCCGATGCCCGTTGTGAATAAGCCCGGTGCCAACGGCGCCCTCGCCACCAAGGAAGTGGCAGGCAAGCCCGCCGATGGACAGGAACTGGTCCTCCTCACAGCATCCCTGATCACCATCACTCCGTTGGCCGTCACCCCGGACGAAGCCGTGAACATCGACGACCTGGACATCATCGCCGGCTTGTCGCAGGACGATTACGTGCTGGTTGCAAGCACCCAGTCCGGGTTTAAGACGTTCGACGACGTATCCGGCGCCGGCCGCAACGTCACCTTTGGCACCACGGGCGTTGGCACCGGAAGCCAGCTTGCCCAGACCGTACTCTTCAAGCAGGCGGACGTAAAGGGTACGGACATCCCCTTCGACAGCGGCAAACCGGCCCTGACGGCTGTGCTCGGCAACCAGGTGGAGCTCGCCACTATCCAGCTCGGCGAAGCGATGCCGCAGATCGAAGCCGGTAAGGTGGCACCGCTCCTTGTCTTCTCGGAGGAACGCAACAGCTTCCTGCCGGACACCCCCACTGCCAAGGAAGCCGGCTACGACGTACCGGTAGCCCAGTACCGCGCCGTCGCCGCCCCCAAGGGCACGCCCGCGGACGTCAAGGAGAAACTGCTCGCGGCCTTCCAGGAGACTTTCAAGTCGGATGCCTACAAGGAGTTCAACAAGAAGAACATGCTGACCCCGAAGGAGATTTCCGGTGAGGAAGTAGTCGCCGACTGGAAGGGATACGCAACTAAGTACAAGGAACTGGTGGAGAAGTACGACATCAGCCTCAGCGGAACTAAGTGATTCCTGTGAAAGGAACCCCCGCAGTGCCCGCCGGAGGCAGCACGTCAGCTGCCTCCGGCGGGGACACCCCGAGCACCCTCCCCAGCGAAGTTCCCGATGACCTGACACCAGAGCAACTCGCAGCCCAGTGGGAAGAGGAAAAGCCTCCCGCGGCCGGGGCCCTCGCCAACGCGGCGTCGTCGCTGGTGGTCCTTGGCGTCGGAATTGGCGCGGTCATCCTCTCGGTCTCCATGGGGCTGGGAACGCCGGACAAGCCCCAGCCTGGCCTGTGGCCGTTCATCATCAGCTGCGTCATGGCAGCCCTTGGACTCTTCCAACTAATCCTGGGCCGGCACAACCGCGATGCGGAGAAATTCACCCGGATGTCCGCGGCCCCGCTGACCGGCCTGGTGACGCTCGCCGCCATGGTGGCCCTGATGCCGCTGATCGGTTTTGAGCTGCCGGCCCTGGTCTTGTGCGTTATCTGGATGCGATTCCTGGGCGGCGAAACGTGGCGCTCCACGCTGGTAGTCAGTGCCGCCGTCGTTATTGCCTTCTACGCGATCTTCGTCCTGGCGCTCAACACCTCCATTCCCCACCTCTTCTAGGAGACCCCCGTGGATTTTCTGAATCCCGTTATCAACGGATTTGCGGTTGTCCTGGAGCCGACCAACCTCCTCTACTGCCTGATCGGCGTCGTGATCGGCATGCTGATCGGTGTGCTGCCCGGCCTTGGACCGGCGGCAACCATCGCAATCCTGCTTCCGCTCACGTACAACGTGGAGCCGGTCACCGCCATCATCATGCTGGCCGGCATCTTTTACGGCGCACAGTATGGCGGCACCATCACCTCCGTGCTCCTGCGGCTTCCCGGTGAAGCGTCCTCGGTGGTCACCGTCTTCGACGGCTACCAGATGGCAAAGCAGGGCAGGGCAGGAACGGCACTGGGGCTGGCCTCCATTGGATCCTTCATCGGTGGCACCGCAGCCATCATCGGCCTGACGTTCCTGGCGCCCATCGTGGCAAGTTTCGCCCTGGACTTCGGTGCACCCGAGTACACCGCCCTGGCCATGCTCGGTATCCTCCTTGTGGCCACCATCAGCAGCGGTTCGAAGGCCAAGGCACTCATCGCCGCGGCCCTTGGGCTCCTGCTCGCCACCGTGGGCCGCGACATTTTCACCGGTGAAAGCCGGTTCACGTTCGGCAGCCTGCAACTGGCCGACGGCCTCGACTTTGTGCCGATCGCCATGGGCATCTTCGGACTCGGCGAAATCCTCTACAACCTTGAGGAACGCCACCGGGCCGCCAAGGCGCCGTCGAAAGTCACTAACGTCTGGCCTTCACGCAAGGATCTCAAGCAGGCCTCCGGCGCGATCGGCCGAGGTTCGGTCCTGGGCTTCTTCCTGGGCATCCTGCCCGGCGGCGGTGCCACGATTGCGTCCATGGCCTCCTACGCCTTGGAGAAGAAGCGGGCCAAGCAGCCCGAGCGCTTCGGAAAGGGCGCACCCGAAGGTGTGGCCGGCCCGGAAACTGCCAACAACGCTGCCGCGACGTCTTCCTTTATCCCGCTGCTGACCCTTGGCATCCCCGCCAACGCCACCATGGCGCTGATGTTCGGTGCGCTGCTGATCCAGGGCGTCACGCCCGGACCGCAGCTGGTGGAGCAGAATCCGGAACTCTTCTGGGGCGTGGTGAACTCCATGTACATCGGCAACGTCCTGTTGCTGATCATGAGCCTGCCGCTTGTGGGAATCTTCGTGAAGATCCTCCGCGTCCGGGCTGCCATTCTGGCACCCGTCACGGCCCTGATCACCCTGCTGGGTGCCTACACCATCAACAACAGCATGTTCGACGTCACGCTCGTCGTTGTGTTCGGCATCATCGGCTACCTCATGAAGAAGTTCGGCTTCGAGCCGGGACCCCTGGTGCTGGCCTTCGTACTGGGCGAACTGCTGGAAAGCTCCATGCGCCGCTCGCTGCTCATGTTCGGCGGCGACTCCCTGGGCTTCTTTGGCCGTCCGATCTCCGCAACCCTGCTGGCAGTCTTCGTCCTGGTAGCCGTCCTTCCGGTCATCCGCGGTGCTATCGCCAAGCGCAAATCAATTGCCCCTACGGCTGTCACGCCGGAAATCAAGGAGAAGGTATGAGCATCATCGTCGGATTCGTCCCCACGCCGGCAGGAGAAGCCGCGCTGACGGCAGGCATTGCCGAAGCCAAGCTCCGCAACGAGGACCTGGTGATCGTCAACTCGGCCAGGGAAGGCGCGCTGGTGGATAAGTCAGTGGCACCGGACAATGTCCTGGCACGGGCGGCCAGCCGCGCGGCAGAAGCCGGCGTCATGGCCACCGTGATCCAGCCCCCCTACCAGCACGACCTCGCCGATGAGTTCCTTGACGTCGCCCGCGAGGCCAATGCATCACTGATCGTCATCGGGCTCAGGCACCGGACCCAGGTAGGAAAGTTCATCCTGGGAAGCCACGCCCAGCGGATCCTGATGCAGGCCGACCGCCCGGTCCTCGCCGTCAAGGCGGACGGCGCCTGGGAAGTACCTCGTTCAGCGCGCCCTTAGCCCCGCAGCGCCCCGAGTCCAGTGATGAGTGCATCGAGCCCCAGGCCGAAGGCTACGTCCGCGGGGCGCTCGTCGCCCCGCGCCGCCAGGCTCCGTACGGCCGCACTGAAGTGCGGAGTCGCCTCGGCCATGCTGCCGGCGTCGAAAATGTCCGCCGGCGCCGTGACGTCATAGGCCGAGCCGAAAATGAATGACTCCAGGGCCACGATCGCGGACACGATCCGCTCTTCGGGAAAGCCTGCCGCCACGAAACCGGCGCTCACGGTCTCGTACATGGCCAGGGTCTGCGGTGCGTCCGTCACGGGCAGGACCGCGATGACAGGGATCAGCGGAGTGTGCTGGGCAAAAACATCGCGGTAGCTCCACGCCCACGTCCGCACGGCGTCTTCCCACGGCCGCGCCCCGAATCCCGAAACATCGACCAGGGCCGCGAGGTGGTCCTCCACGAGCAGGAGGACATCACGCTTGGAGGCCACATGGTTGTAAAGGGCCGACGGCGCCACGTCCAGTTGGCGTGCCAAGGCAGCCATCGTGAGGCCGTCGTAGCCCTTCTTGCCGATGAGTTCCAGGGCGGCTGCCGTAATGCCGGCTTGGTCCAGCAGGGCCGCCGAGGGGCGGCCGGCCCGGCGTCGTGCGCCCTTTGCCCCGTCAGCGGGTCCCGTGGCGACGCCGGCGGCGGTACTGGTGCCGGCTTTTCCGGCGGTGGTTCCTGGTGCGGCGGCAGCCGGCATGGTGCGGGCCCTTTCGTGGGGGTTCCCCAGCATTATTCCACCCACGTCTTCCCGAGCGCGGCGTGAACCGCTATAGTTCTAATAAATGAATGGCATTCATTTAGTGGCGCGTATCACTGGCGCAGCCACAGAGAGGACATCATGCTGAACCTAAACCGCGACGTTGTGGTCGTTGGAGCGGGACCCTCCGGGTTGACCGCAGCCCGTGAACTGAAGAAAGCGGGACTGACCGTGGCCGTGCTGGAAGCCCGGGACCGCGTGGGTGGCCGCACCTGGACGGACACCGTGGACGGGGCCATGCTGGAGATCGGCGGCCAGTGGGTCTCGCCGGACCAGACGGTGCTCCTGGACCTGCTGGATGAACTGGGCCTGAAGACCTATTCCCGCTACCGCAGTGGCGAGTCCGTCTACATCGGAGCCGACGGCAAACCTGTTCGCTACACCGGCGACTCCTTCCCGGTGGACCCGGCCACCGCCGTCGAAATGGACAAACTCATTGCCCTGCTGGACGGACTGGCCGCCGAAATCGGTGCTACCGAACCCTGGGCGCATCCCAAAGCCCGGGACCTGGACACGGTTTCCTTCCACCACTGGCTGCGCGCCAACTCCGACAACGAGGAAGCGTGCAACAATATCGGCCTGTTCATCGCCGGCGGCATGCTCACCAAGCCCGCGCACGCCTTCTCCGCGCTCCAGGCCGTACTGATGGCAGCCTCTGCCGGGTCCTTCACCCACCTCACCGACGAGGACTTCATCCTGGACAAGCGCGTGGTGGGCGGAATGCAGCAGGTCTCCCTGCTGCAGGCGCGGGAGTTGGGTGACGACGTCGTTCTCGACAGTCCCGTGCGAACCATCAACTGGGAGCATGATGAGGACGGCCACCGCGTCACCGTCGTATCCGAGCGGGCAACCGTGAATGCACGGTTTGTGATCATGGCCGTGCCGCCTAACCTTTATTCGCGTGTTTCCTTCAACCCGCCGCTGCCGCGCCGCCAGCACCAGATGCACCAGCACCAGTCGCTGGGCCTGGTCATCAAGGTCCATGCCGTCTACAGCACGCCGTTCTGGCGCGAGGAGGGCCTTTCCGGGACCGGATTCGGCGCCGGCTCGCTGGTCCAGGAGGTCTACGACAACACCAACCACGGCGATGCACGCGGGACTTTGGTGGGCTTTATCTCGGATGAAAAGGCCGACGCCGTCTTCGAGTTGGGTGCCGACGAACGCAAGCGCCTGGTGCTTGAGTCGATCGCCGGGTTCCTGGGGGACAGGGCGCTGGACCCCGAGGTGTATTACGAATCGGATTGGGGCTCCGAGGAGTGGACCCGGGGCGCATACGCGTCCAGCTACGACCTGGGCGGGCTCCACCGCTACGGAAAAGACCAGCACACCCCCGTCGGCCCCATCTACTGGTGCTCCTCGGACCTCGCCGCGGAAGGCTACCAGCACGTGGACGGAGCCATCCGAATGGGCCGGCTCACTGCCGCCCGAATTGCCGAAGTTGCCCGTGTGGCCGAGCCGGCCGGCGTGTAGCTGTCAGCCGGGTCAGCACTCGGCGGCCCGATTCCAGGGCGGGTGGCCTCGACGAAGGCGGCATACCCAGGAACGGGCTGACCCCCGCCTATACGGTCGAAAAGTAGCCGTTCGTGCCAGTCAGGTAGTAGAAAGGGGTGAACCCGGTTCTTTCGCCAGCCGGGATATTGCACCGAATAATTGATGCGTCCTCCAGCCTCAATAAGTGATATTGCACACTTGCCCGGGGCGAGCCGACGGCGTCGCAAATGTCCGATAACCGGCTTGCTCCGCGCAGTGCCAGATGCTCAATTATTTGGGTGCGGACAGGATTGGTGCGGAGCTCGATTGTTTCCCTTGTGATGGGATCTGCAATTCTTGTGCCCGTCATGGTGCCGTTCATCCTGCCGCCTTTCAAAAGTTGAATCGCAATTACACCCCAGCAGTGTTGCGGGCACATTTCAGCCGGGTTATTCATGCCGTTCGACTCACGATGGAACCGAGTATGATGGTTAAGCTCGTCGACAGCGGGGGTAGCCCGTAAGAAGGAAACGCCTATGAGTTCGGCGAAGCAGTCCAGCATGCAGCAAACGGGGGCCCTTCGGCAGAAACCGTTGATGAACATGCGG
Organism: Arthrobacter sp. R4; assembly: GCF_051365025.1. NCBI lineage: Bacteria > Bacillati > Actinomycetota > Actinomycetes > Micrococcales > Micrococcaceae > Arthrobacter > Arthrobacter sp. R4. The sequence continues at coordinate 107,644 of NZ_JBLWIJ010000007.1, forward strand.
CAGATCCTCTTGATGAATATCGGGTTTTTCGGGATCCAGTACAGTTTCGGGATGCAGCAGACCGCGATTAACCCGGTCTACGAGTTCCTCGGCGCAGACCCCGCCGATCTGCCCATCCTCAACTTGGCAGGGCCGATCACCGGCCTCCTCATCCAGCCCCTCATTGGGGCCCTCTCGGACCGCACCTGGAGCCCTCGGTGGGGGCGCCGCAAGCCGTTCTTCCTCATTGGCGCAATCGGCTGCGCCCTGTGCCTGTTCCTGTTCCCCTTCGTCACCGCGGTCTGGATGGCGGTGATGTTGCTGTGGCTCCTGGATGCGAGCAACAACACGGCCATGGAGCCGTACCGTGCGTTCATAGCCGATAAACTGCCTCCTTCCCAGCTCGGTAAGGGCTTCCTGGCCCAGGCGTTCTTCACCGGCCTCGGCATCACCCTGGCCAATATCTCCCTGTTCGTCTTCCAGCAAATCATCCAGGGGGCCACCGAAGCCGGCATCCCGTACTGGGTGGTCGGCTCATTCATGGTTGGTGCCGTGTGCTCGATCGCCACAGTGCTCGTCTCCGTCCTGACCACGCCGGAGACCCCGCCATCCAAAGAGGAGCTCGCGGCATTGCGAGCGATGAAGGGCGGCCTCGTTCCCGCGGTCAAGGAGATCGCCGAGGCGATTCGCGTGATGCCGCGCCAGCTGCGCAAGCTCGCAGTCGTGTACCTGTTCCAGTGGTACGGCATGGTCTGCTACTGGCAGTTCGTGGCTCTGTCCGTTGCCAAGTCAGTGTTCCCGGACAACCTGCAAGGCAAGGAAGATGCTGTCGCCTGGACCGGCCTCGTCAACGGCTGGTACAACATCATCACCTTCAGCGTCGCCTTTGCCCTGGTTGCCTTCGCACGGCGTCGCGGCGCCAAAATGGTCCACTGCGTATGCCTGTTGCTGGCGGCTGCCGGGCTGGTGATCTTCCCGTTCATCGACAACAAGTTCCTGATCTTCCTCCCGATCATCGGCCTCGGGATCGCCTGGGCCTCCATCATGGGAGTGCCCTACATCATGGCAGTCCGGATGATCCCCTCAAGCAGGTACGGCGTCTACATGGGCATCATCAACATGATGATCGTGGTGCCAATGATGATTCAGTCGGTGACGTTCGGTTGGATCTACGAGCATCTGCTGGGAGCCAACCCGAACAATGCGATCGTGTTCGCCGGTGTGCTCCTCGGTCTGGCCGCGGTCACCATGCTGTGGATCAAGGAACCGCCGATCATCGACGACGTCGACGACGTCACCCACGTCCCGGCGTCGGCGCATTGAGAGAGGCAGCCATGCATTTCTTGGTGGGGGACAAGGTAGTTATGAACCCGCCATAGTCGGGCTGGAGGAAGCAAGTTGACTACGATGGTCGTAATCCTTCTTTTGAAACGATGCAACCGCAGGGGAACTCAATGATGAACGCTCCAGTAATGCTCAACGACAACGGTGCCTGGTGCTGGTTCCAGGATGATCGGGCGCTGATCGATCCCGTGAACAACACCCTGCTGGTGGGCTCCGTCCCCGCACCCGAGGGGCCGGGCGGCGAACACCGCGGCGGCAACGTCGAAGTGGCGGTCCTGGACCTGGCCACGGGTGTAAGCCAAGTCCACGTCCTCCACGAGCATCTCGAATCGGACGACCACAACGCGCCGGCGCTGCTGATCCGTCCGGACGGGCACTACCTGGCGATGTACGCCAAGCACAAGACGGACAATTACTCTCGCTGGCGTGTTTCAGTCCGGCCGCATGACGCCAGCGAGTGGGAGCCCGAACAGGCCTTCGACTGGACCGAACTCGCAGGCGGCCGCGGCGCCACCTATTCCAACCTGCACCGCCTCGCCAACGAGTCACGGACCTACAACTTCGTCCGTGCCATCAACGATGACCCCACCCTGATGGTTTCCGACGACGACGGCGCCACCTGGAGCTACGGCGGAAAGCTCTTTACCCGTCCCAAGGTGGGCTACGTCAACGGCTACACCCGGTACTGCTCCAACGGCACGGACCGGATCGACCTCATCACCACCGACCACCATCCCCGGGACTACAACAACAGCATTTACCACGGCTATGTCCAGGGGGATGCCCTGCACGATGCGGCCGGGCAGGTCATCAGCAAGCCCGTGATCGGGTCCGCCGGGGTCAGCCAGGTTGGGTTGACCACCATCTTCGAGGCAGGCACCGAGCTCGACGGCGATGTCCTCACCCACGGATGGACCGCCGACCTGCGAAGGCAGGGAGGCCAACTTGCCGCGATCATCACCTGCCGCGCCAACGACGTCAACGGTGTGCTGAAGCGGGAGCAACGCCTCGACGTCGACGATCACCGCCTGCTGTACGCACGCTTTGACGGCTCGGCCTGGAGCCTCCACCCGCTCGCTGTCGCGGGGCCCGCCCTGCTCCCGCACGAACAGGACTACACCGGGCTAGGTGCCGTGGATCCTCACGACCTTGACCACGTTTACATCTCCGCGCCGGTGGATCCGCGCTCCGGAGGCCCGACGGACCACTACGAGATTTATTCGGGACGGACGTCCGACGGCGGCGCGAGCTGGGACTGGGAGGCCGTCACCTCCGATTCCGAAGTGGACAACCTGCGCCCCCTGGTGGTCCCGGGGGACGCAGGCGTGCATGCCCTCTGCTGGTTCCGGGGCTCCATGCGGTCATCCCAGTCGTACAACACGGAGATCGTCGCCGTCGTCACGGAGAACAGGGGAGCTGAGGCCCGGTAGGCGCCTACTGCCGGGCGGTCAGTGCGGCGAAGACAGCCGGGAGCAGGACGTCGTTCCTGCCCCACACGGGGTCCAGGATCTCCACGTACCAGGAGTCGGCCAGCAGCAATGCCAAGCTTTCGTTGCTTTCCTCCGCCCAGTCCCGGATCTGATCCTCGGTGACCGGATTCTCACTGGAACCCAACACTGTCACTACCTCGCCGCCGTCGAGCGTTACCGCTATGGACGCACTGCTGGACTCACCGGGGGCGTGGGCAACGGTGACGAGGTCGGACCGGGTGGACAGAGCCAGCAGGTCGGCGGCGGTTTCGGCGCTGCAGAATCCTGTGACGTACTGGCGCTGCGCGCTTTCCCCGACCTGCAGGCCGGGCTGGGATTCCTTGGTGAAGAGACCACTTCTGTTAAGAGCTGCCAGTTCGACGGCGATGGGTTCAGTTTCGTCGTCATAGCGGACCGTGAAGGTAGCCGCCTGGTACTCACTTTTCCCTTCGAGCCAGCGCGCCGTCAGTTCCCCGGCGGCGTCAAGAGTGGTGGCTTGCCGCCAGGCACCCTTGTCCTCCAGGTTCCTGCCGAACTGGTCACGGACTTCCGCTTCTGTGGGTTCCATCCTCGGATGCTACCGGCGTCTTGTGGCTGCACTCCAGCCACAACGACACAGCACTTAACCTCGGACCTGTGGGCGTGGATTTACAACTGACCCACAGGAGCTGTCAGCGTGAAGGTCGATGCCTTGTCGCCGTAGTCATCGCTGATCTCGATGGTGGTGGGTCCGTTCTTGATGTCAAATGCAATCACTCCACTGTGGACCTGGCCAGCCGGGCTGTCCATCTCGCTCGGCAGGGCACCCTCCTCCAGATAAATGCCCTCGCCCTCGTTACCGTCCGCATCGTAGGCCTCAAAGTTGGCAGGGCTGGGGGAGCTCATTCCAGTGAGCGTCTCCCAAGACACCTCCACCAGAAGGAACCCGCCGTTGTTCGGAGTCATGTAGGACATGGAGGGAATCTCTGTGACATAGAGGGAATCTATGACGGTGACCTTTGCTGTATTGCCATCGGACACAGTAACCACGAAGGAGTTGGCGTTGCCGGAAGGTGGTGCGGGTGCTGCTTCGCTGGCGGTGTCCTCCGCAGCGGCCGACTGCGTGGCCGGCGACTTCTGAAGCTGCTCCATCATTGCTGCGGTGGACGCAATGGCAACGAGCCCATACAGGATTCCCACGACCAGCCCGACGAGCCACACGACGCCCGTGACGATCCATGCCGTCTTCTTGCTCTCCGTGTACCCCTCCAGCGGTCGGCCGTCTTTGTCCCTGGCATTGCCGGTCAACGTGATGATCAGGTCAACGATGGACCAGATGCCGAGTCCGCCGGCGGTCAGCAGCTTGGCAATGCCGGTGCCGATCTTGCCCAGGTAAAAGCGGTCCACACCCAGGCTGCCGAGGAGGAGGGACAGGATCCAGGTGGTCATGAAGGACTTGCCCGGACCATTGGTGTAGGGAACGTAGCCGTAAGGGCCTGAACCTGGTCCTGGCTGGTACCCGCCCTGCGGTGCTCCCTGGTATTGCCCTTCAAAACTGGACGGTGCGTTCGGGATCGGCGGAGCTCCTGCTCCGGTGTCATTCTGGGGCGAGTGGGGGTAAGGGGGGTGACTCATGTTTGCTGGATCCCGTTTCTGTTTGGCCGATGGCGCTCACAGCACGGGGATCCACGATCGGCTGCCCCCAGTACCGATGATGCTTTGAAAATTCTAGACGACGGCCTGCGGTCCCCGCGCACGGTGACCTTAGGTATCCCGTCTACACGGAGTGACCGTTTCGTCGCCTGGCGCCACCAAGGCGCTACTCCTTATTCCTTAATCCGCGTTCCTACCCTCTGTGAGCCACAACGTGTCGCCCTCAACCCGGTCCAGCTCATCCGCGGCGAAGTAGGCGTGACCGGCCAGGAAACCGGACCTGTCGACTTTCACATAGCCAATCCGCAGCAGCCTCTCTGCGGCATGCCGGGGCAACTTGGAGGACACAGCAAAGCCATCGATCACGCTGTTGACGAGGCCTCCTGTTTCAGGGTTTGTCTGGCCATCCGAGGTCACTGCCTCCGGATCGCCCATTTTCAGGTCCTCTACCTTGCCGATCTTCTTCCCATCCGACGCTACGACGTGCATTCCTTCACGCACTTGCTCGATGACCGCCATGACCTTCTCCTTTTGTGCACGCAACCGCTGAGTGCAAGACCAGTTTAAACCTGACGTGTGACCAGCAATAGGGGCTGTCAGGCGAGCAGCATGTGAATGGTGTTGCGGATTGTTGAAGCGACGAGGGTATCGTCGAGTTCCGTGGATAGCTGCTAGCGATCAAGAGTGCCTTGCTTTTGACTGCTTCCTGAACCGATTTGACCATCTCAATCGACCGTCCAAAACCCGAGGGCCATGGGGTCGGAGATGACCCATTCTTTGCTTCCGGACCTTGCCATTGCGGCCGGCAAGATCCCCGGCATCTCATGGGCCTCCGGCGCGGAAGCGGCCATCCGAACACCACCCTGGAAAGTTTGGACGAGCCTCTCCCCGAAGGGTTGGGAAGAGCTACTCACGCCGCAGGCCCCCGCGGAACGCGAACAACCCGACACCTCAGACGCCGCCTGGGAGCTCTGAATATGGGGTCGGCGCAGTACTGGCGGCGGATTGAGCGCTAAGCCGACTGGGACTTGTGCTGTGCAAGATCTCTGGCCAAGGTCACGACGAGTATGGCTTCGGCTTGGAGACCTGAGGAGGGGCAAAGCGTGTGGATGTCGTCGTCGGGGCCATGCCGCCGGACCTGCGGGGACTTCAGCTTCCTCGATATGAACCGGGAAGCCAGCGAGTTGGCAGCGATCATGCCCTCCTCCCCGGCTGAGTTGCCGCAGACACACGTCTGGCTGGTTACGTCTTTATTGATGAGTTCTGCTGCTCGGCCATGATTCACCCCAAATGGATCGAAAATTCCGAGGTATTCCTGTTCAACCTAATGCGTACGGAGCCAGTTTTTTGCGTTCACTGCCAAGGGGGGTCGGTGGTCCGACCCCCCTTGGCAGCCGATTCTGTCGCTGCGTCACTTTGCTGCGGCGGGCGCATTCTCGGCGAGCCGCTTGTTGAGCCGGTCGACCTCATCCAAGACTTCCGTTGCAGCCCAGGCCCGGTGGCGCTGGGATGTCCCGACCAAGCTGATGACTCCGGCCTCGGTGAGCCGTTCCAGGGCGCCGTACACGGACTTCTCAGCAACGCCGGCAGCGTAGGCGGCGCTGTGGGCCTCAAACACAGGCCGCTCGAGCAGCCAGGGGATGATCTTCTCGTCGGCAGACCCCTTTCGGGGTTTCGCCATCTCCACCCACTGTGCAGGCAGGGCATCCAAGGCTGATACGGATTCACGTGCCGCATCCGAAGCGTGGAGAGCCGATTGAGCCAGGTACAGGACGAAAGGGTCAACATCGCCGGTCCGGTAGTTGTTGACCAGGCTGAAGTACATGTCGACGTTGGCGACCATCGCCGAGGCAATGGGTGTGACGGTGTTCTTGGTGAGTCCGCGGCGACGGGAGATCGCTCCGATTAGAGCACGCCCGATGCGTCCATTGCCGTCTGTGAAGGGGTGAATGGACTCAAACTGGGCGTGAGCGATGGCGGCCTGAGCCATGATCGGGATGTCCTTGCGGTTGCAGAAGACCATCAGGTCCGCCATCAGGTCCGGAACGAGCTCCGGCGGGGGTGGGACGTGTATAGCTCCGCGAGGCGAGTAATCGCTGCCACCGATCCAGTTCTGAACATCCCGCACCTTCCCGGCGTGCGGGCCGTCGACCGGATCGTCCTTCATAAGGGTGTGGTGAGCCGCGAGCAGGTCCTTCAGCAGGATCTCGCCGGTGTGGCCCGCGGCGTTGATCATCGCCTGCACCGCGTCAGCAGCAGCAACCATGGATCGCGCGTTGGCGCTGGCTTTCAGCCCGACCATGGCGCGTGCATAGTCCTCGCGGTTGGCGTTGACGTGCTCGATCTTGGAAGACGATACTGCTTCACTGCGCAGCAGGAAGCCGCTGATAGCGGCCATACGGGAGCTCGCTGTGACATCCAGGGAGGCAACCCCTACGGCCGCCTCTTCAAGGGCAACTATGGTTTCGCGGCTGGGGGAGTACCAGAGGTCGGAGATCTGGGGCGGCAGGGAGACGACCACTTCCGTGAAATCGCGGTCCTCACGGGGTGGCCGGCCCGAGGATTTCCATGGCATGGTTTTGCTTCCATGCGCTGGCCAGAAATCGGTCATCGGTTCTCCTAAGTCTGAATAAGAGCGAGCTTATTCCTATTTTCGGGCCAAAGTACGAATAACGGCGTCACTGGTCATGGTTTGTGACGATCCAGTGGGGTGCAGCGCTCGGCGGCCACCGCCGACACGCTCCGGCGCTTCTCGTCGTCACCACGGTGGTGCTTGTGCTCGCTGTGGTGATGATGGTCGCGGCGGCGGTGAGGGTCGCCGTGGTAAAGACCTCGGCGAAACGTTCCGGTGTCAGGGTCTTCGTGCGCCCTTTGTAGGCCCCGCGCTGTTTCTAGTGGGCAATGCCTGCCTGCTTGCGTTCTCTGATGAGGGAGCGTTCGAATTTCGGCGAAGGGCGCCCATGACGGATAGACCTGCAAAACCCCGAATTAGTCACGGAACGGGAGTTCTCGCAGCTACTTCTACTCCCGTGGTTTTAGTGCCGATAACCGACGTTACATAAAGAAACGCGTCGGTACCCGGGACGCTACCCCTGACTACAACACCGTTTGTGCCATATTTATCCCGTGCTTCCCATTTCCGAAATCTGGCGAATCAGCAGGACCGTGGATGAACGCTGGCGCAGCCCGGTAGCCGATTCCGTTGCAGCGGCTTGGGGCTTTCCGGCGGGCTCCGCCCGGTGGCTGCGGTCGAGTGCCACCCACGTCTTCGTCATCCCGGCCCCGGACGGAAGCGAGCCGCCTGCCTATCTGCGATTTGCCCGGGATGGGTCCACGGCCGCAGTGAAGCTCGCCAACTCGATGCCGCTGCTGGCTGGCTGGGCCGGCCAGGGGCTGGGTGCCGTGGCGCCGATCCCGAGCAACAACGGCCAGCTTTCTGAAGCCGTCGAGACTCCGGACGGCCGGGTCGTTGCGATGCTTGTGCCCGCGGCCGCGGGCGCGGAACTTTCCGTCGAGGAGCTTTCCGCCGGGCACGCAGCCAAGTGGGGAGCAGCGCTGGCTGGCCTTCACGCCAGTGGAAATGGAGCTCCGGAGCCGGCACCACCCAGAGTGGACACGCCGCCAGTTCAGGAACAATCGGGCGGGACGCTCCCGGGAGGGTTAGCTAAGGATCCATTGAGATGCGCCATCCGGTCCGTCGAGGACGAAATCGCAAAACTCGACCCGGACCAGTACTCGCACGGCATCTGCCACGGTGACTTTGAATTGGACAACATCCGGTTCGGTCCCGGGGGAGTAGCGTTCTTCGACGCCGATGAGGCTCACCACGGCTGGTTCGCCGCCGACGTCGCCCTTGCCGTCCGGGACCTGACCGGAACCACCCTGGGCTCCAGAGAACGGCCCGAGTTATTGGCAGCATTCCTGGCGGGTTACCGCAGCCGGCGAGCCTTCACGTCAGCCGAGGAGGCCAGCTTGCCCCTGCACTCGCTGGCCGCATCCGCTCGCATGATCGGGCAACTGGAGGGCGTCTTGGATGCGGGCGATGGTGAGCGGCCCGATTGGGTCCGGGAATTGGACGCTTCACTGCGGGAACATCAACGCTGGCACCGGGACCGCCTCCTGCGGAACGGGATCTGACCGCAGTCAGGCAATCATTCAGCGGGCGCCGGAATTCCCGCCGCTTTTTCGGCCTCGGTCAAGGCCAGGCGAAGGCGCGCGACGGCGGGGGCATACCCCTGATGCGGGACGGCCCGTAGCTGCTCGGCTTCTCGCATTGCCCTAATCACTGCCGCGGTTTCGGGCTGCCGGACGTCGGTCATGGCCGGGTAATCGATGCAATAGGCCGGATCCAGCTCATACCGGCTCCACCGTGCCAGCAGCGTGCTGTGTTCAGCCTGCGCTGCCGTATAAAGCGGCTGCTCCTGCCGGCGCTGGCGCCGAGTAGTCTGCCACGCCATGATTCGAGGATGGCTCCGGTAGGCCGCCACCCCCGTTGCTCCGCCCACAGCGGCCAGCACAACCCCTGCCCACGGCGAGGCCAGTGTGGGAATGAGGATCGCGGGGACCGCCACTGCCGAGCCCATAAATACGTCCCAGAACAAAGTGTCGGAGGCGCGGCCGGCCGGCTCCGGCGCAGAGTGAAGGCGCACGGCAAAAACCGTCGCCGCCACCGCGCACGCCAGCACAGCTCCCCAGAACAACAGCTGCCAGGTTCCCGAAAGGACGGATTCTAATAAGGCGGGCACCGCGGCACCTCCCAGCGTCAGGCCCGGCCCAGGACTCCGGGATCCTTCTTCCATTGCAACCCCTGCGGGCAGCCGGGTCAATGGGTAGAGCGCGGGCAGTGCTGCGGGCTGGCGGAGCTCCCGGATCGAACCTACTCAGCGGCGGCGCCACCGCGTAGCGTATGACCATGCGACTCAAAATGTGCAGCATCCACGTCAAGGACCCCGCCGCCGCCCACACGTTCTACACGGAAACCCTGGGTTTCGAGACCCTGATGGCCATGCCCGAACACAACCTGTTCATCATCAAGGACCCAGGCTCCGGCGCCGGGTCGGTGGGACTCCTGCTGGAGCCCAGTGACAACCCCATCGGGGCGGACTACATGAACGCCGTGCACGACGCCGGGCTCCCGGCCATCGTCATGGGCGTCCCCGATGTGCAGGCGGAGTACAACCGACTGGTCGCCGCCGGCGTCACCTTCCAAGGTCAACCGTCCGAGGACCCCTCCGGCATCAGCGCAGTGTTCGACGACGGCTGCGGAAACTTCGTGCAGCTGCACCAGGACTGACGCCTGCCTAGCCCGCCCCCGGACACAACAGAGGCTTGTTCGCAGATCCGAACCACGAAGGTCCGGATCCGCGAACAAGCCTCGGATTCGCGGGGCGAAACGGACTACTCGGCCTTGGCGCGTGCCTTTTTGGCGTCCTTCTTGGCTGCCTCGTCCTTGACCCGCTGGGCTTCGGCGCGGACGGCGGCGTGCGTGGCGCGCTCGGTGACCAGCCACGCCGGGGGCGCCTGAAGCAGCGCGGTGATTTCCGCCGTCGTCAGCGCTTCCTCCACACCGCCGCGGGCCAGGCCGCTGATGGAAACGTTCAGCTTCTGGGCCACCACGGGGCGCGGGTGCGGCCCGTTGCGCCGGAGTTCGGCGAGCCACTCCGGCGGGTTGGCCTGGAGCTCGGCGAAATCGGCGCGGGTGATGGTCGAATCCTGGAACTCCTGCGGTGTTGCGGGCAGGTAGATGCCAAGCTTCTTGGCAACGGTGGCCGGCTTCATGGACTGGGAGTTTGCAGAGGTCATGCTTCAAGGGTATCCGGGCGGGCGGTACTGTGAAGACGTGCCCGCTGACAATGAATCCCCGCAGAACGCCGCGCCCTCCGATAACAGCCCCGCTGACTCGCCGGAGGAAGAGGCGCCTCGGGTACTGCGCTTCGCCTACGTGGCCGGCGTGACGCCGGGCAAGTGGATCCGCCGCTGGGAAGAGCGTGTGCTGGATATACCGCTGCAGTCTTTTATGTCCGACGACGGCGCGCAGCTGGAAGTGCTGCGTGACGGTTCCGCGGACCTCAGCTTCGTCCGGCTCCCCGTGGACCGCGAAGGCCTCAGTGTGATTCTCCTGTATGAGGAGCAGCCCGTAGTGGTCGCCCCCAAGGGACACGAGATCTCGGTGTTTGAGGAAGTGGCGCTGGCGGACCTGGCCGAAGAGACGTTCCTGGACGTGGCCGAACTCGGCGGAGCGGAAATGGCCATGCAGGTGGTGGCCTCCGGGGCGGGCCTGGTCATTCTGCCAATGTCCGTGGCGCGCCACTTCAACGTCAAGGACACCGTTGCCCGGCGCCTGACTGGTGCGCCTGCCACGGAGATCGCCGTGGCCTGGCCCAGCGAATCCACGGACGAGATCATTGAAGAGTTCATAGGGATTGTCCGTGGCCGGACGGCGCAGAGTTCGCGGCAGCCTTCAGCCCAGCAGGAAAAGCCTAAGCGGGAACCGAAGCCGGACCGGCGGGGACCTGCGGTCAAGAAGCCCAAGGTGGCGCAGAGGTATGCCCCGAATCCGGACAAGGGCCGGGGCAAGGGCTCCCGGAAAAAGGGCAAGCGCTAGAGTTCCAGAGCCCCAACCAGCGCATAATCGGCCACCGGCCAAGGGAGAATAATAAGCATACTTGCAATTCATATGGTAAGCATGCTTATTGTGGAGGCGGAAGCGGTGCACCAGAAGAGGTGCCACCACGCCCAATCCGCCATCCACAGGAGGCCGCGGTCGATGAGCAGCAATCTTGATCCAGATGCCCGGAACAGCTACCGCCTGCTGACACTGGCCGCGCGAATGGTCCAGCGGCGGCAGGACGATGCCCTTGCGCCGCTGGGCCTGACCCGCGCCGCCGTCATCGCACTCGAGGGTCTTTCGGCTGGGCCGCTCAACCAGGAACAGTTGGCAGCCGCGGTACACGTGCAGAGCCAGACCTTGGGCCGGGTCCTGCTCCGGCTGGAGGGGACGGGCCACATCACGCGGACGCGGCAGACCGTTGACCGCAGGCAATTCAAGGTTGAACTCACCGAAGTTGGCGCGGCAGCCCTGGCTGCGGCAGCGCAGGCGGAGATCCGCGCTTATCCCCAGGACCCGGCCATCGGGTGGAAAGTCCTCCGGGAGGAACTTGCCAAGCTGGTAGGTTCGCTGCCGAGTCCGGACCCGGATTCCGCCGTCGTGCGGTTCCCTGAGCCGGAAGAGCGGCATCCCCGCAGCGCGGGAGACCATGCCGCCAAGCTCCATGGGGTGGACAGTCCGAAGGTCGAGCATCGGCGCGGGTGAGCTGTGCTGAGCCGCCCGGGAGCGGCCCCGCCCATGAGCGCGGCCGGTTCGGCGGATGGGGGACCTGCAGCTAGGCCGGGCAGGCTTCCTTCAATGCTGTAACCGACTCAGCCGGAACTTGGTCTCCGGCTTCGGCGATCTGGCCCAGCGGGGTTGTGATGTCTGAGGGGACGCCGGCTGTTTCGGCGGCGGCCACCAGCCCGCCAAGTACTGCCTTGTCCTCCACGCTGACCAGGCCATCCTGGATCACCGCGCAGATTTGCCTGGTGACCTCATCCGCCGCGGCGGTGGCCACCTTCGAGGCGGCGTCGCTGGCGGCTGTTTCGGCGGCCTCCTGCACCGATCCGCAGCCGGCGAGGACAAGCATCAGGGGGACGGCGGACAGGGCGGCAAGGCAGCGTTTCATTCCTCCAGCCTAGCGGCCCAGGAAAATTCGTCCGATTCAATATCGTTGGATTGTTGAACAATCCGAGGATTTAGGGCATTCTTGGTAGAGCACACCCATGAGATGAGGATCACAATGGTAAGCATCGACCTGAACAGTGACGTAGGTGAATCGTTCGGACGCTGGACGCTCGGCGATGACTCGGCCATGTTCCGCTCCGTCAGCAGCGCGAACGTGGCGTGCGGCTTCCATGCCGGCGATCCCAGTGTGATCAGGGCAACGTGCCGCAAGGCCGCGGCCGCGAACGTGGTCATCGGCGCGCATGTGGGCTACCGGGACCTTGCTGGCTTCGGCCGCCGCTTCCTGGACATCAGCCCCGGCGAACTGGCGGACGACGTCGTCTACCAGCTCGGCGCGCTGCAGGCGCTGGCCGCTGCGGAAGGCGCCCAGGTCCGGTACGTCAAGCCCCACGGCGGCCTGTACAACGCCATCGTCCATCACACCGCCCAGGCGCAGGCCGTGGTGGACGCCGTGAAGTCCGTGGACCCGGGACTTCCCATTCTTGGCCTTCCGGGCTCCGAGGTGCTCCGGCTCGCCGAAGCGGCCGGGCTGCGGCCGGTCACTGAAGCTTTCGCGGACCGGGCCTACAACCCCGACGGCACCCTGGTTTCCCGCACCCTGCCCGGCGCCGTGCTGGAGGACCCAGCGCAGGTGGCCGAGCACGTGCTCCGGATGGCCACCGAATCATCCGTCCGCACCGTCGACGGGTCCGTCCTGAAGATCCACGCCGAAAGCATCTGCGTCCACGGCGACTCCCCCGGCGCCGTGGAGATGGCCATCGCGGTCAAAGACGCGCTTGCCGCCGCCGGTGTCACGATCTCGGCCTTCGCCGGAGCGGCCGCGTGATTCCGATGGAAACAGTCAGCAAAACCAGCGCGGCAGCCCGTGTCCTCGCCGTCCGGCCGGTAGGCACGACGGCGGTTCTCGCCGAACTCTCCGGGCTCCATGACGTGCTGGCCCTGCAGGCACTGCTCCTGGAAGAGCCGCTGCCCGGCCAGGTGGATGTCCTGGCCGCCGCCGAAACCGTGATGGTCAAGGCGGACTCGCCCGCGGCCGCACGCCGAATGGGCAGCCTGCTGCTGGGCATGGACCTGACGGTCCAATCCCACGCCGAAGGCAAGCTGGTGCAGATCGATACCGTGTACGACGGCGAGGACCTCGCCGAAGTAGCGCGGCTCACCGGCATCAGCGCCCACGGCGTCATCGCCGCCCACACCGGACAGATCTGGACCGTGGCCTTTGGTGGCTTCGCCCCGGGCTTTGGCTACATGGTGGGGGAGAACCAGGTCCTTGAAGTTCCACGCCGGAGTTCGCCCCGGACCGCCGTCCCGGCAGGCTCGGTGGCCCTGGCGGGCAACTACTCCGCCGTATACCCGCGGAAGTCCCCGGGTGGCTGGCAACTAATCGGCCGGACCGCGGCGCACATGTGGGACCTCAGCCGCGAGCAGCCGGCCTTGGCCGCGCCAGGCGACCGCGTGCAGTTCCGGGCGGTGCGGGAGCTCGTTGAGGTTGCCCCTCAGTCAACTGCTTCCGACGCCGCTCGCCGCGAAAACGCCACCACGAACGCCACTGGAACCCAGTCCGGCCTGCGGATCCTGTCACCGGGACTCCAAAGCCTCATCCAGGACCTTGGCCGTCCCGGCCACGCCGGCCTGGGCGTGTCCTCCGCCGGAGCCCTGGACCGCTCTTCCCTGCGCCGCGCCAACCGGATCGTGGGCAACCAGCCGTCGGCCGCCGTCGTCGAATCCGTTGCGGGCGGGCTGCGCGTGCAGGCGGTGGGGGACCAGGTCCTGGCAGTCACCGGTGCGCCGTCGGTACTGACTGTTGTGACGCCGTCGTCCGCTTCTGGCGAAGCCGCACCGCAAGATGATCAACCGGAGCAGGTTCGCACCGTGCCCATGGCCACGGCATTTGCCCTGCTGGACGGCGAGATCCTGACCATCGGGGCGCCGGAGCGCGGCTTCCGCACCTACCTCGCTATCCGCGGCGGGGCGCTGGCCGACGCCGTGCTCGGAAGCCGGTCCACGGACACCATGTCCGGGATCGGGCCTGCGCCGCTGGCCGCCGGGCAGCTGCTGGGCGCGGGCGCTGCCACATCCTCCAACGTGGTGGGCAACCCCGAACTGCAGCCTGATTTCCCGGATACCGGCGTCACAGTCCTGGACATCGTCCCCGGCCCGCGCGATGACTGGTTCGACGACGCCGCGCTGGAATCGCTCTGCAGCCAGGACTGGGCCGTAACGCCCCGCTCCAACCGGGTGGGCATGCGCCTGGACGGCCAGCCGCTGAACCGGAGCCGGGATGGTGAACTGCCCAGCGAAGGAACCATGGCCGGCGCGCTCCAGATCCCGCCCGAAGGCCAGCCCGTGCTTTTCCTGGCCGACCACCCCATCACGGGCGGCTACCCGGTGATCGGCGTGGTGGTGGACCACCAGCTTGACCTGGCCGCCCAGGTGCCGATCGGCGGCTCCATCCGCTTTCGCTGGGCTCCCGGCTACGGGCTGCCCGCCAGCTTTTCCTCTCCCAAAACTTCCCAGACAAAAGTGAGCAACTGATGCGCAAGGTCCTGATCGCCAACCGCGGAGAAATCGCCGTCCGAATTGCCCGCGCCTGCGAGGACGCAGGCCTGGAATCCGTAGCGGTGTACGCGGACGTGGACGCCGACGCCATGCACGTTGGCGCCGCCACCGAGGCCTACAGCCTGGGCGGCAACGCGCCGTCGGAAACCTACCTGGACATCCCCAAACTGTTACAGGCAGCCGCGGCTTCCGGTGCTGACGCCATCCATCCCGGCTACGGCTTCCTGTCCGAGAACGCCGGCTTTGCCCAGGCCGTCCTGGACGCGGGCCTGACTTGGATCGGCCCCACGCCGGAGGCCATCCGGCAGCTTGGCAACAAGATCACCGCGCGTGAGATCGCTGTCCGGGCGGGGGCTCCGCTGGTGGCCGGCAGCGACGGGCCGGTGGCCACGGCCGCCGAGGCACGCGAGTTCGCCGAACAGCACGGCCTGCCCATCGCCATCAAGGCGGCCTTTGGGGGTGGCGGGCGCGGGCTGAAAGTGGTCCGGGAACTGGACCAGATCGAGGAATCCTTCGACTCGGCAGTCCGCGAAGCTGTGGTGGCCTTCGGCCGCGGCGAGTGCTTTGTGGAGCGGTACCTGGACCGGCCCCGGCACGTGGAAGCGCAGGTGCTGGCGGACCAGCACGGCAACGTGGTGGTGGTGGGAACCCGCGACTGCTCGCTTCAGCGCCGGCACCAGAAACTCGTTGAAGAGGCGCCCGCGCCGTTCCTGACCGAAGCTCAGACCCGGCAAATTTACGACGCCGCCAAGGCAGTCTGCCGCGAAGCCTCCTACTCAGGGGCCGGAACGGTGGAATTCCTGGTTGCCGCAGACGGTACCGTCGCCTTCCTTGAGGTGAACACCCGCCTGCAGGTGGAGCACCCCATCACCGAGGAGACCACGGGAATCGACCTCGTCCAGGAGCAGCTCCGCATCGCCGCCGGCGAGCCGCTGCGTTTCACTTCCGATCCCGCACCGCGCGGCCACTCCTTCGAATTCCGGCTCAACGCCGAGGACGTGGGCCGGGGCTTCCTCCCGTCACCCGGGACGATCACCAGCTTCAGCGGTCCCACCGGTCCGGGCATCCGGCTCGACTCCGGAGTCCGTTCCGGCTCCATCGTGGCGCCACAGTTCGATTCCCTGCTGGCCAAGCTGATCGTCACCGGCGCCGACCGCCAGCAGGCGCTCCGCCGGGCCCGCCGCGCTCTCGCAGAAATGCAGATCACGGGCGTTGCCACCGTCCTGCCGTTCCACCGCGCGGTTGTCCAGGCTCCGGACTTCACCTCCGAAACCGCCCTCGGCATCCACACCCGGTGGATCGAGACGGACTTCGCCGATTCGATCGCGGCGGATCCGGAGTTCGGCACGTCCGTTCCGGATGGTGAGCGGCGCACCATTACCGTCGACGTCGACGGCCGGCGCCTCGCCGTCGGCCTTCCCGCGGTCCTGCTGGATGGCTGGGCGCGGTCCGGCGGGGCTGTGCCCGACGGGGTTTCTGTTGCCTCCTCGCCGACGGCGGCCGACGGCGGTGCTGCCGCCACCTCTGGGGATCCGGGTGAGCTCCGCGCGGGCATGTCCGGCACGGTGGTGAAGTGGCTCGTGGAGCCTGGAGCCGAGGTTGCTGCGGGGGATCCCGTGGTGGTGCTTGAGGCCATGAAGATGGAAACCCAGGTCGCCGCGCACCGTGACGGTAAGGTCACCGACGTCAGGGCCAAGTCCGGCGGGGTTGTTATGGCCGGAGCCGTGCTGGCGCTGATCAGTTAGCAGCTGGAGGTTTTGTCCAGGTACGGCGGGTTGGCGGCCCCGGAAGTCCCGGTAGCTGATCAAAACTCCGATGGACAGGGGTCAGCGCAGGCTGGCCGCCGGAGCTCCCAGGATGCTGTCCAGCAATCCGTTGCGGAACTTGCCTTCGGGATCGTGCCGGGCTGCCAGGGCGCGGAAATCGGCGAACTTCGGGTACAGCGCTTCCCAGTCGTGGCCGGCTGGCGTAAACAGCTTTCCCCAGTGCGGCCGGGCCCCGAACGGGCGGAGGAGTTCCTCCAACTCGGGAAGGACAGCCTCCACCTCGGACTGCAGCGGCTTCCACGTGAAGTGCAGGGCCACGCTCTGCTGCCGGTAGAACGGGCTGAGCCAGAACTCGTCCGCGGCCCCGGTGCGGATTTCGGAGACGAACAGCAGCGGCGCCAGCTTGGCCGCGAGGCTGCGGATGGCCTGGATGGCGGCCGGTCCGTGCTCCAGGGGCAGGATGTATTCGCTTTGGAGTTCCTCGCCGTTGCTGGGCGTGAATTCGTGGCGGAAATGCGGCAACCGGTCCAGCCATGGGCCGGGTTCGTCCAGCTGCACCGTGCAGTTTTCGCCGGACATTCCGGGCAGGGGGTGCCGGGCTTCCACGGCCGGGGTGGCGCCGAAGAGTTCGGTCAGGACCGGCTGGGAGTGGAGGGCCTTGAGCCACACCTGGCTGATGGCGTCGCCGGCGTAATCGGTGAAGAGGCTGACGCTGTAGGCGCTGGAGACCAAGGCCGGGAAGTCTGCCAGGGCCCGGTCCCACGGCAGGTTTTCCAGGACCCGCTGCCGCATCTGAAAGCTCGGCCGCACGGACAGTTCCAGGCCGGTGACGATGCCCAGGGCACCGAGGCCCACCACGCTGCCCAGGAACTCGTCCCCGTCCTCGCGGGACAGGGACACCTGCTCGCCGGAGGCGCGGACCAGGTCGATGCGTTCGACGCCGCCGGCCAGGGAGGGGTTCTCTACGCCCGAGCCGTGCGTCCCGGTCTGGATGGCGCCGGCCACCGAGATATGTGGCAGGGAGGCGAGGTTGTGGATCGCGACGCCGGACTTTTCCAGCGTGCGGCACAGGGCTCCGTAGCTGATACCGCCGCTGACCCGGACGGTCTGCCGCTCCGAGTCCAGCTCGATTTCCTGCGGCAGGGCGTCCAGGAGGACGTGCACGCCGTCGGTATCGCCTACGCGGTTGAACGAGTGCCGCGATCCGAGTGCTTTTACCCGGCTGGCGCCGGCCACCACCTCGGCGAGCCCGGCCACTGAGGCCGGTCGTTGGACGTCAGCGGAGGAGTATTCGAGGTTTCCTGCCCAGTTCTTCATTGGATCGCTTTCCGGTGGATGGTATGGCTTCCACGCTACTTTGCTCACGAAAGTTGTCAAGGATTTCGTAAAGTTTCTCAGAATCTGGCCAGCGCGGAGTGCTGGTGCTTCAGTTTATATCGTTGTAAATTGGCCCGATGACACTCGCGCAGACACCTCCGATGGGCTGGAACAGCTGGGACTGCTACGGCACCACCGTGACGGAAGAGGAGGTCGTGGCGAACGCTGCCTTCATGGCCGAGCATCTTCTGCCGTACGGCTGGGACACCGTGGTGGTGGACATCCAGTGGTATGAATCTGCGGCCCGTGCCGGCGGCTACAACGACGGAGCCGCGCTGGAGTTGGACGGCTTCGGCCGCCAGTTGCCCGCCGTCAACCGGTTCCCGTCTGCGGCGGGCGGCCGGGGCTTTGAGCCGCTCGCGGAGCGCATTCACGGGATGGGCTTGAAGTTCGGGCTGCACATCATGCGTGGCATCCCCCGCCAAGCCGTCCGGGACAGGCTGCCCGTTGAAGGCACCAATGCCACGGCGGACCAGATCGCAGACACGTCCTCCACGTGCGAGTGGAACACCGATAATTTTGGCCTCAACCATGATCATCCCGGAGCGCAGGCCTACTACGACTCCCAGCTGCGGCTGTTCGCCGAATGGGGCGTTGACTTCGTCAAGGCCGACGACATGCTGGGGCCGTACTTCGCCGCGGAGATCGCCGCCTACCAGCGCGCCATTTCACGCTGCGGCCGGGACATGCTGCTCAGCCTGTCACCTGGCCGGGCGCTGTCCCTGGCCCACCTGGAGCATCTTCGCGGCAACGCCCAGATGTGGCGGGTGTCCGATGACCTGTGGGATGTCTGGGAGGACGTCGAAGCGCAGTTCGCGCGGATGGCCCGCTGGGCGCCGCACCAGCGCGCAGGTGCGTGGGCGGATGCCGACATGCTGCCTGTGGGACGGATCGCCCTGCGGGCCGAACGCGGCACGGCACGGCTCAGCCGCCTGACCATGGATGAGCAGCGGACTATGTTGACGCTCTGGTGCGTATCGCGTTCGCCGCTGATGCTTGGCTGCGACCTGCCGTCGTCGCCGCCCGAAACGCTGGCCCTCCTGACCAATACCGATCTGCTCGACGTCCTCAACGCGAGCCGCAACAACCGTGAGTTGCTCCGCGACGGTGACCTGGTGCTTTGGGCAGCGGAAAGCACGACGTCGGAGGACCGGTTTGTCGCGGTGTTCAACACCGGGACGGCGGACCTGGTCCGGATGATTCCCGTGGGCGACCTGGGCGTGGGTGCCTTGTCCGGAGGCCGGGCACGTGAAGCATGGAGCGGGGACGAGGCCGCCCTTGGCTTTCAGGGCGGCCTGCCCGCTCTTGAGGTGAAGCTGCCCGCCCACGGTGCGCAGCTGTACCGCTTCCCCGGTTAGTCCTGCTGCCAGTGCGGCGGCGCAGACAGTCCCCGCGGAAGCAGGGTGGTTCTGCTGCCCCGGGCCGAATTGAGCTGGGGTTGGGTGAGGAAAAGCGCAGCGCTGAGGTCGGCGCCGTCGAGCCTTGCATCCCGGAGATCCGCGCCCAGCAGGTCCACGCCGGCCAGGTCGCTTGTGCGAAGGTCTGCTGCTATCAGGCACGCTCCCCGAAGGTCCGCGCCACACAGCTTCCGGGTTCGCAGGTTCGCTCCCGCCAGGTCGGCCCCGGGTTTCAGGGCGGAGTCCAACTGGTCCGTACCGCCGGCGAAGTAGCCAGCGCGGACTTCCTCGCTGACCTCCACGAGCATTGTCCTGACGGCTGAATGGAGGCCCTCGAGGTCACACGCGAGCAGCGCCGCCAGCGGACCGCGGGCCAGGTCCGCGATGGCCGTCCGGAGCCCATGCGCCGCCCCGGCCGTGTCGGCGTCGAACGTTCTTTCCTGTGCTTCGGCCAGGTGCCAGAGCATTTCGTGCAACTGCCGCACGACCCTAAACGCCGCGAACATGTCTGGCCGCGAGTCCGGGGCGTCGCGCCAACTGATGCCCGCGAACAGCTGTTGGGACACCGCTTGGCCAGCCCCAAAGCAGTCAAAAACCGTGCAGCCACGGAATCCCCGCGGCCGCAGCCGGTCATGGATGGTGCAGGAAAAATCCTGGTCCAGGTTCGGGCAGGGGGTGGCGGCGGGCTTGTCGATGGCGAAATCCGCGGACCGCGCAAAGCCGAAGGCGGTGCAGCACAGCGCGAAGCAGTTGCTGCAGTCCGGGCGGAGGCTGTCCCGTTCCGGGGCGGGGATGTTGGACGGGCGTTGTGAAGTGATGTTCATGGGTTCTCCCAAAGTTGGTTCCGGTGTGTGCGGGGAGAAGGGGAACTCGTGATGAGTTCCCCTTGCGGGCGCGCGGAATCAGCACTCCTGGACGGGAAGGCCGCGGGAGTTGCGGGAAGCTGCGGGAACTCTGGGTCACAGAGACATATGAAGAATCACTGCGGTCCAGACTACTCCAGTGACGCCGGGCCGCCCACTTCCTCGGCAGCTTGGCCAGTGTCCTGGTCGGGAGAAAAATCTCGGGAAAATCGTTGACAATCGACAGGCCGAAGATTTAGATTCATTGTGAATCAAAAACATTCAGCTCGGTCTACGGTGCCGCTGGCTGCCACGACCGAGGCCCTCTCCTGACGCCCCAATGAAGGGACCTATCATGGCTTCAAACACCTTCCGGCCGAAGTACATCTCCTTTGATGTCTACGGCACCCTCATCAACTTCGACATTGATCCCACCACCCGCCGCCTGCTTGATGGCCGCATCTCTGAAGAGCAGTGGCCAACCTTCAAGAAGCAGTTCCGTGGATACCGGTTCGACGAGGTCCTTGGCGATTACAAGCCTTACGAGGCGATCCTTCAGGATTCCTTTGACCGCGTGTGCAAGCGCTGGGGCATTGGGCCGACCCCTGGTGCCGGTGCGGAATTCGCAGAAGCAGTACGCGGCTGGGTTGCGCACGAGGACGTGCCGGCTCCGCTGAAGCTCATGGGCGATAACTACCAGCTGGTGGCGCTGTCCAACGCGGACACCAGCTTCCTGGACATCAGCATTCCCAAGCTCGGGGCCGACTTCCACGCCGTGTTCACCGCCGAGCAGGCCCAGGCCTACAAGCCGCGCTACCAGGCCTTCGAATACATGCTGGACACCCTCAATGCCAAGCCGGAGGACTTCCTGCACGTCGCCTCACACACGCGGTATGACATGCACCCGATGCACGACATGGGCTTCCGGAACCTCGTTGTGCTGGACCGTGGTTATGACCCCATCACCGTGGGCTATGACTACACAACTGTTAAGTCCCTGGACGAGATCAACAGGAAGCTCGGTCTCTGAACCGGTCCAGCCTGTCCGACTCCGTCACCGGGTTCGAAGCCGGGCGTGTGCCGCCCACGGCCGTCCCGCCGTGGGCGGGGACACCCGCCTGTTCCGTCCTGACCCGCTGCGGCGCACTCTCTATCGGCACTGCCGCCGGGCACGAGATCCTCAGCTGTGAAGGCCTTCTGGATTTTTCCTTCGACTATTGAAAGCGTGAGATGAATCCTTCTGTTGATCCCAGCGCACTTCACACCGGCCTCGCCGGGGCAAACGGGGCGGGCGTCAATAGCGACTCTGCTTTTATTGCTGCCGTCGCATCGGAGAGTGGACTCCTTGCAGGGCAGTCCCAGCTCGCTGACTCGACTGTCTTGGAGCTCCTTGAACAGTCCTACGGTCTGAAGGGGACGCTTGCCCGGATTCCCACCGAGAAGGACGAGACTTTCCGGCTCCGGGATCGCGAAGAAACGTATCTGGTGAAGGTGTCACCATCGGATGAGGATCCGGTGATTGTCCAGCTGCAGACGGCGTGCATGGAGTATTTGGAGCTGACCGTCCCTGAACTTCCAGTCCAACGCCTTGTTAGGAGCCTTGGCGGGGAGCCGCAAGTCCTCCTCCCGCCATCAGGAGGACCTCTTAATCGGGTACTTCGGGTGATGCGCTTCATGCCCGGAGACTTGCTGGCCAGTCAGGAGGCGTCGGCCGGGCAGCTGCAGTTGGTGGGCTCAAGCCTTGCTCGTCTGGGCCTTGCCTTGCGGGACTTCGATCATCCGCGTGCCGACCGTTTGCTCCTCTGGGACCTCAAGCACTTTCACCGGATGCGGCCGCTGCTTGCCTATGTCGAGGAGAAGCAGAAACGCTCCCTTGCTGAAGGAATTTTCGATCAGTTCGACGAGACAGTGGTCCCGCGGCTGGGTTCCCTGACTTCCCAGGTTGTGCACGGGGATTTCAGCCCGTTCAACGTCCTTATCGACCCGGACAGGCCGGACTACGTGAGCGGGATCATCGACTTCGGAGACGTCGTGCGCACGCCGGTGATCTTCGACCTCAGCGTCATGATGGCCAACCTGCTGGGAGCAGACCCGGGCAGCCCTTGGGAGCACGCACTGCATGTCATGGATGGTTATCTGAGGATCCGTCCGCTGCCCGTTCGGGAGTTGGAGGCCCTGATCATCTCAGCGCAGGCCCGCCTCCTCCTGCGGGCCCTGATTACGCAGTGGCGGGCGAGTCAATTGCCTCAACGGCGCGATTATCTGCTCTCCCACTCCAAGCAGGACTGGGACCGGCTGGCCGCCACCGCCGCTGTGCCGCCACCACAACTGCCCTTCGCACCCTGAACCAGATTCACCAGCTTTCCAGGAGAGAATCATGAACACTAGTCCCCAAACCATCCGTAAGCCTTCCAAGGCCATGGTCAATGGCTTTGATCCCGGCCGCCTTGGTGAGCTACCGGATCAGATGCAGAAGAACATCCGACGCCGGGACCAGAGCCTCGGACCTGGGTACCGGCTTTTCTATGACACCCCGCTGGAGGTCGTTCGCGGCAAGGGCGTGACGTTGTTTGACCGGGACGGGAGTGAGTACCTCGACGTTTACAACAACGTCCCCTCCGTGGGCCACGCCCACCCGCGGGTTATCGCCGCGGTCCACGAACAGATGCAGACGCTGAACACCAACACCCGCTACGTCCAGGAATCCATCCTTGATTACTCCGAACAGCTCCTGTCCACGTTCCCGGCCGAGCTGGGCCATGTCATGTTCACCTGCACCGGGTCCGAAGCCAACGATCTCGCTATGCGGGTGGCCAAATACGCCACCGGCAACCAGGGCATTATCGTCACCTCCGGCGCGTACCACGGCCTGACCGCCGAAGTAGCGTCATTCTCGCCCTCCTTGGGTGTCGGCGTGCCCTTGGGCGCGAATGTGCGGGTCATTGATGCCCCGGACGCCCTGCGCTACTCATCGGACCAGGGGTCTCTGGAGGATCACCTGAGGAACCAGGTGCGTGCCGCCATCGCCGACCTTCACCGGCACGGCATCGGACTGGCGGCCTTTATTGCCGACAGCATTTTCTCCTCCGACGGTATCTTCGCCGGCCCGGCAGGCTTCCTCCGTCCCATCATCGAAGAAGTTCACGCCGCCGGCGGCCTGTACGTCGCCGATGAAGTCCAGCCCGGCTTCGGCCGCACCGGCGAGGAATGGTGGGGCTTCCAACGCCACGGAATCGTCCCGGACATCGTGACCATCGGCAAACCCATGGGCAACGGCATCCCCGTGGCGGCAGCAATCTTCAAGCCCGAACTACTACAGGAGTTCGGCAAGAACATCCGCTACTTCAACACCTTTGGCGGGAATTCCGTAGCCATCGCGGCCGCTCAAGCCGTCCTGGACGTTATCCGAGAGGAATCACTCATAGAAAACGCCCTCAAAGTGGGCGGAAAGATCCTCACAGGACTGAAGGACCTCGCACAGGGCCTGGACCAGGTCGCAGAAGTCCGCGGAAGCGGCTTCTTTATCGGCGTTGATCTCGTCACAGACCGGTCCACCCTCTCACCTGATGGGGAGGCCGCCGCCGGCATCGTAAATGCCCTCCGGCAGGACCGGATCCTCATCTCGGCCTGTGGTGCCCAGGGCAACGTCCTGAAACTCCGTCCGCCCATGCCCTTCTCCAGCAACGACGCCGACCGCCTGCTCGAAGGAATGGGCCGCGCCTTCAAAACACTGCGCTAATACCAAGAGGCCCCGGGGAAGCCTTGCTAAGCATGCTCACTCATTCTGCCGATTACATCAGCGGAAACCACGAAGGGAAGCACCGTGAAGACCATGAACAAGATCCAGACGGCTGCCGCGGGGCTTGCTGTCGTGCTGGCGATGAGCGCCTGTGGCGGTGCGGCTACGGGAACGTCGGAGACGGAAGTTCGGAAGACCCAGAACACTCGTGACGTTTCTGAGGGTGTCCAGCCGGATGCGGCTGCGGTGGCGCTGCTGCCGGAGGCCTACAAGGCCAAGGGTGAACTGACTGTGGCGATGGATCTGAGCTCTCCGCCGATGACGTTCCTGGCGGAGGACAACACCACCCCGATTGGCGTGAACCCGGACCTCGCCCGCCTGGTGGCCAAAAAGCTGGGGCTGAAGCTGAAGTTTGAGAACACGGCGTTCGACACGATCGTTCCCGGTATCGACGGCGGCCGGTACGACTTCACCGCCACCACGATGTCCGCCACCGAAGAGCGGCTGAAGGTCATGGACATGATCAACTACCTCAAGGGCGGCTCGGCCGTGGCGGTAGCCAAGGACAACCCGCTCAAGCTGACCAACGACTCGCTCTGTGGCAAGAACATCGCGGTGACCAAGGGCTCCACCCAGCAGTTGAAGCACCTGCCGAACGTCTCGAAGTGGACCTGTGAGGAAAAGGGCCAGCCGGCCATCAACGCCATCACACTGCCCAACGTCCAGGAGGCCCTGACGCAGCTGGACTCCAAGCGCGTCGACGGGGTCTTCTACGATGCCAGTGCCCTGGCCTGGGCCAACGATCAGCAGCCCAACCATTTCACCATTCTGGAGCCGAGGATGGACACCCGAACGAACACCAACGTCGCCATGGGTGTGAAGAAGGGATCACCGTTGACACCGGCCCTGCAGAAGGCCATCCAGTCCGTCCTGGAAACCCCGGAATACAAGGAGTCCCTGGAGTACTGGGGCCTGGGCGAGTCAGCCATCACTGAAGCCGCGATCCGCTAGCGGTGTTTCGCCCTCAACCTCATTAAGGTTGGCCTATGAGTAGCACTCCCACGGCACGCGACTACAACAAGGCTTCGGTCCTGGACGCGGTCCTTTCCGAGGCCCCTTTGACGCGCAACAGGCTGATCGAGGTGACGCGTCTGAGCCAGCCGACGGTGTCCCGGAAGGTGGATGAGCTTCTTGTTGACGGATTCGTAGTCGAGCAGGGAGTCGATGCGGTTGTGCGCCGCGGTCGGCGCTCGACGTATCTGGATGTACCCGGCACGGCGGGGCACATTGTCGGGATCTCTTTCGGGGCGCGAACCACTTGCGTCCTAGTGACGGACCTGAGAGGTCGCGAGGTTAGGCACGTCGTTGTTCCCAGCCTCGAGGGCGCCGAT
Source organism: Arthrobacter sp. R4 (assembly GCF_051365025.1). NCBI lineage: Bacteria > Bacillati > Actinomycetota > Actinomycetes > Micrococcales > Micrococcaceae > Arthrobacter > Arthrobacter sp. R4. Next base: position 132,916 of record NZ_JBLWIJ010000007.1, read on the forward strand.
GTTGGAACCATTGCCGAGTGGCTGGTGGGCGTGATTGAGGAGACCCGTGATTCCGCAGAGGGGCCACTGCGCCAGGTCGTCGCCGCGCTGCCCGGTCGTGTCCCTAGTGGCCCTAACTGGTCCGTGACACCGGAATCAAGGAAGACTTTCCTGGATTCTCTTGAAGACCGGTTGAAGGCTCCCCTGATGCTTGAGAGCGATGCCAATGCATCGCTCCGAGGGATCCTCAAGGACGATCCGAGCATAGGGAATGCTGCTTTGTTCATGCTTAGTACGGTGCTGAGCTTCGCCAGTTGTACTGATCAGGAGATCGTCCAAGGGCGGACCCCTGCCTTCGGCGATCTTGGTGGTGTTCTCTTCTCGGGGGTTGGGAACGAGACGCTCGATGGGCTACTCAGCACGAGGGGTCTCCTCCGATTCGCCCAGGGCCGGGGACTGGGCCTGGAGGGCATCGAAGCACTCTGGGCCCAACGGCAGGAAGCGGCGTCCCACGCGGAAGTGGTGGACGCGTTTACGACGGCGATCGTCACCGCTGTCGGTGCCGTTGCGGTGACGCTGGACCCCGAGTCCGTGTATTTTGTGGGTCGCTTGAGCCCGCTCGTGGACATGGTTCTTCCCGAGGTGCGGAGGCGGCTGGCGCAAAGCCTTCCCGTCGTTCCGGAGATCAGGGTCGTGACGCAAGTGGTCGGACTATCAGTGGCCAGGGGAGCGGCGTATGCCGGACTGGCTCTGGCCCACTCCCGGCTCCGGGAATCGATGCTTGAGGCCCGTCTCGAGGGGCAAAGGAGTAGCTAACAACTTTCCACAGCAACTCTGTCCGTCCTGTCTACTGCGAGTCGGCCGTCGACCGGACGGATGCCGGTCCGGGCCCCTTCACTGCCGTTGCCGCAGATCACCAGGCCGAATTCTTCCGCGGAGCCGGGAACAAGCGTGGCCTCAATGAGCTGCACTGCGGCGCCGCCCCCCAACCGGGTGGAGGCCTTCGACGTCGAGCCCTGTGTAAGCAACCGTGCGGGCAGTTGTTCATCCAGCCGATCGTGAGGAGTCGACCGCAAGGAGTCATGGACTGCCCGATACGAACGTACCTCGTCGGGGTAGATACGCCGTGTGATCCGAGACGATCCTGGTTCAGAACACAGGTGGCTCGGATCGTCACCCGAGGGACATCCGGGGACTCCCTGCAAACATCCTCGAAACGAGGACCCTAGACCGGGGTGGGTTCGAGCACGTCGCACGCCAGGCCGGCACTGGAGCGACCTTTGAGGGAAGGTCACCGACTGATGCATTAGCGGTTTTGCCCACTTACTCACGGTCCAGTTAGGGGCGGTAGATAGGGCATCCCCGAGCAGCTCGCAGTCGACTTGCGTTCCGTGCCGAAGATGCCGGACCGTTTAGCGGTGGCCAGGCCATCAGACACCTGCGCTCCGAAAGGGGCAGGTCAAATACGACCGTTTCTTTATAGCCGCAATCCCGGACGTTCGAGAAGCTTTCGGGCGGCAGTCAGTCCGGCATACGATGACTCGGTGCTCTTGTCCCGCGACATTTTCAAGTACTGGGTAGTTGACCGGTCTCAGCGTAAAATCACGATCCTATGCCAAGATGGCCGAGAACTGACAGAAGAACTACCAGAAGACTCGGACATCCTCGGATCCCAGATCGATGTAACCATCTTCGACTGGGAAAGATGGTGGATCACCAGCCAAACCAATCGTGGCCATCTCATCGTTGCGGAGGTATATAGCCCGAGTACTGAAGACCCGCTGCACGGACGCCCCTCGGTTTACTTGGATCAAAATCACTGGAGCACGCTCGCCCAGGCAATTTTCGATCGATCGCAAATCAAGCATCCGGCAGAGCGGGACGCCGCCGATGAGCTCATTCACCTCGCCCAGGACGGTGGCGTCGTTTTGCCAATGTCGTCTGGGAACGTCCGCGAAACCGCAAACCTGTACGGCGATCATAGGTACAAGGTAGGCGCTTCACTTGCTTCCCTATCTGGAGGCTGGCAGCTTCGCCACCCTCTCGCTGTCTGGAGGGCTGAACTCATGCGAGTTCTGGCCCAGCGGCACGGAGTTGAGGTACCTACTGCCGCCACCTTGCCGGTCGTGACTCTTGAACCACATGCGCTTCTCGATGATGACGTGCAGGCACACGCTATGGAGCCAGACGATCCCCAGCTCTTCATTCTTGCGATGTCGAATCCGAGCGTACTTTTGGAATTGCTCGTTGAACCAGGCAAGGCAGAACGGATCGATCCTCATGCTTGGGTTACATCCAATCAAGAGTTCGCAGAGCACTTGGCCAGCGGCCCCTATACGAAACCTCAGAAGGAACAAGCAGCCTATGCGCGTGCGTGGACGGAAAACGGAAGCCTTGTCTCTGCAGCTTTGAGAGAGCTGGGGCTTGCCGTGGAGGAAAATGCGATGAAGCCCAAGGAGATTCAGAAACTCTTTGCTCACATGCCGGCCCTGGGGGCCTTCACGAAACTCATGGTGATGAGGCAGATCAATGTGTCGCATAAGTGGAGACCGAATGATCTTACGGATCTGATATTTCTTTCATGCGCAGCCGGTTACGTCGATTATGTAGCCGCGGAGAAACACACTGGGACACAGCTGAGGCAGCTGAAGCGAAGCATGCCGCATGGGACAGACACGTCAAATGTTCACACTTCACTCGGATCCTTAGTCGAGAAAATACGCAGTGACGGAGTTACGACTGAGAGTGAGAGACCGGACGAAAAGCAAGCCGCGCGGCACGCCACCGGTTCCTGAGACTTCACACGGCAAAAACGAGCTGGTCAAAACCTACAGTGGAGGCTTTTTGACGTGTCCGGCAATGTAATCGGGTATGCGAGAGTATCCACCCGTGGCCAGTCATTGGATTCGCAAGTCGACGCACTTGTCGCAGCAGGAGCCGTTCGCGTGTTTCAGGAATACGCCTCCGGTGCCACCCAAGCAAGGACACGATGGAAAGAATGCCTAGACTACCTGCAGCCAGGAAATGTCCTAACGGTTACTGATCTGACCAGGCTCGGCCGCAGTACTGCTGATTTGGCTGACATAGTGACGGTACTGGGACAGCGAGAGATAGGCTTTCGTTCCTTGGCCGAACCGTGGCTGGATACTACGAGTGCGCACGGCAAGCTGATCTTTGACATGTTCGCTTCCCTTGCCGAGTACGAACGGTCGCGGTTGTCGGAACGGACAAAGGCCGGCCTGGCTGCGGCGAAAGCCCGCGGCCGGCTCGGAGGCCGCCCACGAACGATGACCCCGTCCAAAACAGAGGCCGGCCGACAGTTGCGCAACCAGGGAAAGACCTTGAAGGAAACAGCCCAGATCCTCAGCGTCAGCGTCTCTTCACTGACCCGGGCCCTAAGCAGGGCTGACGCAGTCCCAGAAGCCGTGTCCGAATTCGCGTAGCGCGCCACTATTTTTGGGGAGTCAGATAATGCAAAACGGTCCAAATCTGATCCTCGGAGGAGTGTCCCACTCCTGACTGTTCCGGCTCCAAGGAACTGGGACAGTCTTCTTGCTTGGCTATAGACCAGGGAAGGACGGTTGTGACGGTTTATCCGGAGCGGGGAGGATGATATCCAGCATCTCCATCGTTAGCTTGCCTCGTTCATGTGCTTCAAGAGGTGACTGCTGCTTTAGCAGCGGATGCGGTGTTACCCACCATCGAGCCGTTGACCAGGCGGCCGCCACTTCATCTTGCCCGGCCGCCTCCGCAACCAGGTAGTTTCTGCGGTTTGCCTCCGCGACCGGCCTGGCGACTGAGTTCGTATCCCGATCAACTTGAAACGTTGGGTATTCGTATGCGGTATAGAGCGGAAGACCGAGGAGAAGCCGCTTTTTTCTAAAGTATCTAACTCGATCTGCACGGCGAGAGGGCTTCAGGTCTGCGCCTAGGAGCAGACCCATTCCGCTAGCGGGGTTCGTTTCGAAGGAGTACAGCAGTTCCTTACGGTCCAATGTCTCCATGTCGTGTGGTGCATAGTCGTGCTGCCATATCTCGAAATGCGCCCAACCAGCGGGAAAGCCCATAGCCGCATGGGATTGACCTGTCGAGGCCAGCCCTTCGTTGATGTAGTCGATGACATCGTTACGCCATGTGGTTTCAGGATGCGTTCGGTCGAGGAGGTAGGCCAAGACGGCCAGGGTTCCGTATATGCGGGTTCGGGTCCCTTCCTCGTCAAGATGCATGAGTTCAGGAATCCCGGAGGGTACTGCCAGCGTGGTTGTGATGTTCTTGTTCCACAGCCGTGCGTGGTGGGCACAGGTGTTGCGGATGTATCTGATGTGGTTTAGCCAGTTGGCCAGTGTGGCAAAGTCTCCGGCTGGAACGGAGTTATGTACGTCAAACGCTGCGGCAATGCGCTCCTTGTCTGCCCGGGCCATGCCCGAGTACAGCGAGGCTAAAGTCCCGAAAGACAGGATTTCCGTGACAGCCCAGGTTGGCAGCGGGCCGCCATACTTGGTCTTAAAGTGCTGAACGAATCCTTCTTGGGAGCGGGCTTCCTCTCTGTCCACCTCTCTAAGCCAATCTGCATGGTTGCTGTCCAGCCAATTGGAGTATTTGAGGTTGTGGTTCGTCGCGCCAAAGCCCGTGAACTCGGAATGTAGAGCTTCGGGATCTCTATGGGCAAAAGGATGGCTTTGGCCAAGTAGATGTCCCACCCGGAACCTCAGGGCCACTTCAAACATCTCGATGGCGTCAAAGAGCCGCATCCTTAGACCGCGGTCGAACTCGTAGATCTTCTGGACTTTCGTCAGAGACGTTCCTGGCACGAAGGTGGACAGCCGCCGTTCCGTCGGGGGAGCGGCGTGTGCTTCGTCCTGCGATTGGTTTTGAGGCTGTCCGGGCCAAACTCCCTGCGGGTCCGGCGTACGAAACAGGTAGGAGTAACCCGAGAGCCGGTAGTAGCCGACATTTCGGAGTATCGTCATGGCCTCGAAGTCGTTGTCGATCTCCATGCCCCGGGACCGGAGCAGCCTGATTTGGTCAGGAACCGTGAGAAAAGTCTTCGAGTAGTCCGTTGGCATGGACCAATCCAAGCGGCTTACTTCGGAAAAAGAAAACTGGCCGCCTCTCCTTGTGCGGAGAATGGCGACCAGTCGTGTTGTGTCCATTCTGCCATAAACTGTGCCCGTTTGTTTCATCCCTTCAAACAAACTTCGGATGGTGGCTGGGCAGACACAGCCGGCCTTCCCATGTGCATGAATCTAGGCGTCGCACGACGGCTGAGACAGGTGCTTGCCGTCACTCAGCGAATCGTTCTTTGCAGCTTCGTCGATGGTGTCAATCCGAGAACGCCTCAGAAGTGGCGCTGGGCCACGGCCTTCACCTCATCGCGTAATAGAGGGAGAGCATGGCCTAGCTGGTCTTCAGCCTTAAAAAGGCCCTGCTGAAGAGGTTTCCACGCAGCGCCCTGCTCGGAGAATTCTTGTATGACATCGTCTACCGGGCCGCTGGTCCAATAGCGCGTTTTCCAGGTGTAACGGCCATACCAAGGGCCGTAGGCATACCGGTTAACGGCAAGTGCGTCTTCTTGGGAAGTTTTCGCCTTAAGCGCGAGAAGAACTTCTGTCCGGTCGAAGAGTTCATCGAAGTCCTGCTCATCAGGAGTCAACGTTGCAAGCAGCGGCTTCAGTGCCTTGAAGAGATAGTCCGACACTGGCGTGAGCCTCTTCGAGTATCTCTGGAGATTTTCCATCGAGACAGTCTGGCCCTCTGCACGAAGGGTAATCAGGGTAGGCAGCCAACCGTCGGAAGACTGGAACACGGAACCCGTATGGAGACGCTCTATCATGGGCTGCTTCTCATTTAGCCGTCTGCACGGCGTCATGAGAAGCTCATTCAGCCCGTAGTAGTTCTCCCGCGCTGCTGCCGCCAATGCGAAGGCATAAGTCAGGTGAAGGGGAATGAACTCTTGAAGTTCGATGAGCCGGCTACTTCCGCTGTCCTGCCGTGTGTTCACCACCAGACCAAGGGCCCTGCTCCAGAGCGAACCATGCTTAGGCTCACCCCATGCACCTCCAATAACAAAGATTTCGGCAAGGGGCTTCAGGAGCTCTTGATACGAGTCCAACCGCTTTCCGACAAACTCGAACCCTTCCTGGGCTGACTTCGGAGTTGTAAAGCTCATTGAGAATCCGTCCTCTTTAAGCCTGTCACGGATATTGCCAGCAACCCCCATGACCAAATCGTCTAGCTCGATCTCTAAACTCGGCTCTCGCAATAATTGCTTGACGGTATGACGTGGAGCTACGCCCTTTTTCGCAGAAGCACTTGAGGAGTGTTGTTCGGGAACCGCCTCACCCCCTACTAGCTTTGCTACCGCAGTTGTCAGCCTGATGAGGTTACTGTCGCGCCTGGCGCCGAAGAGGTCGGTTCGGTGGATGGAGTCCAGTGTCCTGTCAGCCCCGAGGGAATATTCGGGTAATGCGATATCGTCAAAGCGCACAGGGAATAACCACTGCCTATTTGGTGGCAGCTTACGGAATTGGTCTATGGCCAAGAGCAGTTCTTCATACTGGTAGGAGCTGTCACGGCCAGCACTTGCGGCTGAGAAGCATGCAATGAAGGCCAGACTGCCGTTCGTGATGGCATTTCGGATTTCCGTTGCCCAGTCACTACCGGGAAAGAGGTCGTTTTTGTCGCGCCATACTTTGACGCCAGCGGCCTCCAGTGCGTCCTCCAGTCGATCGGCCCGTTCTTCATCTTCGTGAACATACGAAATGAACGCGTGCTTTGTTTGCAATCGGTGCCCCCAGTCCTTAAGCCTTATTGTCTTCAATTAAAGCCGATATTCGGCAGGAGTTTGACCGTTCAGGCGTCGTCAATCCGGACGCGGCGTTTAGGATTCGATGAGAAGCCTGTCGATCACGATCATGCCCCCAATGGCTCTCCGGAGGATGGTTGCAGCTGAACGTTCAGATCTGCTTTTGCACTTCCAATCACTTCTCCCCTCGGGCGCTTTGCTCAGTCCAGGTCGTCGGTGTTGGGTCAGTACGATCACTTCATGAGAGTTGACATGGCTGAGGCCCGGGGAAAAGCAACGATTCGTCCGTGGCGAGTAGGTGTATTGATCGACACGGGATCCCGAACTGAAGTCCGTGAGGCAATTGCGAACCTCAGCTCCGTTTGGGGCGGCCGCTCCATGCCAATCTTTGACAAAGACACTCCAGTCCAAAGGTTGGAGGCGCTCGGAGAAATGTATGACGTCGATTCGCTTTATGCGGATACGACAGATGGCGAGCTCGATGAGTTCCTGCGGAAACCTGGATGGGCTTGGCGAGGCAGAGGTACATGGGGTCCATTCGGCGCACTTGAGGAGGAGGGTTTCCGGATGGGACTGCTTCCCTTAGCAGAAGTCCTGCTTCTGTCCAGCGAGGTCGTCCAGCCTCTGTGGTCGATGGAAGACCCTAATGACTTAGTGCTCGCAGCCTTGTGGGGGCTGGCGGACAAAATTGGCGTCCGTCATACAAGCCTGCCGTTACCGGAATTCTTGTCGCAAAAGAATCTGGAGGCGTCACGGCGCGGAGTGCTAGGTGAATCCATGGTGCACACCGATGCTGCTAATCACACCCATCATCGGGGAATAGGGGACGGAGTGTTCATCTTGAGACCTGATGTCACAAATGACGTTGTGAGCTTCTGGAACGCGCGAGCGTTCGGCAGCAACGTGATTGGCGTTCCCGCTGATGCAGAACCAGATCTGGTCGAATTCTTGCTGTCTCAGCCACTTCCCAGCCAGACGTGGACCAACGCTGGTGGAGCCCAAGAACAGCAAGTCCTCAACATCGTTGGGGCGTGTAATGCATCCGACCGTGTCATGAAGACCATCCGGGGCATCGCTTGTGCCAATGGGATGGCGGTGCAGGACGGAACCGGTGACCCGGAGATCTTGGAATCCTTTGTTTTTGAGGGATTGAATACCGACTTCACCAAATCTCTCAGAGTGGATTTTCGACCAGAGGCCCACGGCGTTGATATTGACCTTCCCCGGTTGCCATTGGTGGGAAGCTCCGCCCGTTCATTGAGGCGTGGCATCGTAGCAGTTGAAGTGCATCTCAGTGAGGCTCGGGGTCAAGACCCTCGGTTTACCTCCCAGATCCCCCCGTACCGACGACATGCGGCCTTGCTGGAAGCACATCACTACGCTCATGGCGTTGAGCATGTTCGACCGCGATATGGTGCAGTAGTGTTCGGCCTGGACGCCAACTCCGAGGCGGTGCGCTTTCCCTTTGTCTACAGCCAAGACGCCCTCCGACTACTGTTCGACAGCGCAACAGCCAAGGTCATCCAGTCTGATGTCGGCAAGTTCCAAACCAGAGCCGCGGAAAGATTCGGTGGACCATACAGCGGAACATTTAATCAGAGCGGGGTCAGAGCAGCCGTTGCATTGGCCGCCGGAAAGGCAGCTGGTGTATCACTGCCACAACTCCGCCAGGCTGTGGAAAAGAACAGGGGAAGCTGGCCGCATCCACTCATGGATCGTGAAACGACTCCGCGGGAGTACGCGAATAGGGCAGTCAATAATTTGTTCCACAGCGGGCTATTTGTCCCAACTCTCAGAGTTCATTGCAGCCATTGTCGAGTCGAAAGCTATGCCTCCGTGGAAGTGCTGGGCCCATCAATGAACTGTGAATTTTGCGGGCAGACGTACAACCTGGCTCTTTCTCACAGCCTTACCAGGCCGGACTGGCGATACAGACTGGCTGCACACCTCCGGGCTGACCAGATCGAGGCCCTACTTCCGGCACTTGCGACCACTTCTCTACTCCGCCAACTGCAGCACGACCAGGGTTCGCCGCCCTTGGTACTCGGTTTTCAGATCACCATCGATGGGCGAACTATTGAGGCGGATGTTGCTACTTACCTCGGTGACCTCGAGTGGCTTGCCGTCCTAGGAGAGGTCAAGACGGCAAACCGAATCGATGAGAAGGACATCGCGAACCTTGAATTCCTCGCTAGCAGGCTTCGGGACAAAAGGGTCAGGTGTTTGCCCCTTTTCGCAACGTTGAAGTCCGAGCTGTCACCCGAAGAGAGGAATGGCTTGCGCGGGCTGGTCGAACGATCGGAGTTAATCACAATGTCGCGTGGGCAAAGCGGGCCGAGTCTTCCGCTCGTATTGACGGGCTCTGACCTTTCGCGCAACTGGTGGGATGACGACCACCCCTGGCGATGGGAGAAGAGAAACCACAACGGCATTTTTGACACCGCGCTGATTTCTTGCGAACGAAACCTAGGACTCCTTCGCCATCGGTATAACGACGATCCCGCAGGTCCTCAGTTCCTCTTTGAATGGGCGGACTAAGCTGTGAAGGCTGTCGAATCGCTGCACTTGGGCGCGCTGCTGCTTTGGCTGCATCGCACGTTGCGCCTTCGGCTTCAAAGTAGCTGAGCTCTCCGTCGCCGGCCTCTACGATGACGGTTACTTTCACTCCCATATTTTTGGGCAACTGCCCTGGCCAGGGTGCTTTCCAGCGCTAACAGCAGCGCTGCCTGGTCTTGTTCCTGGCGCTGGTCCACGGGACGTATTCCATCCAGCACGTGGCAGGGGGTCATCATCCAGACGGCGAAGTAGTTGTGAGGGATCCGCAGTTGCATCGCACGCTGGAACAGGGCCGCGATCACAGAGTTCACTGACATGTCCGGCTGAAACTGGAATCCAGGGCAAAAGGTGCCTTCGCCGATGAAAACGCGGACGAGCTGCTGCATCACCGGCTCCGGATCCTCGGTCAGCTCAGTCAACCGGCGTCGGACCTGCTCCAAGGCGGGCAGGGTGAACTCGGCCCGGAGGTCAGCCCAGACCTGGTCGCTGACCGGCCGGCCGATGATCGGCGTCGGCATCAGGCGCCATCGTTGATGGATTCAAGCACCCGCATTATGAAGGTGACCAGCAGCGTGAGTGCCGCGGTCGGGAGCCAGGCGCTGAGCGCCAACTGCTCAAGGATGCGTGTGACAAGTTGCGATAACGAGTTCGACGCCGTGGACAGCGCCACGGACGCGGCGTTCCCTGGCTGGCCGGCAGTCACAGGCCAATCCCCCCGCGCGGAGCCGCCGGAGCGGCGCATTGCATGAGGTACGGAGTGTGTCGTTGTAACGCCACCATCGTCCGGCTCGGCCTTACGCTGGGTTGCGAGATCGACCGAGGCTTACCCGCACGGCCCGGACCTCCGAAGAGGCCGTTATTGCGCCGGCCACGCCGGACAGCGCGCGCCCGGCCAAGGATCCTTCACGGGACACTCCCCGCATTCTGCCTATTCGGCAGCTACGAGCTCGATCTCGACGCCTTCTGAGTTGAAGAGGTAAGCGGCATAGTGATCAGGGCCGCCAACGTACGGATACTTTTCCTGCCTGTTACAGGATGGAATTTGTTCCGGGCCGGGGGGTTCTCTCGAGTTACTTCAGCGTCGCGGACCAGTTCCCGTCGGCGGTGACCTGGTACAGGCCAGGAGCCCAGACCACTGTGCCCGTGTAGGCCCCGATCTCGTTTATGAGCAGGTCCGGGCGGGTGCCGAAGGTATGTACTGCAATGTTGGACGAGCCATCGTGGGTGAACGTCACTGCCTTGGTCGCACCTTTGTAGTAGAAGACATCATCTCCGGCACCCGTAATTGGCACTGAGCCGTCGAAGGACCTGACACTTGTCAGGGGGACAAGCTTGATCGTCCATGATCCGCCTGCGGTGATTTTCAGGGCCGTCGTCTGGCCCCGGCTCCGGGCGTCAAACAGGACAGCGCCGCTGTAGTTGCCAATTGTGTTCACCAGCAGGTCCGTGGTGTCCAATGTGGCGTCCAAGGTGTGGACGGCGAAGTTGCTTCCTCCGGTGTGCTGAATGATGGCGGCCTGGGCGCCGGTGTCGTGCTTGGTGATCGTAACGACATCATCCCCGAAACCCGCGTACTCCTTGGGGGCTGCTGCCGCTTCCGCGGCTGCCTTCGCCGCTGCTTCCTCCGCTGCCTTCCTGGCTGCGACATCCGCTTCTGCCTTCTCCACGGCGGCCCTAGCGGCCTTGTTTCCTTGGTAAGAGGAGTACTGCGTCGAGCATTTCTCCAGGACTTTGCTCTCTGCCATCTTGTAAGCCTCCCGATCAAAACCAGATTGGTCGCTCTCGCCCAAGTCCTTGAGAGGCTTCGCCAGGTCAAGGACCAGTGGCTTCATCGCTTCGTTTGCGGTATTGGCCACGAACTCCAGGTCTCCGGCGCTGATTTTGGCCAGGGTGCGTTGGGACTTATCAATCTCAGTTGGCAAATTAGCCACGAAGGTTGAGGCCGTGATCAGGCGGCTATCGTCATCCTTGGCGAACAGCTGATTGCAGGTCTGGTTTGTGTCGAAGACCCCCACCTTGATGGTCGATGTCGCTATCGCGCTCGGCGATGATTCAGCGCTAGATCCTCCGCCGCAGCCGGTTAGTCCAAGAGCTGCTGCGACAGCTGCAGCAGGAAGGAGCTTGTTCAATTTTTCCCCATTTGTTTGATGAAATTATCCGAATCGTACGCGATGACGCGGCCTGTGACTTGCAGGGGCGCTTCATAATCCGTGGGGAAGGTTAGTGAGACATGCGGTGTAGTTCGCTGTTGCCGGCTACGACCCCATCGCGGTCAGGGGCCACATGGTCAGTTTCCTTAGCGGGAGTTGGACCGCATGAACTTGATGAGGATTACGATGAGCCACAGGCCACCGGTGAGGAGTGTCAGAATTACGTCGAGCAGCAGGCTGCCGAATCCGTAGGTCTTCTTACGTGCCATCTGTTTCTCCTTGAATTCTCTAGGGCTTCTCCGCCCTGCGCCTTCCTGACTGTAGCAAGCCACAGATCGCCTCAGCGTTTGTACACGGTGGGCTTGACCCGCCATTGCCTGGATTTCGGAGGCTGTGGTGACGCCGATGGCTCTTGAGGCCCGGTGCAGGGCACCTTGGAACCACGCGACACCCTGGGCTCTCGCCTGCCCGTAAGCCGGTCGTCGAGCGTTCAGCCGGGCATGGATTCCTCCCTCAGCTCCGTTGCCGGCCCTTGATAGGTACGTTTACCCCGAACGATGAAATGCCCCGTGAAGGTGCCCTAACCGCTACGCCTACGACTGCCTCGAAACCCTTGGGAAAACGAGACGTCTCAACGAGTGAACAGCCGTTTCACCTCCACAGTCACAGATTTGCGGCGGAATTCTGGAAGTGGCGGTGGCAAGGGCAATTCTCGTATCTATGTCTTGCAACCTTCAGGAAAAAATCGAGTACCCATCGTTAGTTTTGAGACACGTGAGCGCGCGTAAGCCAGAGCGAATTGGTGTGGCAGCAACTTGATCGGCGGCAGGACGGACGGGCTCCGATTGACAGAGTGCAGTGAAGGTATCCGTCCCATTTGGGTTCTGCATAAATCACGCCTGGCAGTGCGCCGGGTGACGGGAATGTCTTGACGAGTTTCGCCAGGGCAACAGCAACCGGGGGCTGCAGAGCCGGCGCGATGGACTCGCTCATGGCCCCAGCCTAAAGGACGGGTCGTTCATACCTCTCGGGGCCGTCTTGGGTACCCTCGGCGGTGCACTTCTGGGTGCGCCTTATCGTTTCCGCCATGGCCCGCACGGACTCCGTAGACAAGGCGGACCTGGACGCGCCAGTCCAGTATTCGACGCCGACCAGGTTGCCGCTGCCAACTACGGCCGCGCTCCTGGTGTTCCACCAAACTTTCATTTCGTTAGTGCATCCCCGGGCTGTCAAGCGGCTTTGACCAGGGGGAGTTCGTCCCAGTGGGTGGTGTAGCGCGGGGAGCGCATGCCGCGTTTCATGCTCCAGTCGGGTCCGCCGCGGATGCCCGCGTGGCCCAGTCCGATGGAGCCGCGTCCGTAGCGGCGGACGATGTCTTCAAGGAGGGGTCCGATGTTGCGCTCTTCGTGCGGGTTCTCGAAGATTTCCAGGGGTTTCTGGTTTCCGGTGGGCCTAAGGTCCGTCACCATGATCCCGGCGCGGGCGTACTTCACGCCCTCGTGGATGGCGGGTAGCAGGGCGTGCGCGGCCTTGGTCAGGATCACCGGATCCGCGGTGGGCATGGGCAGCGGTACGCAGACCGACGGAAAGGAGGTGTCCTTCGCGTTGAAGTGGGAGGTGCCGGCGAAGGCTGTGAGGACCTTGGCCTGGAGGTGGTGTTTGGCCAGCCGGGCGCTGGCCTGCTGGCCGTACACGCTGAGGACCTGGCGCAGGCCAGCGGCTGTGGTGATCGGGGTGGAGAACGAGCGCGAAAAGATGAGCTGGTCCCGGCCCACGCGCTCCTCCTCCATGGGAATGCAGGGGGTGCCTTGCAATTCCAGGACGGTCCGCATCAGCACTACCGAGAATTTGTCGCGGATCCGCACGGGGTCCGCCCGGCTGAGATCGACGATCGAGTGGATACCCATCGCGTTCAGCCGTTTGGTCAGGCGGCTGGCAACGCCCCAGAGTTCGACGACGGAAAGGCCCGCCATGAGTGCCTCCCGCCGACCTGCCGGCACCGAATCCCAGCGGCAGACGCCGTCGAACGCGGGATTGTGCTTGGCCCATTTGTTGGCGAGCTTGGCGAGTGTCTTGGTTCGGGCGATACCAACACAGACGGGGACCCCCACGTTCCTCGCTGCGGCGGCCTTCATGTCCCGTCCCAGCTGGAGGAGTGCCGCGGGAGAGCCTTTGACGCCGAGGAAGGCCTCGTCGATGCTGTAAACCTCCAGCCACGCAGAGTATCGGCCCAGGAGTTCCATCACGCGGGCGCTGATGTCGCCGTACAGCTCGTAGTTGCTGGACCTGGCAATCAGCCCCCATTCTTTCGCCCGCGGGGCGATCTTGAACCACGGCTCCCCAACGCCGATGCCCAGGGCCTTGGCTTCAGGGGAGCGGGTGACGGCGCAGCCGTCGTTGTTGGACAGCACCACCAGCGGTTTGCCTTCAAGGGAAGGGTCAAAGGCGCGCTCTGCGCTCGCATAGAAGCAGTTCACATCCACGAGGGCGATTTCCTGCATCTGCCGCATCAGCGCCGGTTTAGACATGGGACCGGCCGCCGTTCTGGGTAGAGTTTCGGCTATGGATACGGGGGTGACGGTTCGTCGGGCGCGCGTTGATGACGCTGCCGAGATGGCGCGCGTGCATGTGCGGTCGTGGCGTGAGACGTACCGCGGGGTGATGGCCGACCGTGTCCTCGACGACCCGGAATTGCCCTCCACCCGGGAACGCTTCTGGACCGTCGCCCTCAGCGACGAGCGCTACCAAGCGAACCGCGTCGCGGTGGCCGAGCGCGATGGTGAACTGATCGGGATTGCAATGGCAGGGCCACCCCAGGACTCCGGAACGCAGTGGGGCACGCACCTGTATGTGCTGTACGTCGTTGCGGCTGAGCACGGTTCGGGCGCCGGGGCTGCCCTCCTGGACGCCGTCGTCGGCCCTCACGATTCGGCGGCGTTGTGGGTTGCCGATCCGAATCCCCGGGCGCAGGCGTTCTACCGCAAGCACGGGTTCGTAGCGGACGGGACCGTGAATGTGGACGACGGCGTGCGCGAGATCCGCATGGTGCGGCTCCTCTGAGCTGTGCTGCTTACTGAATTTCCGCGAGCTAGACATAGTGGAGGCACCTGGTGGCCACGCCCCAGATGGTGAGCTCACTGAGGCTGGGGACGCGGATGTCCGGGTAGCGGGGGTTCTCTGCCTGCAACACCACACCTGTGGCGGTGATCCGCAGCCGCTTGACGGTCAGTTCGCCGTCGAGGACAGCGATGACTACAGAGCCGTCCTTGGGTTCGAGGGCCCGGTTGACGATGAGTTCGTCGCCATCGCTGATCCCTGCCCGTTCCATCGAGTCGCCGGTTACCCGGACAACGAAGGTGCTGGTGATGTCCTTGATGAGGTGTTCATTCAGGTCGATCCGGCCGTCGAAGTAGTCCTGGGCTGGCGAGGGGTAGCCCGCGGCAACCGCAACCGGGGACATCAGCACCAGCCGCAAGGAGAGGCCCGCATCTATCACACGGGGACCGACAATAACGCCCACAACACACCTTTATTCGAATATATGTTCGATACTTTGAGTGTACAGGCAGGGGGCGACAGTGCGTCATTCTGACTCAAAAAGTCCGTCACGGACCCCTGCTGAGACGATTTATGGTGAGACGTGTTTCCGGGACATCGGTTAGCCCGGTTTTCTCAGTCCGCAGCTGGCTCCTCCCGACGCCCCGAACAGTGTCTCGAAAAGCTTTTGTTTTCTAAGACGGCGGCATTGTCTGCAGTCGCTGCCTGCAGACAATGCCGCCGCCTTAGTATCGGTGTCTTCAAGACACCGACGTGATCAGCTTCGACCAGCATTCAATGAATGCCATCCTGCAGAGACCGTTAGCTGCTCAGCAACTCAATCGAGTCGGCTCGCGCCGCGGCTTCGAGGGCAATCTCTTGGCAGAGACCCACGTGATTGAGCGGGTCGAGTAGGCCCTCAATTTCCATCTCTGTTAGGTGGGCAGTGACGGTCGGGTTCGCACCTAGGACTTCTCCGAACTGCCGATGTGTCCTGATCGCCTCTTGAGCTGATTCGTAAACGACGTCATGAGCGTGCTGCCTGCCGATGGCGTGACCGAGGGACAGCATGACGGCTTCGGAGGAAACGAGCCCGTGGGTGATTCTCAAATTGGTCCACATGCGGTCCTCGTCAATTTCGAGCTCGGTGAGGATCAGTGTCAGCCGTGCCAGCAGGTCCCCACTTAGGATGATGGCCCGGCTCAGGGCGTCGTCCATCATTGCGGTGTTAGCGCCGTTTACTTCCTGATCGTGCAGCATGGCTTCCATTGCCAGTGGGAGGAGGCTGCGGATTTGAGCGGAGATGGTGGTGCAGTCTTGGGAGAGCTGTGGATTTTGCTTATGTGGCATGGTGGAACTGCCGACGGTGCCCGCTGGTGAGACTTCCTTGACTTCGCCGATTTCGGGGCGCATCAGCGTGTATATTTCGCCTGCAATGCGGCCGCCGGTAGCGGCCAGCAGAGCGAGAACTGCTACGTATTCGGCAAACTGGTCAGCGATTCCTCGTGCTTACGGGCAGTTCCTGCCTTCGCGCCGGCATCAAAATCCTTGGGGCTCTGGTCCGGGGCTAGACTGGGGCCGGTAAGGACGGATTGGGGGATCCAAGGTGGCGCACGCCGCTGTTCCGCTGGTCGGTCGCAACCATCGAACCCGTAGGAACGACCGTGACCTTCTTCCAGGACTACTCGATCCCGGCGCTGCCTCCCCGCCCACGGACGCCGCAGTTCACGCCGCCTCCCTGGACGGCGCCACCCCGCTACGAACTGCCCGCCGTCGTCCCGGTGAGTCGGTTCGTCCACAAATCCCCGACCTTTGTGATGTCCGTTGAAGCCATCAAGGTCTACTCCACGGGATGCATCATGGACATGAACTGGATTCTGCGCCGCACCGACCAGGGGGACCGGAAGTGGGCGGAAATCAATGCCGTCTTTCACCGACCGGCGCCGCAATTGCGCGATGGGGGCATTTCTGCCGACTCCATCCTCCTGCTCGGAGTCCAGTTCCCCGACGGCACCAAGGCCAGCAGCTCATCCCTGACGATGTACGGGCACAGGCCAATGGACCAGGAACCTAGCGGCCCGGTCTTCGAATACCGGCCCAAGGGCGGCAATGGCGGGGAAGATGACATGTCAGCAAACGCCGCACTCTGGCTCTGGCCGCTACCGCCGGCCGGGGACCTGCGCCTGGTCGCCCAGTGGACCGACATGGGCCTGCCCGAAAGCTCCATCATCCTCGACGGCCGTCAGCTTCGAGAGGCCGCTGCAGGAGTCCAAAAGTACTGGCCTGAGGAAGACGTGCAGGGATGAATCCACTCAACAACCCGGTCCTGCTCGTGGTCTTCGCGGCCGTCTTCTTCTACGTCCTCTACGGCGTCATTCGCGCCGCTGTCCGCGACGGCATCCTCCAAGCCGACGAGCGGCGGGAGAAGGCACGTCTCGAGCTCAATAGCGGAGAACGGGGATGAGCGCCCGGGCGTGGCTCACGGCCCCCCAACGGCACCGAGATCCTGATTCTCGTTGTGCTGCTTTGGGCCGGCAGCTGGCTCCTGGGCCGCGGGCGGGACCTGCAAAAGGCAAGGCTATTGAACCACGTCGGGCCCGGCCTCCTCAGTTGCAGATGGCAGGAACTGCCGTAGCCACGTGGTCCTGCCACCCGGACTCGGAATAGGAGGCGTCCGGTAAAGGGATCCCCTTGCGGGCTACCCATGCGCCAAATAGCGCTGTGAAAACGTCGCCGATTACTGCCGAAAGTGTCCGTTTCGGGAGTCGTTTGCACTGGATCCCGCGTAAGTACAAGACGAGTGCAGTGGACTGTTGACTTAGGTTTGTCCCGTGCACCGCCCTGATTCTTAGTTTTCCCGAGCCCGTATCGGACGTCAAAGCCAGCGGACGGCGTGCCCCTCCATTCCGATCAGGTCAAGGCCATCGGTGGTTTCTACGCCATGGGCAAACCGTACCAAGACAGCGCCACCCTGCATGCGCTCGAACTCAGCTTGTATCCACAGTTCAAGCGGGAACGTCGACGCCGCCGTGATGTTGGCCCTGGTGAGGACAGGGACCTTCTCAACGATCCGATGAGTCCGACCCTCCGCGTCGACAAGGTCGACCTCGATCCATCCCGGGAAGTCATCGTCTGCCCATCGCACCGCAGTAGCCCGAACGATCACATGCGTCATATCGCGATTGTTTCACTGGATCCAGTGGAGGGTGAGCAAGTCAGAGTACAGATGACAGGCCGCCGTGCCAATCCATTGCGGGGGAGGGGGCTTCGGAGCCAGGGTGAGATTAGGTCCTGGGGTGCCCGTAAGCCGGTCGATCACCGTGCCCAGGAAACCTGCCGGCACGTCCCGTGCATTTTATTGGCCTAGGTCACGTACGTAAGACCCGCACGATCAAATGCACGGTAATGGGGGGATTACCGCAACCATGGTCCTAATGACTGGGAATGAAGGTCGGCTACGCCCGCGTCTCAATGAGTGATCAGGACCTGACCGCTCAACGTAACGCTCTCCTTGCCCTGGGTGTCGCAGAGAAGCAGATCCTCGTCGGCCACGGGCTTACAGGGGCTAACCGTGTGCGCCCTGGTTTGCGTGAAGCGATGGCAGCGTGCCGAGCCGGCGATACGCTCGTGGTGACCAAGCTCGACCGTTTGGCGCGCTCCCTTTTCCGACGCCCGGGATATAGCCGATGAGCTGACGGCCAAAGGGGTAGTACTTAGTCTTGGCGGCAGCACCCACGATCCAACTGATCCGGTAGGCCGGCTGCTGTTCAACGTCCTGGGAATGGTGGCCGAGTTTGAGGCGGATCTGATCCGGGCGCGCACCCGCGAGGGCATGGCGGTCGCAAAAGCGAAGGGACGACTGAAAGGCAAGCAGCCAAAACACTGTCGTACCTCTCGGCGCTCTTCGTAGCAGTATCACTATCACTCGCCATAAACCGGTGGCGTCCCCTCAGCCTCCACGTGCTCCTGTTTAGCCCGCAAGGGAAGCGGGCTAAACCGTTGGCGGAACAGACCGCACCCGATGGCCGTACGCTGTGCTGTGCAGTGTTGGGCATATTCTGATGCTGATCTACATCCAGAACATTTTCGGAAGCAAGGCACTTCCGGCGGCCATGGCGAAACGAACTGCGGCGATGTTCGATCTTCTGAAGTCCTTGGATGAGACCGGGGTTCAGCCTTGGGCCGACATGTACGTCAATGGACACGGTGAGCACTGGCGTTCCGCCGCCCACTACGTCGCGCGGAATCAAGCGATCTGGGAACAAGCCCTCGCACAGCCCTTCAGCGGATGATCCGATAGCGCACGTGCGTGACGAGGCGGCTGCCGCTCACTTCCGTCGGCTCAAGCGTGAGGTTCCCGACGCCGTCGAGCAGCCGTTCACCCGCCCCCAGGGTCATGGGTGCGATGTGCAGCCGCAACTCGTCGATCAGCCCCGCCGACAAGTACTGGCGGGCCGTCTGCGCCCCTCCGGCGATGGCCACGTCCTTGCTGCCGGCGGCTTCCCTCGCCTTGGCAAGGGCCGATTCGATCCCATCGGTTACGAAGTTGAAGGTGGTTCCGCCCTGCATCTGCACAGGCTCGCGCTCCTGGTGCGTGAGAACGAACACGGGGGCGTGATACGGCGGCTCATCACCCCACCAACCCCGCCATTCTTCGGCCCACGCCCCGGGCCCGGCGAACATGTTCCGACCCATGATGTACGCGCCCGCCGCGAGGATGCCCTCGAGCTCGGGTGCGTTGGCTTCGCGTTCCTCGAACTGCCATCTGTGCAGCAACTCGCCGCCCTCGCCCAAAGGGTCTGTCGGAGTTTGGTTCGGGCCGGCGACGAAGCCGTCGAGGGATACCGTCAGATCGCACGTGACTCGGCTCATGCGCCCATCATGCCACCACCCGGCGGTTCGCGCGCCGGATAAGTGCTCCCCAAAGCTAGGGGTGCCGGACGTCCTGCGGCTGCGGTGCCCCCGCCAGGTCCTGGATCCGTTCCGTTGCCGCCCAGCTCGCGAGCAGGCGCAGCCTTTCATCTGACGGCGATCCGGGCGCTGCGGGGTAGACCGTGAGGGTGAAGCCGGGGTCCTCGGCCAGTTCCATCGCCTCGTAGGCAAGCTCGAGCTCTCCCACCACCGGGTGGTGGAAAACCTTCGTGCCCGCGTAGTGGCGCCGGACATTGTGGGCGGCCCAGCGCGTCCGGAATTCTTCGCTGCGGACGGAAAGTTCTCCGACGAGGTCGGCCAGCCGCTTATCAAAGGGGTTGCGCCCGGTCTGCGTCCGCAGGATCGCAACGTTGGTATTGGCCGCCAGATCCCAGTCGGGGTAAAAATCCCGGGCTTTGGGGTCCAGGAAAATGAACCGGCAGTGGTTCCCGGGCCGGGCTGGCCCGCGGTACATCTCCGAGTACAGGGCAAAGCCAAGCTGGTTGGCGGCCACGATGTCCATGTAGTGGTTGCTGATGAAAGCCGGCGCGGTGGTGATGGAGTCGAGCATGAACTGGAGGGTGGGCCGGACCGCGCCGCTTTGGAGGGGGCGCCGTCGGGCCCTGCCTGACGGGCTGGAAGCGCGCGCAAGGTTATAGAGGTGGTCCCGTTCGGCCTCGTCGAGTTTCAGCGCCCCGGCGATGGCGTCAAGGACACTTTCGGAGGTGCCGGACAGATTCCCGCGCTCAAGCTTTGTGTAGTAGTCCACGCTGACACCGGCGAGCATCGCCACCTCTTCACGGCGCAGGCCGGGGACCCGGCGTCGGCCGCCGTAGAGCGTCAGTCCCGCCATTTCCGGAGTAATCCGGGCACGCCGTGAGGCGAGGAATTCGCGCACTTCCATCCTGTTGTCCACCCGTCCACGCTACCCCCGGACCCGCACGTTAGGGAGGTACTGCCAGGACCCGGATAACCGGAACGCTTGCTGGGAATGACGGCGGGCTGCGGCATCGAACTGTCCGGACACGTCAGGGGGCCGGCGGTGGCTGGGGAGCGTGGCCTGGTCTCACCCTGAGGCCATCTCACCGCCGGCCCCGGCATGTATCCCAAACCCCACCTTGGGAGTGAACAGGCAGCCAAGCCCTGTTCACTAAGTCGCACTACTAATCTATTCCCTCGACGCCCGAAGCGCACGGACCACTTTTCGGCGGGTCACTTATGCCGAGGGTCCGACGGCGGCGCTCAGCCCGTGCGGTCCACCGCCTTCAGAATCGCTTGGCCCAGTTCGCCCGGCTTAGTGAACTGCGGCCAGTGCCCGGTGGGCAGGTCCACGTACTCCACGTCCCGGATGCGGGCAAGTTCGGCGACGAAGGGATGGCCGGCGTCGATCCACTCCGTCAGCAGCGACGACGGGAACTCGCAGGCGATCACCGTGGCCGGGACGTCATACCGCCGCGCATCGTGGAGGTGCTGCTTGTCGTAGGCCACGCCCTTGGGCTCCGGGATGGCCCTTGCCCGGAAGCTGTCCCGGAGTTCGTCCGTCAGGTCCACCAAGTCCTCATCCTCGAAACCGTCCCACGGCGGAAGCGGAATGTCGTCGCCGTCGGCCGGCAGTTCATTATTGATGACGTCCCCTTCACCCAGGGGCCCGCTGTCCACAAAGATGTTCCGTTCGATGCGGTCCGGCCGGGCGTCAGCCACACCGTGGATGATGGCCCCGCCGCCCGAGTGGCCCACCAGCACCACCTTGCCGTCGAGGGAATCCACCTTCTCCACCACGGCGTCGATGTGGGTCCGCAGTCCGATGCCCGCCCGCGATGCGTCAGCGGATTCGAGGCCGGGGAGCGTAAGCGGGTGGAGGCGATGGCCGGCCGCGGCAAGTGGGGGAGTGACCTCATCCCACGACGATGCGTCCAGCCAGAATCCGGGTACCAGGATGATGTCCATGACCGAACCCTACCGGTGCTGCTCCGGCCCCTCAAGGGCGATGGCAAGGGTCCGGAGTCAGCCTGGGACGGAGGCAGGCCCGCGCATCAGCGACCGCAGGTGGTCTCCACGGCAGGGGATTGCAGCATCCACCAGGGCACGGCTGTGCTCGTGGGCGGGGCTGGCGAAGAACGCCTGCGTTTCCGCGACCTCAATCACCCGCCCGTCCAGCAGCACGGCCACGCGGTCGCACATGTACCGGACCACATCCATGTCGTGCGAGATCACAATCAGCGACAGCCGGTGGTCGCGCTGGAGCCGCAGCAGCAGGTTCAGGACAGTGCGCTGGGTCAGCGCATCCAGGGCAGAGGTGGCCTCATCGCAGATCAGCACCCGCGGATCCAGCAGCAGGGCCCTGGCAATCGTGGCGCGCTGAAGCTGCCCTCCCGAGCACTGGCCGGGGCGCCTGTCCAGCATGCACTCGTCCAGTTCCACCTCGGCCATGGCCTCCGCAATCCTGCGGGCCCGGTCCGCGGCAGTGAGCCCCCGCCGCCGCAGGAGGGGCGCCTCCATGCTGGCGCGCAGCGTCATCCGCGGATCGAAGGAGCTGTGCGGCTCCTGGAACACCAACTGGACGGCGGTGGCCTCCGGGGCGCTGCCGGCTTCTGGGAGGTGACGGCTGATGGTGCCGCGGGTGGCTTTTTCCAGGCCGACGACGGCGCGCGCCAAGGTGCTTTTGCCCGAGCCGGACTGGCCCAGGATACCCAGGATCTCCCCGCCTTTCAGCTCCAGGCTCACATCCTCAAGCACGGTGTGCCGGCGCCTGCGCGGGCCAAAGGTCTTGTGCACCCCGGAAAGGGTGAGGACGTCCCGTTCGGCGGGGGCTGGCCGTCGGCGGGAGTCAGGCGCCAACTGCGACGCCGCGAGCAGTTCGCGGGTGTAGTCCTGCTGCGGCGCGGCCAGGACGTCGGCCGTGGGACCGCTCTCGACGATGCTGCCCGCATCCATCACCAGCACGCGGTCGGCGAACGGGGCCACGGAGGCGATGTTGTGGGTGATGTACAGGACCCCGAGCCCGCGCTCCCGGCGCTCGCGGTCCAGGAGCTGGAGTACCTGCCGTTCGAGCATCTTGTCCAGGGCCGACGTCGGTTCGTCCGCCAGGAGCAGCTGGGGGCGGCCGGCGAGGGCGACGGCGGTCATGGCCCGCTGTGCCATGCCCCCGGATAGCTGGTGGGGATAGGAACCGAAGCCCCGGGCGGGATCGGCGAAGCCAACCTCGTGAAGCATCTCCACGGCGGTATCCCTGGCTTTCGCCCCGCGCAGGCCCCCATGGATGCGCAGCGGCTCGAGCAGGTGCTGGCCGATGGTCCGGTTGGGGTTGAACATCCGTTTGGGCTGCTGGAAGAGCATGCCCACCTTGCCGCCGCGGACCGTATTGAGGTCCTCCTCTGCGGCGGCCGTGACATCGACGGTGCCCAGCCGGATGGAGCCGGACGTGATGCCAAGCTGCGGCGGCAGCAGGCGCAGGCAGGACAAGGCGGTGAGGGTTTTTCCCGACCCGGAGCCGCCCACGAGTGCCACGAATTCACCCGCGGCGACGGACAATGACAGGTCCCGGACGAGGGGTGCCGGCCCGGCGATTCCTCGACCGGTGGCACGCGCTGCTCTGCCGCCGTCGGAATTTCCGGCAGGCCCAAGGTTCCGGACTTCCAAACCGCGGATCTCCAACACGCTGTCCGGGCTGCTCATTTCGCCTCCGCCACGGGCAGCAGCAGGGGACCGGCGGCCATATGCGCGGCACGCTGCCCCAGCAGGGTCACACACAGGGCAACCGCAAAGATCGCGAGGCCCGGCGCGAGGATCCCCAGCGGGGCACGTTCGGTGTAGGGCTGCGCGGCGGCCATCATGGACCCCCAGTCCGACTGCGGCGGCTGGACGCCGAGCCCCAGGTAGGACAGGGCGCCAACGCTGATCAGCAACTGGCCGAACCGGAGCGTGGCCTGGCCCAGGATAGGGGCGGCCAGGTGCGGAATGACGTGCCGGAAGATAATGAACGACGGCGGGCAGCCCACCACGCGCGCGGCCTCAACGAAACCGCGGCTTGAGACGTCGTAAGCGAGGGTCCGTGCCAGCCGGGCGAACGGCGTCCAGCCGGTCACGGTCAGGGCCAGCAGGAGCGGCCCGAACCCGGTGCCCAGCGTGGCCACGATAAAGAGCGCCACCACCATCTCGGGAACCGCGAGCAGCACATCGTTGGTCCGGGTCAGGAACTCATCCAACCAGCCGCGCCGGCGGGCGCTGAGCACCCCGGCGGCGACACCGAGCACGCACGTCAGGACAGTGGCCAGCGCAGCCACGGACATGGAGAACCGGCCGCCTTCCAGGAGCCGGCTCAGGGTGTCACGGCCCAGGTGGTCGGTTCCCAGCCAGTGCTCGGCGGACGCCGGGGCGAGGCGCGCGGCAAGGTTCTGCTCCGAAGGCGGGTACGGGTAGATCCAGGGTGCAACCAGGACAGCCAGGATGACGACGGCGAGCACCACGGCCGCCGCGACGGTCGCCACCGGGCGCCTTTGTCCCGTCCGCCTACGCATAGCTGCCTTCCACGGCCGGGCTAAGCAGCCGGTGCACAAGGTCGGCGAGCGTGGTCACGGTGACGGCGAGGACCACCACCACCACCACCCCGCCCTGGGCCAGCGGTATGTCGCTGTTGATGACGGCGTCGAACAGCAGCCGCCCCATGCCGGGTACGGCGAAGATGACCTCCACGATCACCGAGCCGCCCAGCAGCCCCGCGAACCACACCGCGAAGAGCGTGGACAGCGGTACCAGCCCGTTGGGCACCACATGCCGGAGGACCGCCTGGGCGTGGTTCAGGCCCCTCGCCCTGGCCGCGGGAACGTGTTCGGCGGCGGCCGCTTCGATCATGCCGGAGCGGACAGCCGACGTGAAGTAGCTGATGGGCCGCAGCGCCAGGGTGACCGCCGGCAGGATCATCGAGGCCGGGCCCGTCCAGCCCGCGGACGGCAGGACGGAGAGTTTCAGCGCGAACACCAGCACCAGCAGCGGCGCCACCCAGTACTCCGGCATGGCGATGAAAGACTGCGTGACGGTAGTGATCACCCTGTCCGTGGCCTTCCCCTGGCGCAGCCCGGCAGCGATCCCCAGCGGCAGTGACACCAGGACGGCGAGGCCCAACGAAAGGACAACCAGGCTGAGCGTCACGGCCAGGGCAGGCAGGACCTGGTCCGCCACCGGAGTCCGGCTGACGTGCGAAAGACCCATGTCGCCGGCGATGATCCGGCCCAGCCAACGGAGATACTGGAGCACCAGCGGATCCTGCAGGCCCAGGCTGAGGCTCAGTGACTGCACGGCGGCGTCATCCACCACGTCCCCGGACACGCGCGACCTGATGATCTTGCGGACGGGGTCCCCGGGAGTGAAATACGGAATCAGGAACACCGCGAAAGAGGACACCACAACGGCCGCCACCAGCGTTGTTGTTCTCTTGGCGATGAAGGGGAGCATGGCTGGGGCAGGTGCCTAGGAGCCCGACTTGGCGGTCTTGGCGGTCAGGACGTAGCGGGACAGCGGGTCCTGCACGTAGCCCAGCACGTTGGTGCGGATCGCATCCGTTGCCTGCTCGTTGACCAGCCACACGTTGACGGCCTTTTCGGCGAGGATGTTTCCCGCGTCGGCGTAGAGCTTGTAGCGCTCGTCGGGGTCCACGGTCTTGGCTGCTTCGGCCACGATCCGGTCATATTCCGGGTCGCAGAAGTGGCTGAGGTTGTACGCTCCGGTGCAGGTGTAATCGGCGGTGAGGAAACCGATTGGATCGGCGATGTCGATCAGGCGGTTTCGCTGGCTCAACAGCATGTCGTAGTTGCCTGCCAGGACAGCGGGCTCTGCCGCGGCGTATTCCTTGGCCTGGATGCTGACGGGGATGCCCACGGCCTTCAGGTTCTCCTGGATGACGGCTGCCACGTCGGCGAACTCCGCCCGCTCCACGATGGCGATGATCTCCAGCGGCCGGGCCGCGGTGTAACCGGCGTCGGCCAGCAGCTTCTTGGCGGCATCCACGTCCTGTTTCGGGGCTTCCTGCTTGTCGCCGGCCCAGGGTTCAGACGGAGCAAAGACACCCTTGGCCGGGAGGGCCGCACCCTCGTACACGCTGGCCGCCAGCGACTCGAGGTCCAGCGCATCGCGGATAGCGGTCCGGACGTCCACGTTGTTCAGCGGTTCCCTGCCGTTGTTCAGGTACAGGGTGGCCGTGCGCGGCGAATCCGCCTTGTTGACCTTCACGCCGTCGGCGTTCTCCAGTGTGGCCAGGCTCGCAACGGGAATGGAGAGGGAAATGTCGGCCTCTCCGGTCTGGACCTGGGCCGCCCGGGTGGCACCGTTGGTGATGAAGCGGACCTCGGCGCCGGCGAGCTGCACGTCGCCGCCCCAGTAGTCCTCATTCCGTTCCAGGGTCAGGGACTGCTGTGACACTTCGGAGGCCGGGACAAATGGCCCGGTGCAGTGCCCGAACGGATTCAGGTTTTCTCCGGCGTACGCGGCCGGGGCAAGGATGCCGGCGTTAACGCTGGCCAGCCGGTACGGGACCAGCGGGCTCTCGGTGGGAGTGGTGATGCGGACGGTGTTGGCGTCCACCGCGGTGACGGCGCTGACCATTTTGCTGTTGAAGGCGCGGGCCGGGACGGTGGCGGCGAGGACGTGGTTCAGGGCGCCAGCCACCGAATCTGCTGTCAGGGCTGTCCCATCCTGGAATTTCACGCCTTCGCGGATGGTGAAGTCCCAGTCGAGGGGACTGGACTGGGACCACTCCGTAGCCAGCATGGGAACCACTTCGCCCTTGGCGGCGTCGTAGCTGGTCAGCGTCTCAAGGCAGCCGGAGAGTGACAGGACGTACGCGGCATCGGATTCGAGCGCCCAGTTGGCCACGGGCGCGCGGAAGTTGTCCACCACAATCCGCTGGTTGGTGTCGGCCGTGGGGGTCGCAGTGCCCTGTTGGGCCTGGCCACCGCTGAAACCGCAGCCGCTCAGTGTCAGGAGGGCGGCAACGCCCAGGGTGATCCGGGATCGGTGGAGTGGACGCACGAAAAACCGCCTAGCAGGACCCGAGGGGACGTCGGGGAAAAATGAGGACTACTTAGGTTAGCCTTGCCTGCCGCGAAAGGGCTAATCCCGCACGGCGGGCCACCGTAATACTCCAGCGCCCAATATCGCGCCGCAGTATTCCGGTGGCCCGCTGGCACCGCCCTCCGGGCAGTTCCGCGGCAGTTACGGCTTGACGGAAAGTCCGACGGCGTCGGTGGTCACCTTGCCGTGGGCATTCTGGAATATGGCGCGCACCTGCAGTCCGGCCTGTTCCGGGACTGCAGTGAACTCCAGAGTGGACCGGTAGCTGCCCTCGTCCGTCCGCCGGGTGGCAGGTTGGGTTCCCGTCCGCTCCCAGGTGGTGCCGCCGTCGGACGATACCTCCCATACCGCCACCGGCCCGGGTGTTCCGGTGGCGGTGGCAGTGAAAGTGGCCGTCTTGCCAGCTTTGACGGCCGCAGCCTTGGGCTGTTTCTGGACTGCCGGAAGTTCCACGCTCTGGTCGAACTCCGGCCAGCCGTCCACCCAATTGATCTTCTGCAGGCCGAGCGTGGGGAAGTAGGGGATGTCCTCGTTGGAGCCGTCGTAGTAGTGGAAGGCCAGGTAGTCGCCAAAGACCGACTGTCCACCTGGTCCGGTGATGGCTCCATGCGAATCGAGCACCACCGACCCGCCGCCGCCGAACATGTCGCGGCCCTCCTTGTCCAGATAGGGGCCTTTCACCGAGGTGGAACGGCCTACCGCCACTTTGTAAGTGGAGTCGGCGCCGCGGCAGCAGGAGTCGAAGGAGACAAACAGGTAGTAGTAGCCGTCGTGTTCAGTGATGTATGGCGCTTCGACGGGGTTGCCGGGCATAAAGCGGTCCGCGATGTTCACGGTTTGCGCCTGCCAGCCCTCCACCGGCTTGCCGGTAGGCCACTCGAGCGGGACCAGGAAGATGCCGTACCAGAACGATCCGATCGCCATGTAGGGCTGGCCGTCGGCGTCTTCGATGATCCCGGCGTCGATCGCGTTGAACGTTTTGCCGGGGTTGTTCGGGTCAAGGCCGGTGGCCGGGGAGGAGACCACCAACCCCTGGTCCACCCATTCATAGTCGGGATCGCTCGGGTCCAGGGTGGTGTTGGTGGCCAGTGCCGTCAGGGAGTTGTTCCCGCCAAAGCGCGACGCCGAGTAGTACAGGTAGTAGGTGCCGTCATGTTCGGTGATTTCCGGCGCCCAGAGGTTGCCGGGGAGGTCGCCGTCAGAGAAATGCTCATCGATCCAGGCTGGAATCCGGTCCCAGACCGTGCCGGTGTACTCCCACGTGGTTCCCTCATCGTGCGAAGACCAGATCTGGATAGTTCCGCCGTTCTCCCGGTTCAGGAGCCCGGTGGAGTACACGTACCAGGTGCCGTCCTCGGCGATGATCAGGGCGGGATCGTGGATGGGGGAGGTGTCGCCGACCACCGATTTGCCGCCGGGGAGATCGGCGGGCAGCTCCTGGCTGGCCTTTGCCTGGATGGCCGGGGCATCCCAGGCGGCTGCGGCAATATTGTTCGTTGCTGGCTGGGCTGGGGCTGACGCTGTGGCTGGAGGCAACGCCAACGCCGCGAGGGCGAGACCTGTGACCGCCGCCAATCCTGCGGCGCGCACAGTCCAAGAACGTGACTTCGTCATCACGTGGTCCTTCCGAAAGGTTTGTCCGGGAATGGGGTTATGGCGTCGGGGATGCGCCGAGGCCGGATTTATTGCAACGTTGTAACGATGAATATTCCACGCGTGGCCGCAGGCGTCAAGGGAGTTGGCGGCGGATGAAAACTTATTGGGCATCACCCCTTGACGGCATCCGACAGGCTGTGTGAAGGTTTCTTACAACGTTGCAAACGAATGGCTCCGGATGCGGGTCCGCCATTGCGGACTGCGGGGCAAGCTCTGCACCAGCCAATAAACTTGATCGCTCAACCCAACTCGGAAGGACTGCGTGATGATGAAGTCACGTCCCATGGCCGCTACCCTGGCGCTCTTTACCGCCGCCGGCCTGATGCTCGGCGGATGCTCCGCCCCCACCGGTGGGGACACCGGCGAAAAGAAGCTGACCTTCATGTTCCGCGGGGGTGAGGACGAGAAGAAGGCCTACGAAAAGGCCGTTCAGCAGTTTGAAACGGAGAACGGCGTGGACGTGGACATCATCGTCACCACTGCCGACCAGTACGCCACCAAGCTGAAGGCCGCCATCGCCGGCAAGCAGGTTCCGGACGTGTTCTACATCGGCCCCGGCGACGTCCAGGCCTACGTGCAGAACGGCATCGTCAAGGACATCACCGAATACGTGGAGGGTTCGGACACGATCGACCTGGACAACATCTGGGAATACGGCGTGGACAGCTACCGCTACGACGGGAAGCGAGTGGGTGAGGGCTCCATCTACGCCCTTCCCAAGGACGTTGGGCCGTTCTCCTTTGGCTACAACAAGACCATGCTGGAAAAGGCAGGCATTCCCCTGCCGGATAAGGACAAGCCCTACACCTTCGATGAGTTCGTTGCGGCTGCCAAGAAACTTACCGCGGACACCAATGGCGATGGCACGCTGGACCAGTGGGGCACCGGCCTGAACGTCCAGTGGAACCTGCAGCCGTTCGTGTGGTCCAACGGCGGCGACTGGCTCAACGAAGACCGCACCAAGGTCACCGTGGACACTCCGGAATTCGCCCAGTCCCTCCAATGGTTCGCCGACCTGCAAAACGTCCACGGCGTGACGCCCTCTGTGGCCGAAGCGCAGACCCTGGACACCTACCAGCGCTGGATGAAGGGCGAAATCGGGTTCTTCCCCATCGCCCCCTGGGACCTCTCCACCTACCAGAAGCTGGACTTCGACTGGGACGTGATCCCCTACCCGGCGGGTGAATCCGGCAAGACCGCCAGCTGGGTCGGCACGCTCGGCATCGCGGTCTCCGAAAGCACCAAGCACCCCGAGGACGCCGTCAAGCTCGTCGAATTCCTGACGGCCAACAAGGAAGCACAGCAGAGCCTGGTGGACGCCGGGATCCAGATCCCCAATCTGAAGGACATGGCCGAGACCTGGGCTGCGGACACCACCACCAAGCCCGCCAACAAGGCCGAGTTCCTGGAGATCGTCAAGGACTACGGCCGCGCCCTCCCGGGCGGCAACACCTACAACGCCGAGTGGTACGACGAACTGTTCACCAACATCCAGCCCGTGCTGGACGGAAAGCAGACCGCCGCGGACTACCTGAAGGAAGCCCAGCCCAGGATGCAGGAATTCCTGGACGCCGCCAACCAGCAAGCCGGCAACTAGCCCGACAGACCGGGTGCCGCGGCCCTGCCCGAACGGGGCCGCGGCACCCTATCCACCAGCCTTTGCGTGCCGCTTGGCGCGCCACCCATTAAGAATCAAAGAGGATCCAGCGATGACAACCATCACGCGCCCGCGACGCTCGCGGCTTCACCGGAAGGAACACCAGGCCGCCCTGCTCTTTGTTGCCATACCGGTGATCGGGTTCCTCCTCTTTACGCTCTTCCCGCTGCTGTTCTCCGTCTACGCGTCCTTCACTAACTGGAACGGCATCTCCGCCCCGGTCTTCAAGGGCCTGGACAACTACACCAAGATGTTCGGGGACCGCTACTTCCTGAAGTCGCTGTGGAACACGCTGTTCATGATGATCGGCATCCCCATCGGCCTGGTCATCTCGCTGGCCCTGGCATTGGCCATGAACCGCAAGATGCGCGGAACCACGTTCTTCCGCACCGTCTACTACCTGCCCGTGATCTCCTCGATTGCCGCCGTCGCCATCCTTTGGCAGTGGGCTTTCAATGGCGACTTCGGCCTGATCAACCAGGGCCTGGGCCTGATCGGCATTGACGGCCCCAACTGGCTGCAGGACACGGGCACGGTGAAGCCCGCGCTGATCATCATGGCCGTCTGGAAGGGACTGGGGTATTCCATGCTGCTGTACCTGGCCGCGCTGCAGTCGGTGCCGCGCTACCTCTACGAGGCAGCAGCCCTCGACGGCGCCTCCGCCTGGCAGCAGTTCCGCCACATCACCATCCCCATGGTCCGTCCGGTCACGTTCTTCCTGATCGTCACGTCCATCATCGGCGGCTCGCAGATCTTCGTGGAGATCAACATCATGACCCCCACCGGCGGCCCCGAGTTCGAGTCCGCTTCCATCGTCTGGTACATCTGGCAAAAGGCGTTCGACAACCTCCAGATGGGCTACGCCTCGGCCATGTCCGTGGTCCTGGGACTGCTGGTGTTCATCATTACCTTCATCCAGTTCCGGCTCAACCGCCGCAACCAGTTTTCGATCGATTGAGGCAGGCAGCCATGTCCGCACAGAACGTCATCAGCACCCCTCCGCTGGAACCCACCGAAGCCATCCCGGCTACCGGCGGACGCGGCCGCTCCGGCCTGCCGGCCAGGAACGGCCACCGCTCGGCCAAGTCGACACTGAAGCTCGGCAACATCATCACCACGCTCATCCTGTCCGTGGGCGCGATCATCATGATTGCCCCGCTCGCCTGGACTTTCTCCACGTCCTTAAAGACGAAGGACGGCGTGTTCGAACTGCCGCCGCAGTGGATTCCGGACCCGTTCGTATGGGAAAACTACGCCCGGATCTGGACCGCCGGACCGCTCCTGAGCGGGATCCAGAACAGCCTGATCGTTGCGTGTTCAGTCACCATCGTTGGATCGCTGACCTCCGCGCTGGCAGCGTTTGCCTTCGCCAAAATGCGGATGCCCTTCAAGAACGTCCTGTTCCTCGGGCTGCTGTCCGGCCTGATGATCCCGTTCCCCACGCTGATGATCCCGCAGTTCACCATCTTCGCCGGCATAGGCTGGGTGGACACCCTGCTGCCGCTGATCGTGCCGGGACTCTTTGGCAACATCATCATGATCTTCTTCCTGCGCCAGTTCCTGAACAGCGTTCCGGACTCCATCGTGGAAGCCGCCCGCATCGACGGCGCCTCCTACCTGCAGATCTTCTGGACCCTGATCATGCCCGCCATCCGGCCCGCGCTGGCCGCGCAGTTCATCCTCTGGTTCATGGCTGTGTGGAACGACTACCTGGCGCCCATCATCTACCTGAACTCCCCTGGCACGCAGACCCTGCAGCTGGTCATCGCCAACTTCAACGCCCAGTACGCCATCCAGACCGACTACCCCTTGATCATGGCCGCCTCGTTCATCGCGCTGCTGCCCGTGCTGATCGTCTTCATTGTGTTCCAGCGCCAGATCATCGAGTCCATCGCCCTGTCCGGGTCCAAGGGCTAGCGCCATGACCACCGCAGATCTCACCAGTGCTGACGCCCCCGCCTTCGATTCCGCAGCAGACCCTGCCTCCTGGGGGGCCCGGCACGCCCACGACCCCACCGTGATCCGCCACGACGACGGCACCTACTACATGTTCTCCACCGATTCCGTGGCCAACTCGAAAGATATTCCAGCCGGGGTACATGTCCGGACGTCTGTGGACCTGGTGGAGTGGACATATGCCGGAACCGCGTTGAATGGCGTTCCGGGGCCAGCCGTTGAATGGTCCCAAGCGCAGGGACTCTGGGCGCCCGAGGTGGTCCGCTGGGAGTCCGGGGACTGGCACATGTACTACTCCGCCTCCACCTTCGGCTCCAATACGTCCGCCATCGGGCTGGCTGTAGCGCCCTCACCGGCTGGCCCCTGGCAGGACCGCGGCCTCGTGGTGGCCACCCGCTCGGGGCAGCACTCCCAGAATGCCATCGATGCCGCAGTGACGTTCGACGCCGACGGCGCCCCCTGGCTGACGTACGGTTCGTTCTTTTCGGGGATTTACATCCTGCCGCTGGACCGGACCTCCGGGCTGCCGCTGGTGAAGGGGGACCTCGGCTCCGTCATCGCCCGCCGGCCGAAGTCCGTCGAAGGCGCAGTAGAAGGCGCGTTCATCCTCCGCAGGCCCGAGGATGGCCGGTACGTCCTTTTCGTGTCCTACGATTCGTTGTTCAGTTCCTACAACGTGCGGGTGGCCGTGGCAGACTCCATCACCGGCCCATACCGTGACTTCCATGGCCTCGCCATGACGGATGTGGACGCGCTGCCGGCGTCCGTGGGCACCAAGGTATTGGGCAGCCACCAGTTCGACGGCGGCACGGGCTGGCTTGCCCCTGGCCACAACTCGGTACTCACGCAGGACGGCCCGGGCGGGAGCCCGGAATACTTCATGGTCCACCACGTTCGGTTCGCGGCTGACCCCAGCGAGCATGTGGTGCAGTTGCGGCGCCTATTCTTCAACTCCGCGGGCTGGCCGGTTGTCTCACCGCAGCCGTTCGCCGGCCGGGAGACCGAGACGTTGCCCGTGCCGGAGCCTGTGGCCGGCACCTGGCAGGTGCTCCGGCTCGATCCGGGGTCAACGGCACTTGTCCCTGCGGTCGCTGCCGAACTGGCCAGCGTTGTTCCCCTCGTATCGGGTGGGACACCAACTCCCGCCCGGTTGCTCATCGCCGGGGCCCAGGACGGATCAGGTCGGGCCGTTGAACTTGATGCTGTGGTGTTCGGGTCCTGGGACTGGGCCCGTAACCGCCCGGCATTGTCCTTTAGCGGAATCGACCAACACGGCGTGGCCTGGAGCGGAACCAAGGGCGGCGCGTCATGAACGACGTTCCGTTGGGGTGGGCCGGACGGGTGATGCAGTGGCTTGCCTTCGCCACCCGCCTGGTGCTGGTCAACGTGCTGTTTGTGGCCGGGACGCTCGCCGGGCTGATGGTGTTCGGCCTCTTTCCGGCCGCCGTTGCCGCCACCACTGTCCTGGGCCGCCTGCGCCTGGGCGGAACAGATGCCGACAGCCAGGGTGGTCACGTGGTCCGGGACTTCGTGACCGTGTACCGCTCGCAGTTCTGGCACACAAACCGGGTGGGCAGCATTTTCTGGCTGGCCGGCGTCGTGCTTTACCTTAATGTCCTGACCGCCGGAACAGCGACGGCGTCCGCGGGCGCCGATGGGACTTTGCTGGTTCATGCTGTCCTGCTGGTACTTGCTGCCCTGGCCGGCCTGGCCACCCTCGCTGCAGCCGCAACGTCGGTGGCCCTGTGCAGCCGCTACCGCGACTCCGTCACCAGCGTGTGGCGGACGGCGCTTGTCCTGCCCCTTGTCTCGCCCCTGATGAGCCTGTCGCTGCTGGCCACCCTGACGGCCGCCGTCGTCGTCTTCTCCGCGGTGCCGGTGCTGGTGCCGTTGGTGGGGGTATCCCTTCCGCTGCTCCTGTCGGGCTGGTTGGTGGGGCGCCGGCTGGCGGCGTTCGAAGCGGCTGAGACAGTCCCTGCCGCCGGACAAACCGAACCCGCACAGGCCATCACGCCGGCCGCCGCCTAAGAATCCCAAGTTCGCCCTTACAAACGTCAACCCCCGTCTTTTACAACGTTATACAGAACAGGAAAGAACCGTGACCATCACCTCCGCTGCTGCTGAACAGACCGACTTGGCTGTTGTGGCGCCCACCGTCATCACCATCGACCGGTCCGCCGTCGTTGCCCCCGTCAGCCGCCGTATCTTCGGCTCCTTCGTGGAGCACCTGGGCCGCTGTGTGTACGACGGCATCTATGAACCCGGCCACCCCACGGCCAACGAGGACGGCTTCCGGCTGGACGTCATCGAACTCGTCAAGGAGCTCGGCTCCAGCACCATCCGCTACCCCGGCGGCAACTTCGTCTCCGGTTACCGGTGGGAGGACGGCGTGGGTCCGCGCGAGGAGCGTCCGGTCCGGCGTGACCTCGCCTGGCACTCCCTGGAGTCCAACCAGGTGGGCCTGGACGAGTTCGCTCGCTGGTGCAAGCTCACCGGCTCCGAACTGATGATGGCCGTCAACCTGGGCACCCGCGGCATCGAAGCGGCCCTTGACCTGCTGGAATACACCAACCACCCCTCCGGCACGGCCCTCAGCGACCAGCGCATCGCCAACGGTGCCAAGGACCCCTACAACATCCGCATGTGGTGCCTGGGCAACGAGATGGACGGGCCGTGGCAGATCGGCCACATGTCCGCCGAGGATTATGGCAAGATCGCTGCCCGCACCGCGTCCGCCATGAAAACGGCGGATAAGAACCTGGAGCTGGTGGTGTGCGGCTCGTCAGGATCCTCCATGCCGACGTTCGGCGAATGGGAACGTGTGGTCCTGGAGCACAGCTACGACTACGTGGACTACATCTCCTGCCACGCCTACTACCAGGAGCGCAACGGTGACCTCGGCTCCTACCTCGCCTCCTCGCTGGACATGCAGTACTTCATCGAAACCGTGGTGGCCACCGCGGACCACGTCAAGCACAAGCTGAAGAGCAAAAAGACCATCCAGCTCTCCTTCGACGAGTGGAACATCTGGTACCTGGACGAACACCAGGCCTCCGACGAGGTCAACGAGGAATGGACCCACGCGCCGCGCCAGCTGGAGGACACCTACTCCGTGGCCGACGCCGTGGTGTTCGGCAACCTGCTGATCACCCTGCTGAAGAACCACGACCGCGTGGCAGCGGCTTCCCTTGCGCAGCTGGTCAACGTCATTGCCCCCATCATGACCGAACCGGGGGGCGACACCTGGCGCCAGACCACGTTCTTCCCGTTCTCCGTCACCTCCCGCCTGGCCCGCGGCGAGGTCCTGCGCCCGCGCATCGAGGCCGGCACCTACACGACGGCGGTCTACGGCGAGGCTCCGTTGGTGGACGCCGTAGCCACGGCCGACGCCGGCCAGTCGGCTCTCTTCCTGGTAAACCGCAGCCAGACCGAGTCCATCGACGTGACCGTCAATGTCTCGGACCTCAACGCCACGGTGATCACCGAAGCCGTGACCCTGCATGACGAGGACGTCTACGCCAAGAACACCCTCCAGGATCAGAACCGGGTTGGCCTGAAGCAGCTCCAGGGCGCCGTCCTTGAGGAGGGCACGCTGACGGTGACCCTGCCGCCCGTGTCCTGGTCCGCCGTCGCGCTTGGCTGACGTGCTTTCCGAGCCGGCTGCCGGCCGCCCTGCTGTTCGATTGACAGCTGTTCGATTGACAGCGCGGCGGCTGGCAGCGGTGCTTGCCGCCGTCGTCGTCCTTGTCCTGACGGCCTGCGGCACCTCTCCGGGCGCGGCGCCTGAGGCGAAGCCCGCCGAAATCACCGGCGACTTCTTCACCCACGACCCCGCGCTGGTCAAAGGCGGCGACGGCGATCCGTGGTTCATCTACTCCACAGGCAACGGGCAGGTGGCTGACGGCAACATCCAGATCCGGCGCTCCGATGACGGCGTGGAGTGGGAGTATGCCGGCGAGGTCTGGCAGGAAAAGCCGGCCTGGCTGGCCACTGCGGTCCCGGGCGTGGACAACCTGTGGGCGCCGGAACTCTATGAACACGACGGCACCTGGTACCTGTATTACTCGGCGTCCACGTTTGGAAAGAACCTGTCCGTGATCGCGCTGGCCACGAACACCACGCTGGATCCCGCCGACCCCGCGTACGAGTGGGTGGACCGCGGGCAGGTTATCTCCTCCAAGGGGGAGCGTTTCAACGCCATTGACCCCGGCATCGTGGAAGACGCAAACGGGACGCCGTTCATGGCTTTTGGATCCTTCTGGACCGGGTTGCAGCTGGTGCAGCTCGAATGGCCTACTGGCCTGCGCGCCGATGCCGCGGATCCGATAACGATCGCCGACCGGAAGGTTCCGCCCAACGCCATCGAAGCGCCCTACATCCTGCCGCATGATGGCCAGTACTACCTGTTCTTCTCCCGGGACTTCTGCTGCCAGGGCCTGGAAAGCACGTACAACATCGCGGTGGGACGTTCGGACAGCATTACCGGCCCCTATGTGGATGCGGAGGGCAAGGAACTGCTCGACGGAGGCGGGACCACTGTGTTGGCCACAGATGGCGGGCGCGTGGGGCCGGGCGGCCAGTCCGTTTCCGGGGACACGCTCGCCTTCCACTACTACGCCGAGGAGTTGGACGGGGCGTTCCGGCTGGGGCTGGCCGATCTTGAGTGGAAGGACGGGTGGCCCAAGGCGAGCTAGGATCCGCGTGCGTTCCTGCCCGGTTGCTTTCGCCCCAAGCAGCTGAATCAGGCCGCGCCACGGCGTGTCGCGCGTGGAAAGCGCTTCACCGGCGGGGCCGCCAAAAGCAACTGGGCAGGAGCGTACAGCCGGGCGGCCGGAGGTCATGGACGAGCTGTTCCAGGCCTTCCCGCTGCCCACCTACGCTGGGCTTGCTCCCGCCGTCGATTCGCGGGCCACAATCCGGAACTCCGTCTCGATCTCCCGTGGCGGCATGCCGTTCGGTTCCTTGATCCGCTCCATCAACATCCGGATAGCGGTCTCGGCGATTTCCGTACGGCCGGGATCGACGGTACTCAACGTCGGCAGGCTGTACCGGGTTTCGTCCAGGTCATCGAAACCGATCACGGCGACGTCGTCCGGGACGCGGAAGCCCGCCTCCTGCAGGACGCGGACGGCACCTTGGGCCAAGGTGTCGTTGAGACCAAAGACGGCATCAAAGGAGGCGCCGCGGTCCAACAGGTCATGCATGGCGGCCGCGCCATTGGACCGGTGCCAGTCCACCACGTAGGCCACGATTCCGTCGTCGTATGGAATGCCCCGGGCCTCGAGGGCATCCCGGTAGCCCCGCAGCCGGAGGCCAGCAGAGCCGATTACTTCCCCCTCGTGGGCCCCTACGACAGCGATCCGCTTCTTTCCGAGGTCCAGCAGGTGTTCGGTGGCAGCGCGGGCGGCGGTGACATTCTGCATGGTGACGTGGTCGGACGCGCTGCCGAAGATGCGCTCGCCGAGCAGGACAATCGGCACCTCGGCCTTGATCAGGTGCGCGTCCTCCTGGCCGAGGGCGAGCGGGCTGAAAAGGAGGCCATCGGACATCTTGAGCCGGGGGCTGGCCATCACTTCAAGTTCGCGCTTCCGGTCCGCGCCGGTCTGTTCGATCAGCACCACCAGGCCGTGCTTCGCTGCGGCTTCGATGACGGCGTCGGCCAGTTCGGCGAAGTAGGGCAGGCTCAGCTGGGGCAGTGCCAGGGTGATGGCGCCGGTCTGCCCCGAGCGGAGGCTGCGGGCCGTGAGGTTGGGCCGGTAGCCGAGTTCCTGAATGGCCTTTTCAACCCTGGCGCGCGTGGTGTCCCGGACGTGCGGATGGTTGTTGATCACGTTGGAGACGGTCTTGAAGGACACCCCCGCCACACGGGCCACGTCGTGCAGCGTTGCCGCCATCCTGCCTCCCCCGGGTGTTGTTCTGGGCCACGCGGCCTGTCCCGGATAGTTTACAACGTTGCATCGCCTCAGCGCCCCTTCCCTGCGTTGCTCTATCACTTCCGGTTCCTAACAGGCATGTTTGGCAACCATGAGTGATAGAGCAACGCCGAATGTTTAGCGCCGCTTCCGCTTGGAGCGCTGCTCCTCCCGCCGCTCGGAGGTGTCGCGCTCCGCGGAGCGTTGCGATTTCCCGGCCACCACTACCTTCTGGTGCCACTCGCGCTGATACGCCCGGCGGGCTGCGGCGTCGGTGCGCCGGGCCAGGGCGGCGAGTTCGCGCTGGAGTTTGCCGTAGCTATGCCAGCGCCGTTCGTCCAGCGTCCCGTCCGCCAGGGCAGCCTGTACGGCACAGCCCGGTTCCCGGTGGTGGGCACAGTCCGAAAACCGGCAACGGCTGGCCAGCTCCTCCACGTCGCCGAACATTTCGCCCATGCCTTCGTCGGCGTCGAACAGTCCGAATCCCCGGACGCCTGGGGTGTCCATGAGGATGGCGCCATTGGGCAGCGGCACGAGTTCACGTGACGTGGTGGTGTGCTTGCCCTTGAAGTCGCCGGAGCGGACCTCGCCGGTGTGCTGCACTTGGTGGCCCACGAGGGCATTGATGAGGGTGGACTTGCCAGCACCCGACGGGCCCAGGAGGACCAGCGTGCAGTGCGGCGGCAGGTGCGCCAGGAGCGCGTCGATCCCATCGCCGTTCTCGGCCGACGTGGTGACCACGTCCACGCCGGCCGCCTGCAGGATGACTTTGCCGACGACGTCGTCCGCCACGTCCGCCAGATCGGCTTTGGTGATGATCACCAGCGGAACCGCGCCGGAATCCCAGGCGGCCACGAGGGTGCGTTCCAGGCGGTTGTGGGTAAGCGGCCGGTCCACGGGGACCACCACGCCCACCACGTCCATGTTCGCGGCGAGCACCTGCGCCTCCGAGGAGTCTTCAAAGGCACGCTTGCGGCTGAGTTCGGACCGGCGCGGAAGGATCCCGGTGATCTGGCGGTCGCCGGCTCGGTTGGGTCCGATCCACACCCAGTCGCCCGTGACCGGCACGCCGGCGTCGAGCGGGTAGGGCAGGTGGAGCAGTTCCCTTCCGACCGCTGTGAGGACCAGGTTGCGGTCCACGCGGACTACCCGGCCGGGTTCCTGGTGATGGTGGGTTTTGGGGTCGTGGGAGTCGAAATACTGGGCGATGGAAGGGGAGTAGCCGTAACGTTCGGGTCCGTCGTGGCTGGAGTCGTGGCTGGAAAGGGATACGGCAAAGCTGTGCAGGCTGGTGCCTGACGAATTGTTCAAGGTGAGTCCTCGGGAGAAGTCCCCAGGCACCTGAGGGCGGCAGTCCTGTGGCCGGAACCTGCGGGTGCGCGCCTTAGGCGGTGCGGAGGCGGGGGAGCGGAGTGATTGGTTTGATGGGTGCGGGGCGCTCTGGGCGCGCGGCTGTGACCGTCATCAAAACCACCTCCTTTCCCTCCCGGTGTCCGGATTCCTTCACGGACTCTCGGTTGTTGAGTGTAGCCCGGTGCTGGTGTGTTGGGTAGGGGGAGATCGACAGGCCAATCTGTTGACGCTCCGTGTGATGCAGGCTACAGTTGACCCAGTTATACGAATAACTGCCCCATTACCTAAGGCCCGAGGAGGTGCCCATGGCTGGATCACGGCCCAAGTCAGGACCGACGATGCATGACGTCGCGGCCGCTGCGGGAGTTTCACAGGCAACTGTGTCCCTGGTGCTGAACTCGGCCGCCGGGTCACGCTTTTCCGAGGATACCCGCAAGCGCGTACGGGATGCCGTGCGCCGGCTCGGCTACCGCACCAACGCCCATGCCAAGGTTCTCCGTGAGGGTGTGGCCGGCATGATCGGGTTCATCGGTGACTCCGTGGCTACCACTCCTTTTGCCGGAGCCATCATCGAAGGTGCGCAGCAGCGGGCATGGGAGGACGGGCTCCTCCTGCTTACGGTGAATACCGGGGGCGACAAGGAGCTCGAGGCTGCTTCCCTGGACACGATGCTCTCCTACAAGGTTGCAGGAGTGGTCTACGCCGCCATGTATCACCGGCGGCTGGATGTCCCGGAGGTGCTGGCTGATGTTCGATCCGTAGTGCTGAACTCCCAGGACCGTGCTGGACGGGTCCCGAGTGTCGCACCGGACGAAGTCAAGGGCGGATATGCGGCCACCAGCCGGCTGCTCAAAGCTGGTCACACCCACGTGGGGATGATCAATATCGAAACCCTCGAAAGTGGGCTGCCTGCTGCTGTTGGCCGATATGAGGGATACTGCGCGGCACTTATGGACGCGGGGCTGGATGTTGATCCGGGCCTGGTCCGGTTCGGTCAGGGCGGTGAGGTGCATGGCTACAAGTACGCGATGGAGCTGCTCACTTCCCAAAACCCGCCCACAGCCATTTTCTGCGCCAATGACCGCGGCGCCTGGGGTGCCTACCAGGCGGTGTCGGACCTGCGCCTATCGATTCCCGGGGACGTCTCTATAGTCGGGTTTGACAACCAGACGACCATCGCGCCGCACCTTCGCCCGGGATTGACCACCTTTGAATTGCCGTTCGTCGCCATGGGCCGTCGTGCGGTTGATCTGATACTCCAGGATGCGGAACCCGACGGCCGGGTCGAGCTGATGGACTGCCCTCTGATTGAACGGAATTCAGTGACTCATCCTAAGGAGATGCCATGAGCCGCACTATCCCGGCCCGACGCGGGCGTCCTGTTGCGGCACCGTTGCCGCAACGAAAAAATTCTCTTTCGCTCCGTCTCAAGAGGATTTCCCGTGCCTGGCAGTTATACGTATTACTAGCCCCGGCGATCGTCTATATCCTGGTCTTCAAGTACTGGCCGATGTACGGCGTTCAGATCGCATTCAAGAACTACAACCCGGTGGACGGGTTCACCGACAGCCCCTGGGTGGGCCTGACGCACTTCATCAGGTTCATGAACTCATACCAGTTCGGCCAGGTCGTCGGTAACACGTTGTGGATCGCCGTGCTCGGCCTGCTGGTGGCTTTCCCAATCCCGATCATCCTCGCGTTGCTGGTCAACCAGCTCCAGAGCGAGAGGTTCAAGAAGTTCACCCAGACCGTGCTGTATTCGCCTGCTTTCATCTCCACCGTCGTGGTGGTTGGCATCATGTTCGTGGTTCTTTCCCCCAGGTCTGGTCTCGTGAACAATGCGATCCAACTCGGCGGCGGTGAACCGATCTTCTTCATGGGCTCCGCAGAGTGGTTCCGCCCCATCTACGTGATCTCGGATGTCTGGCAGAATGCCGGCTTCTCCATGATCGTGTACCTTGCGGCGTTGGCCGCCATCGACCCGGCACTGCATGACGCGGCCAAAGTCGACGGCGCCTCGAAGCTCCAGCGCATCCGGCACATCGACTTGCCAGGCATCATGCCGGTGGTGACGATCCTGTTCATCCTGGCCATCGGAAACCTGCTTAACGTCGGTTTCGAAAAGGCGCTGCTGATGCAGACGCCGCTGAACCTCTCGACCTCGGAGATCATCCAGACCTACGTCTACCACGCGGGCCTGCAGCAGGCGCAGTTCAGCTACTCGGCCGCTATCGGCCTGTTCAACTCCCTCCTTAACCTGGCGCTGCTGCTCGTGTTCAACACGATTGCGCGCCGGGCCAACCAAGCGACCCTGTGGTGAGGCCGACATGTCCCTGATAACCAACCCCCCGACCATCGAGAACCCGAAACGGACCCTGAGCGTGGTCCGTCCCAAGCAGTCGCTGAGGGACAGGTACGGCGACCGTGCGTTCAACGTCGCCGCCACTACCGTCCTGCTGCTGTCCATCCTCGCCGTCGTGTATCCGCTGTACTTCATCGTCATCGCCTCCATCAGCGATCCGAACGCCGTCTATGAAGGCAAGGTCTGGCTGTTCCCCTCCGGCGTGACCACCGAGGGCTACGAACGGATCTTCGCCGACAGCCGGATCTGGAACGGCCTGGGCAACACCGTCATCTACACCGTGCTCGGCACCGCCGTCAGCGTCAGCACCATCCTGTGCGGGGCCTACGCGCTGTCCCGCAAGGACATGCCGGGCCGGAAGTTTCTGATGCTCCTGTTCGTGATCACCATGTTCTTCGACGGCGGCCTCATCACCAAGTACCTTGTGGTCCGGGACCTGGGGATGCTGGACACTGTCTGGGCAGTGGTCCTGCCCGGTGCGGTGGGCGTGTGGAACCTGATCATCGCCAGGTCATTCTTCGAACACACCATCCCCAACGAACTGCGCGAAGCCGCCCAGATGGACGGGGCCACCGACTTCAAGTTCTTCTTCCAGATGGTGCTGCCCCTGTCCAAACCACTGATCATGCTCATGATCATGGTCCACGTCGTAGCCCAGTGGAACTCGTTCTTCGACGCACTGATCTTCCTCAATGACGACTCCAAGTACCCGCTACAGCTGGTGCTCCGGAACATCCTCATCCAATCCGATGTCTCCTCCGCCGGAACCACCGGCGGCGACATCGAATCCTATGC
This sequence comes from Arthrobacter sp. R4, assembly GCF_051365025.1. Taxonomy (NCBI): domain Bacteria; kingdom Bacillati; phylum Actinomycetota; class Actinomycetes; order Micrococcales; family Micrococcaceae; genus Arthrobacter; species Arthrobacter sp. R4. The sequence goes on from NZ_JBLWIJ010000007.1 coordinate 175,109, forward strand.
GGCAGCGCAACGGATCGCAGAGCTCACCAAGTACGCCATGATCGTCGTCTCGAGCCTGCCCCTCATGATTGCCCTGCCATTCATGCAGAAGCACTTCACCAAGGGCGCCATGATCGGCGCCGTCAAATAACCGCACCGCCCACCAGTAACCCCCAGATGCAGTATCCCCAACTCAGAATAGGAATGACCATGGCATTCAGCCGCAAATTCGCCGCCCTCGGCACCGTCCTGGCCGGAACATTGATGTTCACCGGCTGCTCCGGCGGCTCAGGCACCACGGAGATCAAAGACGCCTCCTCGGACTTCGGTTTCCAGGAAACAGGCTTCCCGATCGTCAGCAAGACACTGGACCTCACGTTCTCCGGCACGAAGTCAGCGCTTGCCCCGGACTACAACACCATGACCGTGGTGAAGGAATGGGAAAAGGCCACCAACGTCCATGTCAACTGGGAGAACCTGCCCGAAACAGTCTTCAAGGAAAAGAAGAACCTGATCCTCGCCAGCGGTGACCTCCCCGACGCCTTCTTCAACTCGGGGCTGACCGATGCTGAAATAGCCACCTACTCCGCCAGCGGCACCCTCATCCCACTCGAGGGGCTTATCGAGAAGAACGCGCCCAACCTCTCCAAACTGCTCTCGGAACGGCCTGATATCAAGGCTGCCATCACCTCTTCGGACGGGCACATCTACTCCCTGCCCTCCATCGAGGAACTCGGCCTGGTCCAGTTCCCCAACGAACTGGCCATCAACACTACCTGGCTGAAGAAACTCAACATTCCGATGCCGAAAACCATCGATGAGTTCCACGACGCCCTGCTGGCATTCAAGACCCAGGACGCGTCCGGCACCGGCAAGACCATCCCGTTGAGCTTTATGCCCGGCTCCTGGTGCGGGGACATCGTTGACCTGATCGCCGCCCTCGGCGGAGTGCCGGACAACATGGACCACCGCATCGTCCAGGACGACAAGGTCATCTTCACCCCCACCCAGGACGGCTACAAGAAAGCCATCCAGACCCTGCACGAGTGGTACAAGGAAGGCCTGATCGATCCCGAGTCCTTCTCCCAGGACGACAAGGCCTACCTGGCCAAGGGCAAGGCCGCCACGGAAAACCTCGGTTCCTTCGTCTGGTGGGAAATCCCCGAAATGGTCGGCGCGGACCGCGCCAACAACTACTCCCTGGTCCCCGCCCTTGAGGGTGTCGACGGAAAACGCCTGGTCAGCCAGTCCAACAACCAGGAAATAGCACGCGGCGCCTTCGCCATCACGCGGACCAACAAATACCCGGCCGCGACCATGCGCTGGGCAGACAACCTGTATGACCCCATCCAGTCAGCCCAGGCCAACTGGGGACCGATCGGTGAAACCCTGCAAAAGGACGCCAGTGGCATCCTGACCCAGATCCCCGCCCCGGCAGGGACCAGCGAGGGCGAACGGCGCCAAAAGGTCGCCCCGGGCGGCCCGAAAGCCAACACCGCAGAGAACTTCAAGAACGTCGTGGCCCCTGAGCCGAGGGCAGCCCAGCGCCAGAAAACGGTAGAAGAGAATTACAAGCCCTTCGCCGCCAACGACGGATACCCGCCCGTGGCGCTGTCCACCGAGGAACTCCAGCAGATCGGCACCATCGAAACGGACGCCGCGTCGCTGGTCAAGCAGAACATGGCCAAGTGGATCGTCTCCGGCGGCATCGAGCAGGAATGGGACGGCTACATCTCCCAGCTCAAGAACATCGGCGTCGACAAAATGATCGAGGTCTACCAGCAGGGCTACGACCGCTACAAGACCAACTCCTAACACCGACAAAACGGGTGGGCCGGCGCGCCTGCCGGCCCACCCCAACCAGGGAACCTTGCCAGTTTCCCAGCCAGACCCGCACAAGAAACGAGACCCCACCCCCATGACTGCCGCGACCGCCACGACAGCCGACACCTTCCGCCCGGTCATGCACTACGCCGCCCGGAACACCTGGCTCAATGACCCCAACGGCCTGATTTTCCATGACGGCGTCTACCACCTCTACTACCAGAACAATCCGCTGGATAACGTCTGGGGAAACATGTCATGGGGCCACGCCACTTCCCCGGACCTGGTCACCTGGACCGAGCACTCCGTCGCCATCGCCTGCGATGAGCACGAGGACATCTTCTCCGGAAGCATTGTCTTTGACCGCGACAACACCAGCGGATTGGGCAGCGACTCGGCCCCGCCCCTGGTCGCCGTCTACACCAGCGCCTTCAAGTCCGGCTCCGCACATGAGGGGCTCCAGGCCCAGTCGCTCGCCTTCAGCCTCGACGGCGGCTACACCTGGACCAAACACACCGCGAACCCGGTACTGAACCGCGGATCAGCCGAGTTCCGTGACCCCAAGGTCATCAGGTACGACGGCGGAGCTGGCAGTTACTGGGTCATGGTTGCCGTGGAAGCCACGGACTTCCAAATTGTGCTCTACAAGTCCCCTGATCTGAAAAACTGGGAGCCTCTGAGCACGTTCGGCCCGGCCAACGCCACCGGGGGTGTCTGGGAATGCCCTGACCTGTTTCCCCTGCCCCTCGACGGCGATCCGGAAAACCTCCAATGGGTCCTCACCGTCAACCTCAACCCTGGTGGCCCCAACGCTGGTTCCGCCGGGCAGTATTTCGTCGGAGACTTCGACGGAACCACCTTCACCTCGGCCACCACCGTCACCGAAGGCCACCAGGATCCCGACCGGCTGGGCGAGTACCAGTGGCTGGACTGGGGCCGGGACTACTACGCCGCCGTCTCGTTCAGCGACGCCCCGGACAACCGCCGCCTCATGATCGCCTGGATGAATAACTGGGAGTACGCCAACCAGATCCCCACCTCGCCCTGGCGCAGCCCCATGACCCTGGCCCGCGAAGTATCCCTTCACACCATCGACGGAAGACCCCGCCTCATCCAACAGCCTGCTGGGGACTTCGCCGCGGTTTCCAGTGCCGGCCCGTCATTCACGCTGGAAAACGCGGAACTCTCCGACTGCACGCGCGTCCTTGACGGGGCGGCCGGCGCCGTCCAGCGGATCGATCTGACCCTCACACCCGGAAGCGCGGAGGAATTTGGGCTGATCGTCCGCGCCAACGGCGCCCACGGAACACGCGTCGGCATCCGGCCAGCACATGGCACCCTCCATGTCGACCGTCGGACATCAGGAAACACCAGCTTCCATGAATCCTTCCCATCCATCGACACCGCCCCCATCAGGGCGATCGAGGGTTCCTACCGGCTCACCATCTTCGTGGACCACTGCTCCCTCGAAGTCTTCGCCGAGGAAGGCCAGGTCACCATGACGGAACTGATCTTCCCCGCACCGACGAGCACCGACGTCGCCATCTACGCTCTCGGCGGTACTGCCACCGTGGAAAGCCTGGTCATCACCCAATACGCGTAAACCCAGCTGAAGGCATCCGATGCACGGCCCGGATGCCTTCAGCCCGGAGGCAGCTGGCCTGAAACGTGTCAAGCTGTTCAATTACAGTAGACCCATGAAGACGCTCCGTGTTGTTGTGCCCACACCCCTGCCCGAGGAACTGTGCGAGCTCATTGAGCGGACCGAGCCTCGAGTGGAGATGGTCCGCGACCAGGCGCTGCTCCCGCCCCAGGGCCATCCCGGCGACCACCGGGGCGACGAAAGCTTCACGCGCACCGCGGAAGAGCAGGCCCGGTTCGAGAAGCTGATCGACTCTGCAGACGCGCTGTACGGCGTACCGGACCAGTCGCCATCGCAGCTCAAGCGCACGGTTGAGGCGAATCGACGGCTGCTGTGGGTCCACACCACTCCTGCTGGAGGCGGCGGCCAGGTGCGCGCTGCCAACCTGAGCCAGGAGCAACTGGAGCGGATCGCCTTCACAACGTCGGGCGGCGTCCACGCGCAGCCCCTCGCCGAGTTCGCAGTATTTGGTGTCCTGGCCGGGATGAAGGATCTTGCCAGGCTCCAGAACGATCAACGGAACCGGACCTGGGGTGAGCGCCGCACGCTCAGCCAAATGTCCTCCGCCACCGTCCTTGTGGTGGGCCTTGGGGGCATCGGCAGGGCCGTGGCGGGAAAGCTGGCGGCACTGGGTGCGCGGGTCATCGGTGCCCACCGCAGGCAGGTCGAGGTGTCGGGGGTTGAGCTGATCGTCCCCATGGAAGAGCTTGCTCAGGCCGTAGCCGGGGCGGACGCTATCGTTCTCTGCCTTCCAAGCACGACGGCGACACACCGGGTTGTCAGCCGAACGGTGCTGGAAAGCGTCAAGCCGGGAGCCACGCTCGTCAATGTGGGCAGGGGAACCACCGTGGATGAGCCAGCCCTGGTTGAGGCCCTTGCTGAAGGCAGGATCGGTTTCGCCGCCCTCGATGTCTTCGACACCGAGCCGCTTCCGGTGGACAGCCCGCTATGGGAAATGCCGAACGTCCTCGTCACTCCGCACGCCGCGGCAATCAACGGCAACGAGGAGCGGCTCATCGCCGAGCTATTCGCCACGAATGCGACACGGCTTCTGGACGGCGAGCCCCTCCGGAACCGGGTCAACACCGTCGAGTTCTACTAAGCCATGGCCTCAAGGGTAGGGATCCGGGAAGTCGCAGCGCTCGCGCAGGTGGCGCAAGGCACTGTTTCGCACTTCATCAACCATCCGGACAAAGTGTCTCTGGAAAAACGTGAGCGCATCCAGCGCGCCATCGACGAACTGGGCTTTGTGCGCAATGACGCTGCATCGCAGCTCCGCCGTGGCAGCAGTGCAACCATCGCCTACATTGCCCCGGACATCAGCAACCCCTTCTTTGCCACTATTGCCGAGGGCGTGGAGCAGCGTGCCGCAGCCGACGGACTTTCGGTCTTCCTGGCCAACTCCAACAGGAGCCGGGAGCGGGAAGACGCCTATCTGGAAATGTTCCAGGCTCACCGCGTCCGGGGGCTGCTGGTGGCATCGCATGGTCCTATCGAGGACCGGCTGGCCCACATCCGCAGGCTTGGCACTCCCAGCGTCCTCGTGGGGCAGCGCGCGCTGGCCAGCGAACAGCCGTCCGTGTCAGTGGACGACGAGTTGGGCGGATACTTGGCAGCCAGGCACCTCATCGAGCAGTCGGCCCGGCGCATCGCGTTCGTCGGAGGGCCTTTGGGAGTGCCGCAGATCTCGGACCGGATCGAGGGTGCCAGCCGTGCGGTGCGCGAATGCGTCGATGCCACCCTTGAGGTGATCAACGTCGGCAGCCGGACCCTTGCCGTGGGTCGGGAGGTGGCAGCTGAGATCGCCAAGCGATCCCCGGAGCGCCGGCCCGAGGCGATTTTCGCCGCCAACGACCTCCTGGCTCTGGGCCTGATGCACGGACTCGTGGTGGATAACGGGCTGGGCATACCGGCCGACATCCTCCTGGTCGGGTATGACGATATCGAGTTCGCGGAAGCCTCGGTGATCCCTTTGACGTCGGTCAGGGCTCCCCACGAGGAGTTCGGCATCGCGGCGGTGGATCTCCTGCAAGCGGCCATTGCCAAGGACACCGAATCTGCCAAGCAGATTATCTTCAAGCCGAAACTGATGGTCCGGGCCTCCACGCTCGCCTGAGGCTGCTACATCGCGGAGGCTTCCTGGACCAGCAGGGGAACGCGGTCGACGGCGGCTGCCGCACTTTCGAAGTGATGCGCACCGCTCCCGATCTCCACGGCGTCGCACCCGGGAAGCTGCACTGTCGCCGTCGCACCCGTGGGCACCGTGACGTCCACACGCAGGCTCCCGCCGTCGATCTTCCAGGCGATGGCCGCCCGCCCATACGGCGTCTCATGTTCCGCGGAAGCATGCTTGAGCCCACCGCCAGGCTGCGGCTGGAAAACGATATGCCGGTAGCCCGGCGCTCCCGGCGCCAGGCCGGCCACCACGCGATGGAGCCAGTCGGCCACGGCTCCCAGGGCGTAATGGTTGAACGAGGTCATCTTGCCGGTGTTCACTGTGCCATCGGGCAACATGCTGTCCCAGCGTTCCCAGATCGTGGTGCCGCCCTGCATGACGGCGTACAGCCAGGAGGGCGCCTCTTCCTCAAGGAGGAGGCTGTAGGCGGAGTCTGCATGTCCGGTGACTGTGAGGGCATCGGAGACCAGCGGCGTACCCACGAAACCAGTGGCGATTCGGTGCCCGGCCTCCTCTACGAGTTCGGCGAGGCGGCGCCCCGCCGCCTCAATCCCGGCGTTGGGCAGCAGCTCAAAACCGATGGCCAGCGAGTAGGCGGTCTGGGCATCGCTGGTCATGGCTCCGTCAGGGCGGACATAGGCGGCCGCGAACGCGCGGCGGACATCCGCGGCCAGCCGGGCGAACCGTTCCTCGTCCTCGGACCGGCCCAGGACCGCTGCCACCCGGGCCATGCGATCCGCGGAGCGGGCGAAATACGCCGTGGCCACAAGGTAGCGGTCGGTGCGGGCATCGGCCGGATCATGCGGCGGGGCGGAGGGATCGAGCCAGTCGCCCAGCTGGAATCCTTCATTCCAGAGCCGGTCCGGCCCGGCAAGCCGCTCCACCAGTTCCACCCAGCGTTTCGCGCTGTCGTACTGCGCAACCAGGATCCCGGGATCGCCGAAACGTTCGTACAAAGTCCACGGCGTAAACGTCGCGACATCACCCCAGGCCGCGCCGGGGCGGATGGGAGTCCACATCTTGTGCGCCGGAATGACCGGGACGTACCAAGGCACCGTTCCATCCGGAAGCTGTTCCGCGGCCACATCCTTCAACCAGCTGGAGAGCATGCCGGAGACGTCGTAGAGGTACGATGCGGTCGGTGCGAACACCTGGATATCGCCGGTCCAGCCGACGCGTTCATCCCGCTGCGGGCAGTCGGTGGGGATGTCCAGGAAGTTTCCCCGCATGCTCCAGACCACGTTCTCATGGAGCCGGTTGACGCTCGCGTTCGAGGTCTCGAACCAGCCCGTGCGCTCGAGGTCGGTGTGGTAGATGCGGGCGCTGATGTCGCCGCGGGCAACGGCAGCCTCGAGGTCGCCGGGCCAGCCGCTGACCTCCGCATACCTGAACCCATGGAAAGTGAACCGGGGCTCCCACTCCTCCAGTGGCCGTCCGGCCATGACGTATTCGTCGGTTGACTTCGCACTGCGCAGCGGCCGGGTATAGAGCTCCCCCTCCTGCAGCACCTCTGAGGTGCGGATGAGGACAGAGTTCCCCGCCTCGCCGGAAACCCGGATGCGGAGCCTGCCCACGAGGTTTTGGCCGAAATCGAGGACCTTCTTGCCGCTTGGTGTGGTCATAACCATCGCAGGGGCTACCTCCTGCGTGCATCTGACCGGGGGTCCCTCCGGAGCCACGAGCGTGCCGGGATCGCGGTGTGCTGCGACGACGCCGTGCCAGCCGGCGTCGTTGAATCCCGGCCGGGACCAGCCATCGAGCTCAAGCCGTGCGTCGTACAGCTCGCCGTCGTAGTTTCCGCTGCGCACGATCGGGCCGGGGGCCGCCCGCCAGGAGCTATCCGTGGCGATGACGTCCACCGAGCCGTCGCGGTACCGGACTTCAAGCTGGGCGAGCAGCGAGAGATCTGTGCCGTAGAGGTTCTGGAAACCGCCGTACCAGCCCAGCCGCCCCCGGTACCAGCCATCCCCAAGCCAGGATCCAATAGCGTTGGCGCCGGAGGCCAGGTGCCCGGTGACGTCGTAGGTGTAGTACCGGAGCCGTCGGTTGTAGGTGGTCCAGCCGGGCGACATGGCGTCATCGCCCACCCGCCGGCCGTTGATTTCGACTTCGTAGAGCCCATGGGCGGTGACATAGAGGCGCGCGGAGGCGACGTCGTCGCGCACGGTGAACTCCCGACGCAGCAGTGGCGGGCGCCGTTCGTCCGACGCCGGATCCTCCTCCCAGCCGGCGCCGATGGCCATGGCCTTCCAGTCGCCGGGTTCCAGCAGCCCCGCTTCCACGGTGCCCGGTTCACTCCACTCCGAGCGGGTTCCGTCGGCGCCCGTGACACGGATCCTGACGGTTGCCTGCTCGCGGGAGCTGAGTGGCGGGGAGGGCCAGGGCTGTAGGACTGAATCGGTGGAGCCGAAGGATGGTGAGGTGTAAACGGTGCCTCCGCGTTCCACCCGCACTTCGTAGGATGCCTGCGTCCAGCCGGCCGCCGCCTGGGTTTTCCAGGAGAGCCGCGGCGTGGCGACGCCGGTGCCGAGGGCCTGGCGGTGGTGTTCGAACGTTGGTGTACCAACGGTGATGCTCATAAAGACTCCTGATGGGTGGGCCTCTCGGCCCGCGTCCGGATGTGCGGAAGCTGGGAGGTGGGGAATATGTGCCGTGTCCTGCCCATCATTCCGCAGTTCTTGACACGTTTCAAGAGTTTCGCTCTTAGACCCTTGTTTCGCGGGATTATCTGTTGATACGGTTCAAGAACCGCCCTCCCGCATTCCGGAGCGCACAATCCCCACCTGAAAGGACCACCCCATGACGCACCCCTGCTACGCGGTGCTTGAGGTAGTACTGGCCGGACCGGACGAACCAGTTCCTGCGGATCGTGTGCCGTTCTGGACCGCCTTTGAGCACGAGTCCGGGGAGGTCAAGAGAGTGCCTGGATTCTGGGACGGCGCAAACCGCTACGTGGTGCGTTTCGCCCCGGAGCGGGAAGGAAGCTGGACCTGGAGCACACGCTCGGAGGCCGTCGGACTTTCCGGAATGACGGGCACTGTCACCGTAACGGCCCCGGCACCCGCGGAGCACGGGCCGGTCAGGGTGGCCGGCACGTTCCATTTCGCCCACGCAGACGGCACTCCGTTCCGCCCGGTCGGGGCCACCGTGTACAACTGGCTGCACCAGCCCGAGGATCGGTTCGCGGCCACGGTCGACTCACTGGCTGCGGCCGGCTTCAGCAAACTGCGCTTTATGGTCTTTCCGCAGGCGGGCGGCTATGTGGAACATTTCCCTAAGCTGCTGCCGTTTGAACGCGGCGCCGACGGCCGCCACGACGTGACCCGCCCGGTGGTGGCCTTCTTCCAGCGTCTGGATGCCGCCGTCGTCCTTCTGCAATCCCGGGGGATCCAGGCCGACGTGCTGATCTACAACGCCTATGACAACGGCCGCTTCGGACTCGACGGACTGACCGAAGCCGAGGATGCCGTGTACCTGCGCTACCTCGTCGCGCGGCTCTCCGCCTACTCCAACGTGTGGTGGTCGCTTTGCAACGAGTTCGACATCCTGGACCGTCCCACGGCGAGATGGGATGCGGCCGGGGAACTGCTCGCAGCCACCGATCCCCACGGCCATCTGCGGTCCATCCATAACTGGATGCGCTTGTATGACTACAACCAGCCGTGGGTCACGCACGCCTCGCTCCAACTCGGACAAGCGACCGAGGACTTCGGTCGCGCTTCGCTGTTCCGTGACGCCTACCGCAAGCCGGTGGTGCTCGACGAGGTCAAGTACGAGGGCGACGTCCCCGAGCGGTGGGGGCACCTCACGGCCCGGGAACTGGTGCACCAGTTCTGGATCAGCGCCGTGTCGGGCTGCTATGCCTCCCACGGCGAGAGCTTCGTGCTCGACGACGGCAGCCTCCATATCGTTGAGGGCGGCCTTCTGCGCGGGAAGAGTCCGGAACGGCTCGGTTTCCTGCGGAAGTTGCTGGACGACGTGGACGGAGACGGCCTGGATCCCATCGACAACTGGTGGGATGCGGCGTTCGTCGCCGGCATTCCCCGGCGAGAGTACTTCCAGTATCTTGGGCGCTCAGCTCCAGCATCGTGGACGTTCCGGCTGCCGAATACGGGCATGGGAATCCAGCTGGAGGTGGGTGACCGCTTCGAGGTTGACGTGATCGACACATGGAACATGACCATCAAGCCGGCAGGCCGGATCTTTGAGCTGACGGACGTCCAGCGAAATGATGCGTTCGCCGCGGACTCGGAACCAGTCCAGCTGCCTGAAGGCGAGGCGCTCGCGCTGCGCGTCCGCCGGGTCCCGCAACCTGCCGTTGCGGACTGAAAGGGACTGCAGATGCGCCGATATTGGGATGACTTCCCCCCGGGGTCCGGTCGCCGCGAACCCCGCGCGGATACGGTCAGCGACGCACGCCGCCTGAGCCTGAACGGAAGCTGGCGGTTCAAACTGTCGCCGACGGCGTCGGGCACCGGCGACGGATTTATCAAGCCCGGGTACGACGACACCGGCTGGGACACCATCCGCGTTCCCTCCCACTGGGTCCTGGAACCGGTCACACCCCTGGCCGGCGGACCCGCCCGGTCGCTGCGCGGCACGGACGAGGGCCCGCTGTACACCAACACTGCACTGCCCATGCCCCTTGACCCGCCGCGGGTCCCCACCGAAAACCCCACGGGCGACTACCGGCTGGTCTTCGACGTGACCGAGGACTGGGGCCGGGCCGTGCTTCGGTTCCAGGGAGTGGACTCCTGTGCGAAGGTTTGGCTTAACGGCGTGGAGCTTGGCTTTTCCACCGGAAGCCGTTTGCCTTTCGAATTCGACGCCCCCGTGCTTCCGGGCGAGAACGTACTCGCCGTGCGTGTCCATCGCTGGTCCTCAGGCACCTACCTTGAGGACCAGGACATGTGGTGGCTGCCCGGCATCTTCCGGGACGTCGAGCTGATCGAACGGCCCGGCGGCGCGATTGAGGACTACTTTGTCCACGCCGGCTTCGACCACCGGACGGGGCAGGGCACGCTCCGGGTGGATGCCTCAGCCCCTGCCCGGGTGGAGATTACTGAACTGGGGATCAGCATGGCCGCGGGCGAGTCCGCCACTGTGCCCGTGCAGCCGTGGAGTGCCGAATCGCCCCGGTTGTACCGGGGAACGCTCGCGTCGGAGGGCGAGACGGTTGAGTTGAGGATAGGTTTCCGCACGGTTGCGATTGACGACGGCGTCCTCCGCGTCAACGGCAAGCCCGTGTTCTTCCGGGGAGTGAACCGCCACGAACACCATCCGGACACCGGGCGGACGCTCGACCGGGAAACGATGGTCCGCGACATCATGCTGATGAAGCAGCACAACATCAACGCGGTACGCACCAGCCACTATCCGCCGCACCCGGAGTTCATCAGGCTGTGCGACGAGTACGGCCTCTGGGTGGTGGAGGAATCGGACCTGGAGACGCACGGCTTCATCTACGCCGGCTGGGAGGGCAATCCGCCGGCTGATCCCCGCTGGCTGCCGGCGATGCTCGACCGTACGCGCCGCATGGTGGAGCGGGATAAGAACAGCCCCAGCGTGGTGGCCTGGTCCCTGGCGAACGAAAGCTGGGTAGGCGGGAATTTCGACGCCGTGGAGGCCTGGATCCGTGACCGCGACCCGTCGCGTCCCCTCCATTACGAGCGCGACCCCAGCTACCGCAATTCGGACTTCGCGTCACTGATGTACCCATCCCTGGAACTGCTGGAGCAGATAGGCCGGCGTGAGGATCCCCGGCCTGCGGGAATTACCGACGACGACGACGCGCGCCGCCGCTCCCTGCCGTTCCTGCTGTGCGAATACGCCCACGCGATGGGCAATGGCCCCGGCTCGCTGCTGGACTACCACCGCATCCTGAAGGCACACGACAGGTTCTGCGGCGGCTTTGTGTGGGAGTGGATCGACCACGGCTTCACACACCGGGATGCCGCTGACCATGAGTTCATCATGCACGGCTCCGACGTTGATTACCGCCCGAACGGGGGCCGCTACTGCCTGGACGGGCTGGTGTTTTCGGACCGGACGCCGTCGCCCGGCTTGGCCGAGCTGAAGAAGGTGCTCCAGCCGGTGGAGATCTCCGTAGATGAGGCGATCTCGATCCGAAACGATTACGACACCATCGGGCTCCACCATCTCATGTTCACCTGGCGACTCGAACTGGATGGCGCCCCGCGCGGCACCGGCGTTTTGGACGTCCCGGCCGTCGCCGCAGGGGAAGGAGTCACGGTGCAGCGCCCGGTTGCCCCCGCTGAGGAACCCGGCGAGTGGTGGCTTACGGTCGAGGCGGCACTAAAGGAAAGCACGGCGTGGGCTCCGGCCGGACACATCGTGGCTTGGTCCCAGGGGGCGTTGGCCATACGTCCAAGGCCGCATGCGGTGGAGCCGGGGCGCGCGATGTTGGGCAGGCAGCCCGCGTTGCCCGGTGGCGAACTGCTGCTTGGCGACGCGGCGTTCGATGCGGTGACCGGACAGCTCACGCGGATCGGACAACTGAAGCTCGACGGCCCGCAACTCGACGTGTACCGGGCTCCCACCGAAAATGACCGCGGGCAGGGGGGCAACAATAACCTCGCGGCCGCATGGACCGCCGTCGGAATGGACCGGATGCAACACCGCACCGACCGGATCGAGGCCGACGGCGAACGCCTCCGGGTAGCTGGCCGCTGCGCCGCGGCCACCCACCCGCACGCCATTGAGTACCTGTTCGATTGGACCGCGGACGGCACCGGGCTGCGGCTGGAGGTTTCAGTGGATTTTGTGGGGCCTTGGGCAGATACGCCGTACCAGCACCGGGACATCGTCCTGCCACGGCTGGGACTCCGGCTTGGCCTGCCCGGCGCCTACCGGGAGGTGCGCTGGTTTGGGCGCGGACCGGGGGAGTCGTACGCCGATTCCCGGGAGGCGGCCGCCGTCGGGACGTTCGCGTCGAGTGTCGACGCCCTGCAGGTGGGCTATCCGGTACCCCAGGAAAACGGCAACCACGTGGAAACGCGGTGGCTGGAGGCCTCAGGGGCCGGGCTGCCTACCCTGCGCGTTGAAGGGGACCCGCTGTTCGACTTCACGGCACGGCGGTGGACCAGCGAGGCGCTTGAGCGTGCCCGTCATCCCCATGACCTGGCCGATTCCGGCAAGGTCTGGTTGAACGTTGACCAGTCACAGCTCGGCCTGGGATCCGCGGCGTGCGGGCCATCCATCCCGGGCCAATACCGGATTCCCCGCGAAGCGACCAGCTGGAGCGTGAGCTTCCAGGCGTAGGGCGGAACTGGTCTCGGCCTGACGAGGGTCGAAGGTGAGGACTGGCTCAGGTGAGGGGTGCGACGCGCGGCCTGGGCGCCGAACCCAGGGTGCGGATCAGTTCGAACAGGTCCGCCGGACCCACCTGGCCGCCCTTGAGTAGCATTTCGGTGCCATCCAGCCACGGTGCGGGAGATGCAACCCTGCACAGGACCACGTTGCCCACCGGATTTGCCGCAATGGATAGGGACCGGGCGCCGAGCTGCCGGAGGACGTGGCTGGACGTGTCCCCGCCGCAGACGATCACCCGGCTGCCGCCGCCTTCGCGGAGGGCGGCTTCGATGACACCCGACAGGCGCGCGGAGAGCGTTTCAACCAGGCTGCCGCCGTCGCTGGATGCTGCAGGGCTGCCGGTGGTGACCACCACGCTGCGGCCCGCTGAAAGCTCAGTGATGACGTGCTCCTTCAGCGGACCGTCATCGTGTGCCGGCAACGCGAGGACTGTCCATCCACGGCGGCGGGCGTGGTCGACTTGGCGTGATGTCTGGGGTGACTGGGAGCCCGAGACGGCCAGTACCGGTCCATCAGCCCTCAGTTCATCGACGCTGTCCGTCCGGGAAGCGTCACCGCGGGAGATAGCGGCCGCGAGGCCACGGGTGAACCCGCCGGAGCCGATCACGAACTGCGGGGCGTTGGATTGTGAGTTTGCCACGACGACGGCTTGGGAGACCAGTTCAATGTGCACGTCCGTCAAAGCGTCGAGGACCGTGGCGGCCTCGGTCCGCTCCGCCAGCTTGCGAGCGAGGTCCGGCGCATCCGTGTACTCCGGAAGGTGCATGGAGCCCACGGGAAGGCGGGTCTGGAGCGAGAGGTGCAGTGCGAGGTCCGATTCGCGCATTGGCGTCACCGGATGCCGGGACATCGTCGGCTGGCGGTCAAGGCGGTACACCTGGCCCTCCTCCGCAGCGAAATGGTGGCCGAACGCCGTGTAGCGGCCGAAGTCTGGCTGCGCAAAAAGGGTCGGCACGGTAGCGGGACCGAACACGTCCCGGGCAATCTCGATGACCCGGCCAAGGCTTCCGACGGTTGGTGACGAGTCAGCCGTGGAACAGGCCTTGTACTGCACGATCTGCGGCCGGAGCGCCCGGAGTGCCTCAAGCACCGGCCGCACCTCGGACTCAATCTGGCCCGTTGGCAGGGACCGTGCCACCCCGGCCACCCCGACGGCGTCCACCTCCTCGGCCGCTGCCCGAAGCTCGGCAGGGCCGGGGAGCCCCAGGAAAAGCCGGCTGGTCCACCCGGCCCGCCTGAGTTGCAGGAGCACGTCCACGCTCCCGGTGAAATCGTCGCCGTAGAAGGCGAACTGCAAGTCAGCCACGTGGCGCTCCGAACGTCTCGGCGGCACGGCGGAATTCGGCTGAAGCGGCGAGGGCTGTTGCCATCTCTTCGCCGCGTCCGGCGGAATCCCACGCGGCACGCATGCTCTTCACCCCGGCGGCCGGCCCGTCAGGGTGGCCGTGGATTCCGCCGCCGGCGAGAACCAGCAGGTCATCCGTGCCGGTGGCCGCATAGGTTGCGTGGGCGAGGCCCGCCCACTGTCCGGACGATAGCACAGGCACTGTGGACGTCTGCCCCAGGAGGGGTTCGCGGACCGCCGCGATCGAGTCCAGCACTTCGGCGTCGTTTTCGTAGAACTTGTTGCTGATGCCGTTGGTGTGAAGATGGTCCACGCCGGACAGCCGGGCCAGCTTCTGCCATGCCCGGAAGGAGAACCCCAGCTGGTCCGACCGGCTGATCGCCCCAAACATCGCCCGGTGCCCGTGGATGGGTACCGTAGCGTGCCGGCGCAGGAACTCCACCCCGGCCAGGCCCACCATGTTGATGCAGGCCATCACGCAGGTGCCGCCGGCCTCGACTACGAGGTCGTGGTTGGCTTCGAGCCGGCCGATGTCGTCGGTGATGTTGAAGGCATACATCGGCATCACGCCGGTGCGGTCGGCGTGGCGCTGCAGTACCGGCATGACTGCCCGTACGCGTTCAGCCAAGGGAGCGGAGGGGCCGTTGCCCTGCAGTTCGTCGTCCTTCATGAAGTCGACGCCGGCACTGGCCAGTTCCGCCACTACTTCGGCGAGCTCCGCGGGGCTGAGTCCGATGCTGGGCTTGATGATCGTTCCGATCATCGCCCCGGCGGGTCGGGACATCAGCCGGCGGGTTCCTTCCACGCCGAAGGCGGGCCCGGGATAGCGCTCCGAGAAGGCCTCGGGAAGGTCAAGGTCCATCAGCTTGATCGCGGCGAGTTCCTTGATCTCGAACAGGTTGCCGGCGACGGCGGCCTGCAGGTTGGGGAGTGAGGGGCCAAAGTTTGCCAGCGGGAACCGGAGCCGGACCCTGCCGCGGCGGCGTTTGGCCGGATCGCCGACGGCGCCGGGCAGCGGGGAGGAACCATTCAGCGGGATCTCCTCAAGGTCCACAACCTGGGCGGCGAATCGGGAGCGCAGGTCGTCGGACTCCCGTGCCACCCTGATGAACGTACCGGTGGACTGCTCGCCGGCAAGTACTTCCGCAGCGTGCTGGAGATCGAGTGATGTCTCGATGTGATAGGTGGCAACAACGTGCTGTGGCTTCGCATCCACCGCTTCCTTGACGGACTGATCCGTGGCGAGGCCGGGCGTCACTGTGGGGGTCATTTTCGTCACCATGCCAGCGGGAGCCAGACGGACATTTCGGATGCTCCGCGGTTGCCCCAGGTGAAGTAGGGAATCAGCCGCACCCGTGCCGTGGCGAGTTCGGCGTCGTCGACCTCGGCGTAGAGTCCTTGGCTCGCCGCGGGCGGCAGGACCACCGCTTCGCACTCAAGGGCAACGATCCGGCGGCCGTCGATGTCGAGCTCCACCGGGGTGAAGTCCGTTCCGCGCCGCAGCGCGATCTGCTCTAACAGGACACCCTCCGGGAGGTCCTGGCTTTCGAGGCAGTACACCACCGGACCGCGGGTCACCGCGACCTGGTTGGAGATTTCCTCAGCGAGACGGTGTCCGCGCACCATCTTGACCGGCATCGGCAAGGCAAGGGAGACGGTATCGCCTGCTTGCCACTCGCGGTCGATCGTGGCGTACGTCCCGGGTTCGCCCGCTGCCGCCGGTTCGCCGTTGACGGTGATGGTGGCTCCTTCGCTCCAGCCGGGGATCCGCAATTTCAGCGGAATTCCGCCGTCCGTCACCGACGTGACGGTGAAGTCGATGCGTTCCCCCCAAGGTTGCTCAGACACTTCCTGTAGTCCGAATCCTCGGCCATCAAGCTCCACCTGGACGTTGGCGCTGCCGTAGAGGTGGACCCACAGGCCTTCTGACGAGGTGGACATCGCGCGTTCATGGAACTGGGCCAGGGTGCGGGCGATGTTCGGGGGGCAGCAGAAGCAGCTCATGTATTCCGCGCGAAGGCGCTCGTCCGACGCCGGCGGCTCGGGCACCGGGCGCAGGGCGGTTTCTCCGGGCATACGGAGGGGGAAGGGCAGTTCGCGGACCTGCCGGAGCGGGTTGGTGTAGAAGTAACGCGTGCCGTCGAGGCTAATGCTCGAGAGGAGGCTGTTGTAGGCGATGCGCTCGATGACGTCGGCATAGGCCGCATCGCCGGTGAGCGCCAGCATCCTCTCACTCCAGAAGATCATGCCGATGTTTGCGCAGGACTCGTTGTGGGCAGTGGTGTTCGGCAGCTGGAAAGGGCGTCCGTAGGCCTGGTGCACCCTGCTGATCTGGCCCTGCTCCGGGTTGCCGTCCGGTGATGCGCCGTCGTACAGCGCGCCGCAGCCACCGGTGATGTAGAGCTTGGCGTCGACGACGTCCCTCCAGAGGCGTTCGAGCACTCCAGTCAGCTCCTGGTCGCCCGTCTCGGCAACAAGGTCAGCCAGCCCGGCATACAGGTAGTTGGCCCGGACTGCATGGCCCGCCACGACTTTCTGCTCGCGTACCCTGACCCGGTCTTGGTTGTCGTCGCCGCCCTCAAAGTCGTCCCGCACGGCGACGAAGGACTCTGCCAGGCGAAGGTAGCGTTCATTTCCGGTGGCACGATAGAGCTCAATGACCGCCATGTAATGGGAGGGGCAGATTGCGCTGCGTGCGAGCTGGTCCTTGTGGTTGGTGGCCAGGTCTTCGAGGAATCCCGCGGCCCGTTCGGCCGCGTCGAGCAGGATGGTGCTGCCAGTAACCCGGTGGTGGCGTACTCCTGCGGTGATGAGGTGGCCGAGGTTGTACGTCTCGAAGTTGAACCGGTCTGCGAGTGGCTGCGCCTGCTCGTGGTGGCGCTCGGCGATGCGCGTTGGTGTGTGGAGGTAGCCGTCGCCGCGCTGGACGGAGGCGATTTTCGCTGCGATGTCGTTGATGCTTGCTTCGAGGGCTGTGTCGGGCGACGTCTCCAGGAGGCTGACGGCGGCCTCGAGCCACTTGTAGAGGTCCCCGTCGAGGAACGGCGGGCCTTCGTGTTGGCCTTCGGCGTCGCCCGCTGCGATGAGGAAGTTCCGCCAGCCCGGGCTGACGTCCGGGTTGCTGAGTGAGGCCCACATGCCCGGCACTGTCACGGTCCGCGTGCGCTCAAGCTCAGCGCCCCAGAACCCGCCGGCCCACACGACGTTAGCTGCGCCGAGCGCGGTGAGAGGTGCATGGTGCCGCTTCGCTGTACTGCTTTTCATGGTGTCGTCCTCATCGTCGAATCCCTTGCCAGGCGGCTGCCTGCGTCCGCTGTTGATTATTATCTCAAACTCGAATGAATATTCACAATAGGGGAAGAATGTGATACGCTCAACACGAACGAGGGGCTGAATAATCTCTCACTCCTGATTGAAAACGCATCGATCAGAGGTTTGCTGCCACCGAATGGCAGCCGTCAAGGAGGACGTCATGAAAGCAATCCGCAGTCGTCGAGTGATGGTGGCAACGGCCGTCGCACTCGCACTTACTCCGCTCTCTGCATGTGGCGGATCACCACAGGCCGGCAGCACGGCTGGGAGCACCGGCACTGACCCCAGCAGCTTCACCATTCTGACGGCGAACGAGAACAAAGCCCTTCCGGCCACCCTTGATGCGCTGGCCAAGGGTGCCTGCTCGGCAGAGAACGCGGCACTCCCGATTGAACACCAGAAGGTCGCGCAGGCCGACGTCGTGCAAAAGGTCACGCTCCTTGCCGGCCAGGGCGCCCTTCCGGCACACTTCATCGCGGGCACCGCCATGGTCCGCCCGGACGGAGATCTCGGCAAGGGGGACCTGGTGCTGGACTACAAGGAAGCGCTGGAGAAGCTTGGTGCCGCCGATCAGCTCCTGCCCGCGGCCGCCGCCACAGTGGAGAACGTCTACGGCGGCATGGTCTCCCTGCCGTATCAGTACAACGTCGAGGGAATCTGGTACAACAAGCAGATCTTCGCGGCCAACGGCATCCAAGAGCCCAAGACCTGGGATGAACTCAGGAAGGCCCACGCCAAGCTTGCCCAGGCAGGCGTCATGCCGATGACCCAGGCCGGAGCCGCAGGGTGGCCGCTCACCCGGCTCATGGGCATGTACATCTTCAGGAATGTTGGTCCGGATGCGATGAAGGATGTCAGGGATGGCAAGGCCAAGCTGACCGACCCCAAGTACGTGGCGGGCGCAAAGGCCCTGGCCGATCTTGCTTCCTCCGGCGCCCTGGGCGAAGGCTTCTCCACCCGCGACGCCGACACGTCCACGAACCTCTTCCTGACCGGCAAGGCAGCCATGACCTATGACGGCAGCTGGTTGCTGAGCTCCATCAATGACCCCAAACGGAACACCATTGGTGACACCAACATCGGCTTTATGGCCTTCCCTGCAGTCGAAGGCGGCTCAGGCAGCATTGACCAGTTCGCGGCCAACGCGGGCGCTGTGATGGCTATGTCACCGAAGCAGTTCGGGCCGAAGGTCGGCGAATGGCTGAAGTGCATTTCGGAGAACTACGGCACCCAGGCACTGAAGGACTCCGGCACCATCTCGGGGTTCAAGGTCAACGAGGACGTCAAGGAACTCCCGGTCATGACCTCCCAGATCCAGGAAAAGATCACCGGACTCAAGGATCCCGTGCTCTGGTTCGAAGCGCTGTTGGACCCGAAGAGCAACTCACTGGCCTCGACCAACGTCTCATTGCTCACCACTGGCCAGATGTCGGCCGAGGACTACATGAGCGCCCTTCAGAAGAGCGTTGACGCTGCCCGTTGATTCGGCCAGGCCCGGGCACCCTTTCCGGGTGGCCG